>NZ_JAXOFP010000010.1:0-104325 GCF_041224285.1 Corynebacterium drakensteinense
GATTAATTTAGCATTGACTAACGAACTGGTGAGGTGATACACAGCAAAATTTCGATGAGAGTGCGATCACTGCTATGCTCTACGCAACGCTTCCGCGAGAGTTTGTTCGGTGATGACGATTGCGTTGCTTAGCCTTGTGGCCCCTGCACCAATGACCGCCGCAGCGCGCACTCTCGTAGAGCTTTTGAATCCGTTAACCACAGGAGAACTTTATGAAGATGACGAAAGCCATCGGAGCCCTAGCAGCAGCTGGACTCTCGTTGACGTTGGTAGCCTGCAGCGATGATTCCGGAAGTTCCAGCGCTGGCGGCGGTGAAGGCAGCAACTACGTCCTCGCTAGTCATATCGAACCACAAAACCCGCTTATCCCAGGCAACACCAACGAAACCGGTGGCGGTACCGTCGTTCAGTTCCTGTACTCTGGTCTTACTTATTACGACGCCGAGGGCGAAAGCCACAATGACATGGCCGAAACCATCGACTTCGACGGCGATCGCACCTACAAGATCACCTTGCGCGACGCCAACTGGGCTGACGGCACCCCAGTGACTGCTAACGACTTCGTCGACGCCTGGAACTACACCGTCTCCGAATCGCTGCTGCAGGAATCTTTCTTCGCCCCAATCAAGGGCTATGAGCCAGGTGTGGAATCACTAGAAGGTCTGACTGTCGAAGACGACAAGACCTTCACGATCGAGCTGGCTGAGCCAACCGCAGACTTCGAGCAGCGCCTGGGATATGGACCGTTCATGCCGATGCACCCATCGGCTTTCGATGACATCGCTGCCTACGGCGAAAACCCAATCAGCAATGGTCCATACTCGCTGGAAGAATGGAACCACAACGAAAACCTGCTGTTGGTTCCTAACGAGGAATACGATGGTCCACGCAAAGCGCAAAACGACGGCGTTGACTTGCGCGTCTACACCCAGGAGGACGCTGCCTATGCGGACCTGCTGTCCGGCAACCTCGACGTCATTAACTCGGTTCCAGAATCCGCACTGACGCAGTACGAACAAGAACTTGGCGACGGTGCTATCACCCAACCATCTGCGGTTTTCCAGTCCTTCACCATTCCGACTGAGTTGGAACACTTCGAAGGTGAAGAAGGTGAGCTGCGCCGCCAAGCCATCTCGATGGCATTCGACCGCGAGGAAATCGCCGAGACCATCTTCCAAGGCACCGTCACCCCAGCCAAGGACTTCACTTCCCCAGTCATCCCAGGATATGAAGAAGACCTGGAAGGCAACGACGTCTTGGAGTTCAACCCAGAAAAAGCCAAGGAACTCTGGGAGCAAGCCAACGACATCAGCGAATTCACCGGCACCTTCGAAATCGCTTACAACGCCGATGCCAGCCACCAGGCTTGGGTTGATGCACTGACCAACCAGCTGTCGAACAACCTGGAAATCGACGCCATCGGCAACCCGTACCCAGATTTCAAGGGCCTGCGTGATGACATCACCAATCGCAACATCGATACTGCTTTCCGCTCCGGCTGGCAGGCAGACTACCCGTCACTGGGTAACTTCCTGGAGCCACTGTACGCTACCGGTGGCTCGTCCAACGATGGTGACTATTCTAACGACGAATTTGACGCCAAGCTGACAGAAGCACAGCAAGCAAGCAGCGTGGAGGAAGCGACCAAGCTGTTCTCCGAAGCCCAGAAGATCTTGCTGAAGGATCTGCCTGCTATCCCAATGTGGTACTCCAACGCAGCCGCAGGACACTCTGAGGCTGTCGACAACGTCGAATTCGCTTGGAACCGCGTTCCGCTCTTCTACGCGATCACGAAGTCTTAAGAACAACGAAGAAGTGTTGTCACGCACTTCTTTAAGTTAAACTAAGGCAACGTTAATCCGGCCCGCCCGATTTGCGGTTGGCCGGATTTCGCCCGTCATAAGTAAGGAATAACCTATGTTGCATTACATAGGGCGCCGAGTCTTGCAAATGGTTCCAGTGTTTTTCGGAGCCACCTTCTTGATTTTTGCCCTCGTGTTCTTGATGCCAGGTGATCCCGTCGAAGCACTCGGCGGTGACCGCGGCCTCAGTGATATTGCTCGCCAGCGGATCGAGGAAGAATACAACCTCGACAAGCCGTTTTTGGTGCAATACCTGCTCTATCTCAAGGGAATCTTCACCCTTGATTTCGGCATGACTTTCTCTGGTCAACCCGTCTCATCGGTTATGGCTAATGCCTTTCCGGTAACGATCAAACTGACCGTCATGGCAGTCATCTTCGAAACCGTCTTCGGTGTGCTGTTTGGATTCATCGCCGGTGTTCGTCGCGGCGGAATCTTTGACTCCACAGTGCTGGTGCTTTCACTTCTCGTGATCGCCATTCCTTCATTCGTTATCGGTTTCGTCATGCAATTCTTCATCGGTGTGAAATGGGGCCTGCTTCCGGTCACCGTTGGCCGTAATGAGACATTCGTCGAACTGCTCATGCCCGCTGTGGTTTTGGGTGCGGTGTCATTGGCTTATGTCATCCGTCTGACCCGCCAGTCGGTATCGGAAAACCTGCGCGCCGACTACGTGCGCACTGCCCGCGCGAAAGGCCTTTCCGGCGGATCGGTGATGACACGCCACGTGCTGCGTAACTCCATGATCCCGGTGGTCACTTTCATCGGCGCAGACCTCGGCATTCTGATGGGTGGCGCGATCATCACCGAGGGAATCTTCGGCATCAACGGTATTGGTGGCACCTTGTACCAAGCGATTATCCGCGGTGAACCCGCCACTGTCGTCTCCATCACCACCGTGCTTGTCATCGTCTACATCATTGCCAACCTGTTGGTTGATCTGATGTACGCCGTGCTCGATCCAAGGATTCGCTATGACAAATAAGAACTACTTCCAACGACCACGCCTGGAACGCTACGTCGCCGAAACCGACGAGCAAGGCCTCGGCGCAGTCGATGCGGTCAACGACGACCGTCCACCACGCTCCCAATGGGGCGAGGCCTGGGCTAGCTTGCGCAAACGCCCACTGTTTTGGGTCTCTGCACTGCTGATCTTGTTCACCATTGCATTGGCGCTCTTCCCGCAATTATTTACCTCGACAGACCCACGCTTTTGCCAGCTGTCGAACTCGCTTGGCGAACCTACTTCTGGCCACCCATTCGGTTTTGACCGCCAAGGCTGCGATATTTACGCCCGCACCGTTTACGGAGCTCGCGCTTCGGTAGCCGTCGGTGTGTTGGCAACCGCCATGGTCATGCTCATCGGCACCGCCATCGGTGCGACGGCAGGTTTCCTTGGCGGCTGGATCGATTCTGTGCTCTCCCGCTTCACCGACGTCTTCTTTGCCGTACCGTTGCTGCTGGCTGCCATCGTCGTCATGCAAATGTTCCGCGAATCGCGTTCGCTATGGTCTGTGGTTCTCGTGCTCTCGCTGTTCGGCTGGACGAATATCGCCCGTATTGCCCGCGGTAGCGTGATGAGCGTGAAAAATGAGGACTTCGTCACCGCTTCCCGCTCGCTGGGTGCTTCCCGGTGGACAATTCTGACCAAACACATCCTGCCGAATGCCGCGGCTCCAATCATCGTCTACGGCACCGTCGCACTTGGTGTGTTCATTGTTGCCGAAGCAACGCTGTCCTTCCTGGGTATCGGGTTGCCGCCAGAGGTCGTGAGCTGGGGTGGCGATATTTCTGCGGCACAAAGCTCGTTGCGTACCCGACCTGAAATTCTGTTCTACCCGGCTGGTGCACTGGTAATTACCGTGCTGAGCTTCATCCTCATGGGCGACGTCGTCCGCGACGCCCTAGACCCGAAAGCGAGGAAACGATGAGTTCTGCGAAGAAGAATTCCACAGAGCAAGCGGCCCAGCCGTTGCTGCGCATGGACGACGTGAAGATCTCTTTCCAGTCATCGACCGGTGTCGTCGAAGCAGTCCGCGGAGTCAGCTTCGATATTTATCCGGGTGAATCCGTCGCGATCGTCGGCGAGTCGGGATCAGGTAAATCCACCACCGCGATGTCGATTCTTGGTTTACTGCCCGAAAACGGTGCGGTCACCGGCGGATCGATTATCTTCGACGGCCAGACCATCAACGACATGAGCGAAAAGCAGATCCAGAAGCTGCGCGGCTCCGAAATTGGCTTGGTGCCGCAAGATCCCATGTCCAACCTGAACCCGGTATGGAAGATCGGGACGCAAGTCGCGGAATCTCTCAAGGCGAATAACGTCGTCGGCAAATCCGAGGTGAAAAAGCGCGTCAACGAGTTGTTGGCGGAAGCCGGTTTGCCTGATCCAGAATCGCGCGCGAACCAGTACCCTCACGAGTTTTCTGGTGGTATGCGTCAGCGGGCATTGATCGGTATCGGACTGGCAGCAAACCCACGTTTGCTCATTGCCGACGAGCCGACCTCCGCGTTAGACGTGACCGTGCAGAAGAAGATCCTGGATCACTTGAAAACGCTGACTGATCAGCACGGCACTGCCCTGCTATTTGTTACCCACGACCTGGGGTTGGCGGCAGAGCGCGCCGAACACCTGATCGTGATGCACCGCGGACGCATCGTCGAAGCGGGGCCATCGCGCGAGATCCTGGAAGATCCACACCACCCGTACACCCAGCGCCTGGTCAACGCTGCACCCTTGATGGCTTCGCAACGCACGCACACCACCGCGCAGGTAGACCCAGCGGCCTCGGCACCAGCAGAGACGAAGAGCAAGAACGCGGATTCAGAGATCATCCGCGTCGACGAGCTCACCAAGGAATTCCCGGTGCGTGGTAAGCGCGGCGAGATGTTCAAAGCCGTCGACAATGTCTCGTTCTCACTGCACAAGGGCGAAACTTTGGCAGTGGTCGGAGAATCCGGTTCTGGTAAATCCACCGTGGCAAATATGGTGCTGAACCTGCTGGAACCTACCTCGGGCACGATCTTGTATCAGGGTGAAAACGTGCAGAAGATGTCTGCCAAGGAGATCTTCCGCTTGCGCCGCAAGCTGCAGGTTGTGTTCCAAAACCCATATGGTTCGCTGGATCCGATGTATTCGGTGTACAAGTCCATCGAGGAACCGCTGGTGCTGCATAAGGTTGGCAACCGGAAGTCTCGCGAAAAGCGTGTAGCCGAGTTGCTGGATATGGTGGCCATGCCAGCCTCCGCTATGCGCCGCTACCCCAACGAGCTATCTGGTGGTCAGCGCCAGCGCATCGCGATTGCACGCACTCTGGCGCTGGAACCAGAAGTTATCGTGCTCGACGAAGCCGTGTCTGCTTTAGACGTCCTGGTGCAAAACCAGGTCATCGAGCTGCTCAATGAGCTACAGCAGAACCTGCAGTTGTCCTACCTGTTCATCACCCACGATCTCGCGGTGGTCCGCCAGACCGCCGATAACGTCGTGGTGATGAAAAGCGGGCAGATTGTGGAGCGCGGCCCAACAGAGCAGCTTTTCGACGATCCACAGCAGGATTACACCAAGGAGCTGATTAACTCGGTTCCAGGTTTGTCCATCAAGCTCGGCTCGGGCATGAAATAAGAGCTAGACTTGCGGTATGGCCCGTCACCGCAAGTCTTATTCGCTGAGCACCCGTTATCTGCAGGTACTGCGCGTCCAGGATGTCACCGACGGCATGCGCCGGGTGACCTTGGGCGGCGAGCAGCTCGCCGCACATACCGCAGATAACGGGTATCCCGTACCAGCGTTTCGTTCGGATAATTTCGACGATTCCATCAAATTAATTTTCTCCACCACCCCCGGCCGCACTCCGCAGGGCCCGGAGCAGCGCGACGGCAAGATCGCGTGGCCGTCGAAAAATTCCGGCAGCACGCGCCGCACCTATACCGTGCGCAACTACGATGCCTCCCGTGGCGAGCTCGACGTTGATTTCGTGCTACACGGTTCTGGTGTTGCCAGCGACTGGGCACGCCTGGCGCAGGTGGGCCAAACCTTGCAGATCGCAGGCCCGAAATCCACCGCTTCGCATCCGAGTGGTGCAGATTGGATTCTCGCCGCCGGTGATGCCACTGCCCTGCCTGCCATGAGCCGCTGGCTGGAGCAATGGCCGGCTGAGCAGCGCGGCAAATTTTTCATCGCCGTGGATGCGGATTCGCACCGGCAGGATTTAGTGCAGCCCGAAGGCGTAGAGATCACCTGGCTGGTGCGTGACAACCCGAATGTGCTTTACGACGCCATCACTAGCACCGATTGGTGGGATGGCGAACCATTCGCGTGGGTGGCGGGAGAATCCGCAAGCTTGAAGCCGATTCGCCGCTGGTTGCAGCATGAAAAAGGTCTGCGCAAAGACCAGATGCACCTGAGTGGCTATTGGAAGTCCGGTAAGCAGAAAGACCGCTACCGCGCTAACCGCACGCAGCCAACTGAGATCACGAGCGCCACAGAGCCAGCCGCCACGCCGACTCCCGCCGCAGTGCAGGCAGCTTCCACGCCTGCTGTGCAAGAACTCGATTTTGCAGCACTCGCGGATCTCGTCGCACCTTTCGCCATCCGTACGGCCGTGACCATCGGGCTGGGCACGGCACTAGCCACCGCACCGCGCGATACCGAAGAACTCGCCGTTGCCACGAACACCCAACCTTCTGGCCTGGCCACACTGCTGGCGTATTTGGAAACGCACAATCTGGTTGCCCGCAACAGCGCGCAGCAATGGCAGTTGAGCACTGCTGGCCGCGTGCTTGCCGACGCAAACACCATCGACCAGCTCAGCGCCGATCACCCGCGCACGAATGAGGTGGTCACTGGTCTGGCGCATCTGCACGAAGCACTTGTCGACGGCCACCACCCCGGCCTTGCGGCTAACACTGCAGCGGCTGCAGGCGCTGTACCGGCCCCGGCAAGCGAGCAGACACTCGCCATTACCGCGGCACTCGCCCAGCGTGATGATGCCGCAGCCATCGAATACCTGCGGCAATTGCACCGCGAACACCAGCAGAACACCCGCGATGCACAGCGCGCGCTGCGGCTTGCGTGCCAGTGCCGGCCAGCCGGCGACGCCGGTGCTGCGGGCAATGCAGAACAAGAACTGATCAACTTCGCGCTGTACGGCGACCACCTGCGTTCTGTCGAAGAGCTGTATTACCTCTTCGGTGCTGCGGGCTTGCCGGCACCGCGCGTCGACAAGCACGCCTCCGATCAGCTAGGCGCCAACGGGTACCGGGTCTTCGAGTTCGCTGGCTAAAACCAGCGAGCCTCCACCCACCTGGCTGCGCCGCCTAGTGCTCGGCGGCTTGCCAGTTGGTACCTGAACCGGTGGAAACTTCCAATGGCACGGTCAGCGTAATTGCCTGGTCCATCTCGCGTTCCACCAGCTCACGCACCTGTTCCAACTCGCCGTCGGCGATTTCCACGACCAGCTCGTCGTGCACCTGCAACAGCACCCGCGAGCGCAATTTGGCCTCACGCAGCGCGTCGTCGACGCGAATCATCGCCACCTTGATGATGTCCGCGGCGGTTCCCTGGATCGGCGCGTTCAGCGCGGCCCGTTCGGCGTTTTCGCGGGCGACCCGGTTATCCGAGTTCAGCTCCGGCAAATAACGCCGGCGCCCAAACACCGTGGAGGTAAAACCATCGTGGCGGGCCTTGTCGACGACCTCATCCAGGTACTGCTTCACCCCACCGAAGCGGGCGAAGTAGTTTTCCATGATCTTTTTCGCTTCACCCGGCGGGATATTCAGCTGCTGCGAAAGCCCGTAGGCGGACAGCCCGTAGACCAAGCCGTAGGACATCGCTTTGACTCGGCGGCGCAGCTCCGGGGTGACTTCTTCCACCGGCACGTCGAACACGCGCGAGCCGACGTAATTGTGCAGGTCTTCGCCTTCTTGGTAGGCCTGGATCAGCCCCGGATCGCCAGAAAGGTGTGCCATCACGCGCATTTCGATCTGCGAGTAGTCTGCGCTGAGCAGAGTTTCAAAACCTTCACTGACCTGGAAGGCCGAGCGGATCTTGCGTCCGGCCTCGGTGCGCACCGGGATGTTTTGCAGGTTCGGGTCTGACGAGCTCAACCGGCCGGTCGAGGCCACCGTTTGGTGGAAGCTGGTGTGGATGCGCCCGTCGCCTTGCACGGTTTTGGACAAGCCTTCCAGGGTGGTTTTCATCTTCTGGTATTCGCGGTGGGCCAGCAGCCGGTCCAAGAATGGGTGCGGGTGCTTCGCGGCCAAGGCTTCGATCTCACCGGCGGCGGTGGAATATCCGGTTTTGGTTTTCTTCGTCTTCGGCAGATCCAGCGTTTCGAACAAGACCTTCTGCAGCTGCTTCGGCGAATTCAGATTCAGCTCATCATCACCGGCCAGCTCGCGGGCGGCGTCTTGTTCTTCGCGCACCATCTCGGCGAAGGTCTCGGCTTGCTCATCCAACACGTCACGATCGACGGCAATGCCGGTGGCTTCCATAGTTCCGAGGATCTGCACTAGCGGCAGCTCCAGGTCACGGTAGAGCTCGAAGCTTTCGATTTTCAGCAGCTCGGCGGTGAGCAGCTCGGCCAGTTCCAGGATCGCGCCTGCTTTTTCTAACAGCTGCTGGGTCTCGCTCTCCCCGCTCGGCAGGGTTTTTTGCAGGTGACGCTGGTACACATCGGCCAGGTCATAGCCGCGCTGGCCCGGCCGCAGCAGGTAGGCGGCAATCGCAGTGTCGTGGCTGATGCCGCGCAGCTGGTAGCCACGGCCTGCCAGCATGTGGAAGGCCGCTTTGGCCTCGTGCAAATATTTGCTGGCGCCGTCGTCGGCAAGCCACTCTGCCAAGGCTTTGTCTTCGTCGGCGGAAAGATCTTCCAACACCACCGTGATGCCTTGCCGGTTCGTATCGACGAACGCGATCGCCGTGGCATCACCCTGGCCCGGCGCGCCGTTGCCGTCGACGAACATGGCGACGCCTTCGGTGTGCTCGGCGAGCCAGTCGGTGAGTCTGGCTTCGTCGTGTGTGATCGCGGGTAATTCGGGGGTGTCGTCTATCTCGGCTTCAGCGCCAAATACGCCGAGTACGCGGTCGCGCAGGTTGGGGCCAAATTCGAGGTCGTCGAAATGGGCGGCCACTTGGTTGGCGTCGACGTCGGCAAAAGAAAGATCATCCGGGCTGTGCGAAAGTTGCATATCGGTGATCATTTGCGTGAGTTCACGGTTGAGGCGCACTTGTTCGATGCGTTCGCAGAAGCTGTTGCCGGCTTTGCCTTTGATGTCGTCGGCGTGTGCGATCAGCTCGTCGAGGCTGCCGTATTGTTTGATCCATTTTTGTGCGGTTTTTTCGCCGACGCCGGGGATGTTGGGCAGGTTGTCGGATGGGTCGCCGCGTAGGGCTGCGAAGTCCGGGTATTGCTGCGGGCTTAAGCCGTATTTTTCTTCTACGGCATCCGGGGTGAAACGGTGCAGCTTGGATACCCCGCGCATGGGGTACAGCACGGTAGTGGTGTCGTTGACCAACTGGAGGTAGTCGCGGTCGCCGGTAACGATCAGGGTTTCGTATTCGCCGGACTGTGCCCCGGCCGCGGTGGCCAGGGTGGCGAGGATGTCGTCGGCCTCGTAGTTTTCGACTGAAAGCGTGGTGATGCCGAGTGCTTCGATGACTTCGCGGATGAGTTCGACTTGGCCCTTGAATTCTTCTGGCGTGGCCGCGCGCTGGGCTTTGTAATCCGGGAATTTTTCGGTGCGGAAGGTCTTGCGTCCGACGTCGAAGGCCACTGCGATGTGGTCGGGTTTTTCATCGCCGACGATGCCGGTGAGCATGGTGAGGAATCCGTAGACCGCGTTGGTGTGCTGGCCGCCGCCGGTGGAGAAATTTTCTGCCGGGAGTGCGTAAAAAGCACGGAAAGCCATGGAGTGTCCGTCGATGAGCAAGAGGCGTTTCATGCCCTACACTTTAGCCGCCTGTTACGCGTGCCGACGGTCACCCTCCTGCCATTCCACGCTCAGTTCAGGGTTCAGCGCAGCGCGTACCCGTTCGGCGAGGAAGCAGTACAGGTTATCGGTACCGTCTTCGATGCCGTCGGCAACGTCTTCTCCGGCGGAGGTGATCGCCAGGATGGCCCGGCGCGAGTTCTCGTCGACGTGTACTAGCTGTGCTCCCCAGCCGCCTTCGCCGCGGTTGCCGTCTTCGTCGGCTGAGAGGCTTTCCAGCCAGGCTTGGGCTAATACGCAGGCCTCTCCCCCGGTAACGACTGCGCGCACGGTAGCTGGGGTGCCGTCATTACCGGGTGGTATACCCCAGAGCCAGTCCAGGTTCACGCGGTAGGGATGAAGTCTGGGGCTTTGTGACATATGAGCAAGTCTAGAGCGCTGGTGCGCGTCGTTGTGGCATGTGGCGTTTCTTTAGCCCGTGGAGGCGAAGCGAAGTTGGTAAGGCATAATCGGTGCATGGCTACGTTTGAAGAAGTTCTGGACCAGCTACGTGCGAATCAACCGCAGGGCAAGTACGGTATTGCCTTCGAAAAACTCATGGTGAACTTCTTCCGCACCACACCATCGCTGGCCGAGCAGTTCGATGAGGTCTGCCGCTGGTCTGATTGGCGCTATAACGGTGGGCGCGTCGATACCGGCATTGATATGGTCGCCCACCGCGTAGCTGATGATAGTTGGGTGGCCATCCAGGCGAAGTTTTATAAGCCGACCACCAGCATTCAAAAAGGCCACATTGATTCCTTCTTTGAGGCTTCCGGTAAGTCTTTCGTGACGGAAAACGGCCGGGAACATTTCTCGCACCGCTATATCATCTCGACGACGGATAAGTGGTCGTCTAATGCCGAGGCCGCACTGGCGAACCAAATCATTGAAACCAGCCGTATTGGTATCGCAGATATTGCTTCTGCTCCGGTGAACTGGGATGTGGCATTCCCTGGCTCAGAAATCCAAGTGAAACTGGAGCGTAAGGAAGCTTTCCAGCCGCGTAAACACCAATCTGAGGCTATCGAAAAAGCCCTGGCTGGTTTTGCTACTCATGATCGCGGCAAGCTGATCATGGCCTGTGGTACGGGCAAGACGTTTACGTCGCTGCGCCTGGCTGAACAGTTCGCCCGCGAAAACGGGGGGGTAAAGCCCGGGTTTTATTCCTGGTTCCGTCTATCGCGCTACTCTCACAAACCCTGCGTGAGTGGACTGCGCAGGCCACGGTGGACATGCGCAGCTTCGCGGTGTGCTCGGATACCAAGGTGGGCAAAGGCGCCGAGGATATCGCGCCGTATGATCTAGAAGTTCCGGTATCTACAAATGGTAAGCGCCTAGCGGAAGTATTCAATACCGGCAAGCACTCTGCCGGCCTGCACGTGGTGTTTTCCACCTATCAGTCGCTACCCACCGTCCACGACGCGCAGCAGCACGGCCTCGATGATTTCGACCTGGCCATTTGCGACGAAGCCCACCGCACCACGGGTGTGACGCTGGCTGGCGAGGATGCCTCGAATTTCGTGCGCATCCACGACGCCGACTACCTCAGGGCCGACAAGCGCCTGTATATGACGGCAACCCCGAAGCTTTTCGACGACGACGTCAAAGACAAAGCCGCAGACCACTCGGCGGAGCTCGCCTCGATGGATGATGAAGGCACCTACGGCCCGGAATTCCACCGCCTGGGGTTCGGCGAGGCCGTCGAGCGCGGGTTGCTTACCGATTACAAGGTGTTGGTGATGACTGTCGACGAAGACGTCGCCGCAGAGGCACTTGCCAACAGCCCAGGGCAATTGGTGAACCTCACGACGGCTTCGGCGATCATCGGCGCGTGGAATGCGCTGGCGAAACGCTCCGGCAAGTTGCAGGGCACCAAGGACGGCTTCGAGGTTAATGCCAAGCCGATGCAGCGCACAGTGGCTTTCGCGAAAGACATCAAGCATTCCAAACAGATCGCAGATTCCTTCCCTGCCCTGGTGGCCGCACACCAGGAATCGCTGCACGAGCACGCCGCGTTGGAAGATATCAGCCTACACAACACGGATGTGGCTGTGGCCGCCCAGCATGTCGACGGCACCATGAATGCGATGCAGCGTTCTTCGCGGATCAACTGGCTGGAAGCGGATATTGCCCCAACGGAATCCCGGGTTTTGACCAACGCCCGTTGCCTGTCGGAAGGCGTGGATGTGCCGGGGTTGGATTCGGTGATCTTCTTCCAACCGCGTAACTCCATGGTGGATGTGGTGCAGTCTGTCGGCCGCGTGATGCGTAAAGCAGAGGGCAAAGACTACGGCTATATTATCTTGCCGGTCGCAGTGCCTCCTGGGGTGAGCCCGTCGCAGGCGCTCAACGATAACACGCGTTTCAAGGTGGTGTGGCAGATCCTAAACGCGCTGCGTGCCCACGATGATCGCTTCAATGCGAAGATCAACTCCATCGCGTTGAACGAAGGCAACCCAGACGAGCTGCCAGTTGTCGTGGACCCAGTTGTGAAACCTAAAAAGCCGATCGTCGATCCTGCTCCCTCCCCGACCGATAATCCCACTGACGAAGACACAGCGAAGCAGATCGCACTGTTTTCTTTGGAGCGGTGGCAGGAAGCCATCTACACCAAGTTGGTGGATAAGGTTGGTTCGCGCACGTATTGGGAAGACTGGGCCGATGACGTCGCCAAGATTGCCGAAAACCAGGTCACCCGCATTACTAAGCTTGTCGACGGCGCGGACAAGCACTTGCGCGCTGAATTCGATGACTTCGTCGATGGCCTGCGTAATAACTTGAACGACGGGATTGGTGAGGCCGACGCCATCTCTATGCTTTCGCAGCACTTGATCACTGCCCCGGTGTTCAACGCCTTGTTCGACAACCACGACTTCATTGAGAACAACCCGGTGGCCCAGGTAATGCAGCGTATGACGGATGCGCTGCAGGACGCACACCTGGACAGTGAAACGGAATCGCTGGAGAAATTCTACGAGTCCGTGCGTGTTCGTGCTTCTGAGGTGACCTCTGCTTCGGGTAAGCAGCAGGTGATCAAAGATCTTTACGAGCGCTTCTTCCGTAAGGCCTTCAAGAGACAAGCAGAAGCCCTGGGCATTGTCTACACCCCGGTGGAAATCGTGGACTTTATCCTGCGTGCTGCCGATGAGGTCTCCCAAAAACACTTTGGCAAGGGGCTCAGCGATGAGGGCGTGAGCATACTCGACCCCTTTGCTGGGACCTCGACGTTTATGGTGTGCTTGTTGCAGTCTGGGCTGATCAAACCAGAAGATATGGCACGCAAATATGC
Source organism: Corynebacterium drakensteinense (assembly GCF_041224285.1). Lineage (NCBI taxonomy): Bacteria > Bacillati > Actinomycetota > Actinomycetes > Mycobacteriales > Corynebacteriaceae > Corynebacterium > Corynebacterium drakensteinense. Next base: position 13,126 of record NZ_JAXOFP010000010.1, read on the forward strand.
CAAAGAGCTGTTTGCCACCGAGATCATGCTGCTGGCGTACTACGTCTCCGCCGTCAATATCGAGACCACCTACAACGTCCTGCGTGAGGAAGCCGCGCAGCGCAACGGTGAACCAGCACCGGACTACGTGCCGTTTACGAATATCGCGCTTGCCGATACCTTCCAAATCCACGAAGACGGCGATATTCCAGATCTCAACATCTTCCGCGAAAACAACGCCACCATCGAGCGACAAAAGAATGCACCCATCAACGTGGTCATTGGTAACCCGCCGTACTCCGCGGGCCAAAAGTCCGCGAATGACCTCAACGCTAACCAGAAGTATCCCAGCCTGGATAAGCGAATCGCGGACACCTACGCGGCCAAGTCCACGGCCACCAATAAAAACTCGCTTTACGACTCCTACCTGCGCGCTTTCCGATGGGCTACCGACCGCATCGGCGACCAAGGCGTAGTTGCATTCGTCTCGAACGGCGGCTGGATCGACGGCAATACGGGTGACGGCGTGCGCTTGTCGATGGCTGAAGACTTCACAGATCTCTACGTTTTCAATCTTCGTGGAAATTCGCGTATGGCGGGGGAACACGCCAAACGTGAAGGCGGCAATGTCTTTGACATCCGGGTTGGGGTTTCCATTGCTATAGGAGTCAAGGATGAGTCGAAGCAATCCTTTGACTTGCACTATGCCGAATTACCAGACTATTCCTCTAAGGCGGACAAGATAAGCGCAATTACAAGCGCATCAATCGAAAACCTTATTTGGAAAACTATCGAGCCGAACAAAGAAGGCGATTGGCTAAACCAACGCTCTGAAGAATTCGAGACGTGGCCGGTTATTGGTGAAAAGAAGGGGAACTCGACAAAGTTTTTCACAACATTTTCTGCTGGATTAAAAACCGGGCGTGATTCCTGGGCATATGCGCAGACTGAAAAGCAATTGACTGAACAACTAGGTCGACTGACGGAAACGTATGCAGAGGCCGTTGCAGAGTTACAGAAGTGGTTCTCCCATGAAAATATAAGTAATCCACATCCATCAGACGTCACGGGATTCTTAAAAGGCTATTCACGGTTTGCGGATGCAAGACGAATATCATGGACAGAGATTCTCAAACGACTCGCATCCAAAAATAGTCCTGTCAAGGTCAAAAAATCTCGGATTTATAAGTCTTGTTATCGGCCATTTAGCCCTATGCGCGGATATATGGAGCCGTCACTCAATGATAGGCAGTACCAATTACCCTCAATGTTCCCGACCCCAGAGCACTCCAATATCGGTTTTGTCGTAACTGGCTCATCGTCTCATTATGATTTCAGTTTATTTGCATCGGATTTATTACCTAATTTGCATACCTTGGATACAGGTCAATTCTTCTCCCGTTTCACCTGGTCTCCAGTCGATGCTGAGGACGGTGGCCTGTTTGGTGAGGGGAACGTCGTCAAGCAGGGCGAAGCCAGTGTCTATGGTCAGGTCGGTGAGGTTGTTGACGGGTATGTACGCGTAGACAACATCACGGATGAGATTAAGCAGATTTATCGGGATGCGTTGGGCGGTGATGTCTCGGGTGATGACATCTTCCACTTTGTGTATGGAAAGTTGCATGATCCGGGTTATCGCACGCAGTATGCGGCAGATTTGAAGAAGATGCTGCCGCATATTGAAACACCAAGTTCGCGTGCGGAGTTCGATAAGTTTGCTGCCGCTGGCAAAGAACTTGTGGCGTTGCACGTGGATTATGAGTCCGTGGAACCCTGGCCGTTAGATATTCAGGTCAAGGGTGATGAGTCCAACCGCGAGACGTGGCGCGTGCAGAAGATGAAGTGGGCCAAACGCAAGGACCCGGAAACGGGCAAGAACGTCAACGATGTGACGAAGTTGATATACAACAAGCAGGTGACCATCTCCGGTATTCCGGCCGAGGCGGATCAGTACATGTTGGGTTCGCGCTCGGCAGTGGCGTGGTTGATTGACCGGTACCAGGTGAAGAAGGACAAGGCTTCAGGGATTGTAAATGACCCGAATGATTGGGCCGATGAAGTTGGCAATCCGCGCTGCATCGTGGACCTGATTGGCAAGGTCACTCGCGTGGCAATGGAAACCGTGCGGATTGTTGATGGGTTGGAAAACTAGTATCCACGGAGTCCTCTCCACCACCAATCACCAACTGCTGCCCTAAACACTTAGTCCAACAAGGAATCGAAAAAAGAATCAGGTGAACATGTTGAGTGAACAAGTTCCTGCTACGCATACTGAGTTGTGCCGCTGGTCTGATTGGCGCTATAACAACGGCCAGACTGACACGGGGCATTGATATAATTGCCCACCGCGTGGCGGATGGGCCTGCAGTACTATTCCGAATAGTTTTATGGGAGTGTTAGCAATTCCCCCAGAGTAAATACGTTTCAATGACATTATTCTCTAGTATTCGACGCGCCTGATCGCGGTTGTTTAAGGTAACAATGACCCGCGAGTTGCAAGTATTTAAAAACATAAGCCACAAATCTGAATGCCATGCTGCGGTAGCCATAACGACACCTTCAGCATCATTGTGCGTCTCCTCGATTAGTGAGCCAGCAACGTAATGCCATCCGTTTAATTCTCGTTCTTCGCAGTCGCCTATCTCATAGCCTTCCGGGAGGTACCAGCAATATTCAGGCCTTCCAAGTTCGGCGCGAAGCGGATACCATAAGAGGCTTAGGTTCGTATCGAAGGGCCATGACACCTTGTTTGCTATCTCAGACTTGAATTGAGTTTCGCTCATTTTTCCGAAAGCATTTCGGAAAGAGCGAGCAGGGAGAACTGGTCGCTTAAGTGCCATTCCCACTTCCCGCCATGTACAGGCTCTATTATCACCCAACGGTGGAAAAATGGAGGACTCCATCCGCACTTCTACTGCATACGAGTAGTTCCGACTAAGCGTAGCGAGGCAACCACCGTCATTAATATCGTAAGGGAATATATCTGGGAATGGGACCTCTACAGAGCTTTGAAAATCCCATTTTGGTTCCCCAAATGAATCGTATCTATTGTATGTCTGCATCTAACTAGTATCGTTCTGTAGTTGGCCACTTATAGAAGCCACGTCGACTTATATAAACCGAAGTTTTCTTTACTGCTGGAACCTTCAGAAAACTGTACTGTAACTAGACTTGGCTCGTCTCCCCTATAGGTCAGCAAATATCTTCCGCCACCGTCGTCTTCGAAGGAACATTTTTGACGGTTACCGCTACCGCTCTTGACGCAGTTTATCGCATGCTGCTCGATGGGCTGAAAGTTGCGGTCTAATTGAAAAGTAGAAACCTCTCTCCTCGCCCGTACCCGTGTTCACTTCAACGGTCTGCTGTACCGCAGGATGGATGACTGAAGGGGGCACTTCCCCGTAACTCGGACCACTGGGACTGGAGATTCGGCATGTTTCGACGTCTCAACTCGACGGAGCCCCGCGAAAGGGCATTCGGACGAAATCTTGGAGAGATTTTCCGCATGACCTGTCGTCGAATTTAAGAGCTTTCAACGAGAGCAAAACTGCCCCGGCACTTTCACGCGGGGCGGCTCAGAAGTTGATTCAGACTACTTCGTGGCGTCTGCCAACGGCTGCTCGATCTTGTCCAGCAAATAGTTCAGGCTCAGCACGGTCTGCCACCCGAAGGCCTTTTCCAAGTCGCCCTCCAGATAAACACTGCGTCCGTCCTTCACCGCAGGCAGCTCGCCCACGATCGGATCCTCGATCACAGAAGCCTTGCTCTGCGTCGGAGAGTAAGACAGCTGATCCCACACCAATACGTCGGAATTGATCTTGGCTGCGTTTTCCTTGGAGACCTCGCCGTAGAACTTGTCCTTGGTGATGCCCGCGTAGGCCGGGTTGATCTTGAATCCCAGCTCGGTGAAGAAGCGGCTGCGCGGATCACCCTCGGCAAAGACCGCCAAACTACCGTCAGAGATAGTGGCTACACCAAGTTCCTTCTCTGCCCACTCTGGGTGGCGGGCCTTGAGCTCTGCGAACTTCTCCTTAACCTGCTCCACCTGGCGCTTCGCCTCTTCAGGCTTGCCCACGGCCTGCCCGATCTCTTCCGTGGTCACGTCCCATGGTTGCTGTAGTTCTTCGTATTCGCCCTTTTGTACGACGACAGGGGCGATCTCAGACAGCTTCTTGTACGTGTCTTCATCGATATCCGAGTAAACGGCCACGATGAGGTCTGGCTTGTCCTTAGCGATAGCTTCCGCATTAACCTCTGCGTGTTTGTCGATCCGAGGAGTCTCGCCCTCGATCTTGTCATTGGACCAATTGCCCGCAGCCTGACCATCCGGGGTCATTCCGTCCCAGTAGTTCACGGAGACAGGAGTAACTCCCAGTGCCAGCAGTGCGTCCTGATCCGTGTAGCCCAAGGAGACCACACGCTGTGGGGCATCCTTGATTTCGGTCGAGCCGTAGCGGTGCTCGATGGTGGTGGGGAATGCGCCCTGCTCGGCATTAACTGCCTGGGAATCCCCGGAGTTTCCGGACTGGTCATCAGTCGAGCACGCGGTCAGTGCTACGCCCAAGGTCAGCACAGCAGCGGTGCTAACGAGAATCTTCTTAAGTGTCATTTTTCTCCGTTGTTATTGGTTTCGGTCTCGGGCAGTTTCGAGTTGTCGTCGAGACGCACACGTGCCAGAACAATCGCCGGCGCCGGCACGTTGGCACGGGGCGACCCACAGACCACCGCAATTCCTCCCTCGTAAGGGATGCTGACTCGGCCGGGGTTCCGCCGAAGCGGCCTTGCGAGACATGCGCGGAAAGCACGCGGACGCGCTGACCTCGGAATTCGAAGTAATTCTGGTCCAGCATCGCGCAACCCGTCAATGACGTCTTGCCCCACGCGCTCAGTGCCGCACGCCTGGAGCACATGTTCGCTGGCTAGCTCCTCAACGGAGTCTGCCCACATTTGCTCATAAAAGTGATCGCTGGCGGGGTGCGCGACTACCAAAACTGCTTGATGAACAGTACTGATGACCGCGGACAACGTCCGGTGCCCCCACGACTGATAGCCGAAAACAGCAACCCGCATGCAGCGAATGTTAGCTTATGTTTACCTATATAGTCAATGGTGAGAGTGGCGCACTTTCATGCCAGGCTCCCCGGACGTAACCACCTTTCACCGAATCTCGGTGCGCACGGACGCGGCTGCCCTCGTCTTCACGGACCCCTACCGTTCGGACGTCGAGCTCACCGCATCGATACCCACCATCGATGTTCGCATCCTGGGGCATGCCTATCCATCGACCGGAATATATTCGACAGACGCTGCACCGCACGCCACAGTGACCGCAGCGAGGAGTGCGCCTCTCAAGCATTCGCCAGCACACTGGCCACCGAGATTACGGCGATCATCAACAGCAGCCAGATAGTCCTGGTTCGACTCGTTCGAACGCCACGGGGGTACGACCCTACAGAATTGGCCGTCGATAAGAATGAAGTATCTAACCTAGTAAATTACATACTCGCCCGAAAACCTTTTACACTGTCAAGACTAGAGTGATACCGCAATACCCAATGGGAGGAAGTGACAATGCAATTCAGATATTGGACTGTCCGCATAGTCCCCTCACCATTAGCGATTACGTCCCTCGGATATGGGGTGATCGTCCAATGCGTATCCACTGGCGAATCAGAATGGCAATTTCTCGATGACCACAGCGGAATGGGAGCAGTACAAGGTGCCGTCAAAACCGCACGGAAAAACCTGGAAACACAGCTCAAACAACTACAAGATGCAAACCACGCGTTAGACATCGAGGGCACCGAGACGCTTAACGATTACCTTGGTTGGTGTGTCGATCACTGGAACAATCTATTGCGCGTTGATGCTGCGAAGTTCATGCACGCGGCCTCCCTGGCAGAGGCGTGCGCTCTCTTGTTCAGCCAGCTAATAGAACCCCCTGCAAGGAACCAACCAGCAAATGATGTGCGCAATCTGCGGGTTAAAATCAAAAAGGCTTATCAAAATCAGCCACTTGTTCGCACTGCAATAAAAACTGACTCGACTCTTATCATTGCGAAATATCAATTGGACCCAAACTGTGCAGTCGTGAAAGAAGACACAGTGCTTGAACTCAACGAAGCATTCAACTTCGCGACTGCGAATCCGAATGCTGGTTTCGCAAATGTGGAAGCCTGGTCACTAAAAATCGAAAAAATGCAAAACACGAGTTCACAGCTAGAATTTGCAAATTCCCGAGTCGAAATCGGCAAGGATACAGACATCGTAGCCTTCTACTACGAACCTCAGACTAACGGGCAATTTGATACCTTTAAGCGCGCGCGAGAAATTTGGGATGCTTCGCGAGTGCAATATCTGCCGATTGACGCTGTGGAATCGCGCGCAACCGAGTTAAGCAAACGGCTAGCCGCATGACATTTCAGAATTCGATGCACCGTTCTTCAGGTGCACCGTTATTTTTTTTGGCTAGGCGTGGCCGCTCCCACACGTCGGGCGACGTTCGACCAGATAGCACAAACCACCCCATAACAACGGGGCGGCCAAAGATTCGAGCATCTAAACAGGCTTATGTACCTAAAACGGCTCGAAGTTCTGGACTCGCATCATTGACATCAGCAACGGGAATTTCAATATCAGGTTGGCCCCATTTTTCACGGATGACAGCCAATGCTTCAGGCACCGTAAGATCATTATCCGCACAATCATTAATTAAATCCTGAAGAACGCCGCCAAGCTCCCAATCAAAATCAGAAGCATCGACGTCTCCATCAGCACAAAGAAGTATCTTTTCTTGGTCACTGAGGACAGGAATCACCTTACCTGAGGTACGGTAAACCCATACGATTCCGGCACGCGGCTCATGCGACCATGCTGCGTAATGCTTATTCGGCAGCATTTCCAAGCCCATTTCCTTATACCGGTCAGTCATCTCGACCGATCACCTCCGCATATACGTCGTAGCCAAAATATCACTCATTCACCCACTACTTCCTTACCAATTTACTTGCTAGAAAGTAGCTCCGCACTGCGAAAACCAGATAGAACAAACTCGTTCTGGGCTGGCCTCCAGTCCCGGAAACTCCACAAGCTATCTCCGACAGCTAGACCTGCTAACGCCATTTCCATGCGTTCCCAAAACGTCGCCGTGAGATCACCTGCATCGCCGGAAAGCCTCAGACCCACTAAAGTGGAATAAGTAAACAGCCAGTGGGATTAGAAAGCATCCGCACAATACAGAAGGAAATCAAGAGATGACAATCATCACCGCGCTTATTAGTGCATCATTCATTATCACTAAAGCGCCAGCATGGGCTACTGCCACAGCACTTGCAGCCACGACCGTGTGCTTAGCCCTGGACACCCGCGAGCAATGGCTAGAAAGGAAAAACCGTGCAGCCTAAGATCATTGACGCGGACACAGGGAAAGAACTTTGGCGCGCCGTAGAGTGCGCCAAACACTGCGACATCACAACACGCACATGGGCGAATTACTACGCAAATGGTCGGACGCCCGACCCTGTGGCCATGCTCGATGGCCGTAGCGCATTGTGGTTTGCCGAGGATATTAAGCACTGGCACGCAAACCGGCCCGGCTCCCCGGCCCAGCTACGCCGGTAGCGTTATCCTCCAACCGTTTTCCAGTTGTCAGCGATGCTTGGTTCGGAGCGCCCCCTTGGCGACTATCGATAGAGGCAGCAAAAGTAATCTCAAATCATAGGATTGAGATGAAAAAGCTGGAGCTAGATAGCTAAGCACCTCGGGAGCTGAATATCAGAACTACTCAGCTCCCGGGGTGCGCCCCCTCAAAATACCACGACACAGAAAGGAACACCATGGACATCATGTCTACAATTTCCAGCGCACTAATCGTGCTCGCGATACTTATCGCAGTTACCCTAGGGAACACCCCACTATTCTGGATAGTCATGGCCGCCGTTGCGGTTATGCTCACAATTGAGATTGTCCAGCTTGTCCAGAAATGGCGGGAACATGCAGCCTAAGATCATTGACGCGGACACTGGCCAAGAACTGTGGACCGGCGCGGATTGCGCCGACCACATTGGAGTGAGCTACGCAGCGTGGCGAAACTACTCAGCCAACCACCGCACCCCAGAGCACGTCGCCATGATTTTAGGCCGCACGCGGCTATGGCTCGCGGACGAGGTGCGCCAATGGCACGCGAACAGGCCCGGGTCTCCCCATCAACTACGCAAATAGTGCTAGTCCGTAATTTCGCTAGATCTCGCACGGGATCCTCATTAAGCAGTCCCCATCCCTAACGCTGCACGAATCGCAGGGCCAACGGTATTGACATCATCGACCCTAAGCTCAATATCGGGTTGGCCCCATTCTTCGCGGACAACAGCCAGCGCTTGGGCAACCGTAAGATCATTATCCGCACAATCTATGATCAGCCCTTGTAATTTATTCCCAGCATCCCAATCATAATAAGAGGCATCGACGGGCGAATCATCACAGGTGAAAATCCGCTTTTCATCGCAAATAACCGGGATAACCTTATCCCGAGTGCGATACACCATAGCAAGACCAGGCCGAGGCTCATGCGACCATGCTGCGTAATGCTTATTCGGCAGCATCTCTAAGCCCATTTCCTTATACCGATCAGACATCTTAGCCGTACCCCTCCACATGTAGAACCCTAGTGCCGGATTCATCACTTACACAGTTGTTTTTCATTCAGTTTACCTACTAAGCAGAGTCGGCTCTTCTCGCAGAAAAGCAAAAATTTCAATAGTTCCACGACCGGCATAATTGGGGACGCTCCCAATGAAAAGCACAGCCGGTGCTAAACTGCCTCCCATGTTACACAAATCACTATTAGCGCTGGTTGTGCCAGCTAGCCTGGTGTTAGCCTCGTGCACCACTACTGACGAAAAAGAAACGCACGAAAGCGCCCCTGCTCAAACAGCTGATGACTGCGCTGTTACTGATCACGACCTAGAACAATCAGGAGCATCGGGCGACAGCGTCGACGATATCGGCCAGTCCCCAGAGATAGGCACCGGATACAGGGAAGGTTTACGGGCCGTCGAATCTACAGATTATGCCGTAGCGACTGCTAATCCACTTGCATCCCAACTAGCATGTGAAATCTTAGCCCAAGGCGGTAATGCCGCCGATGCTGTTGTCACAGCGCAACTGGTACTTGGATTAACCGAACCACAATCATCCGGTATTGGCGGTGGCGGCTACTTTATCTACTACGATGCCGAAACCGCTAAAGTCACCACAATCGACGGCAGGGAGACCGCACCACATGCTGCCGATGAAAACTACCTACGCTATATCGACGAAATAGAGCAGTCAGAGCCGCTACCTGATGCTCGAAGTTCCGGACGCTCAATTGGGGTTCCCGGAACAATCGCAGCTCTGGAACAGCTGCACGAGCAGTTCGGTAAGAATGAGTGGGCAACCAATTTCGATCCCGCGATTGAGCTTGCAGAAAACGGTTTTGAGATTAGCCCGCGCATGCACCAATCCGTTGCCGATGCTGCAGAAAACTTGGCAAATGACCCCGCTGCCCGCGAGTACTTTTTGACTCGCGAAAATCAAGCCAAGCCCGTCGGCGAGTTACTTAAAAATTCCGAATATGCCCATACTCTAGCCCGAATTGCTAAAGAGGGATCGTCAGCCTTTTACGAAGGCGAAATCGCCCAAGCGATCGTCGATACAGTCAACCGAGAAAATGAGCAGCTGACCTCTGGAAAAATGAGCATGGAGGATTTGGCTTCATACGCCCCCGAAGAGCGCGAACCACTGTGTGCACCATACCGCGAGAAAACCATCTGCGGCATGCCTCCATCATCATCAGGTGGCACCGCTGTTGTATCTGCCATGGGAATACTCGACCATTTCGAACTGCCTACCGATGGTGAACTCAATGCAGAGATCATCCATCTAGTATCCGAGGCAGAACGCCTGGCTTATGCTGACCGAGACGCCTATGTCGCTGACCCTGCCTTTGTTCCCCAGCCACAAGACATCGTCGATCCTGATTATTTGGCATCTCGGGCAGAACTGATTGATGCTAAGCACAGCATGGGAACCGCCCAGGCTGGTGAGCTCTCAGTACCAGCCTCTCCTGGTGCAGAGGTCAATGAGCACGGAACCACCCATATCAGCGTTATTGACAAAGAAGGAAACGCTGCAAGCGCGACTACCAGCATTGAAGCAGCCTTCGGCTCTTTTCACATGACCAACGGATTTTTACTAAACAACCAGTTAACCGATTTCTCAGCGGATCCAACCGCAGACGATGGTACGCCCGCTGCCAACCGAGTCGAAGGTAGAAAACGCCCGCGTTCTTCCATGTCTCCTACACTCGTCCTCGACGCAGATAAGAACGTAGAAATAGCTCTCGGCTCCCCTGGCGGATCATTGATCATCCAATACTTAATCGCTGCACTTGTACGAATGATTGATGCGGGCATGGACCCACAAGAAGCAGCTAATGCTGTCAACTACGGGGCGATGAATAAAGACGAAACCCAAATTGGTTCTGAGCACCCATCCGTGAATGAAGATTTAGAGGTGATTTCTCAGCTAGAAGAAATGGGTCACACCGTAGAACTCACAGAACGCACCAGCGGACTGTCCATCTTGCAAAAGACTGACCAGGGGATCATCGGAGGTGTCGACCCTCGCCGTGAGGGGGTCGTGTTAGGTAAATAAGAGGACTGTCGGGGCATCTAATATGTCTAGATTCACCGACAGCACATGCTCAATTCGCGAATTTATTATGGCGCCGTCGACACCTCGACCAGGCTTGATCAACCCCGAAGATGAACTGTTTGTAATCGTGGCAGAGTTCGGCACAAAACGGGTAAGGAAAATAGCCTACGAAGCCGTCAGATAGGTATGCCAGCAAATAGACCGAAACATCACGCTCTGCGTGTGGACTGCTCCATCGTCCTGGGGTCTACAAGTCGCCGATTATGGTCTCTGGGCCGTGCAAAGGCATTTGGAGGGAAAGAAATGTACTTGGTTTGCCCCCTGCATTGAACCTAACTTGGCTAGCCTATTCACCCCTTGGGGCCAGCCATATATACACTGAAACCGGCTATCTCACCTATCGGGGTGAGAAGTCCACCCCCTGGGGGACTTATCGCCGGTTTCGTGTTTATCATAACCTAAAAGTTGATTTTAACAACGTATGGACGCTAATGACTAAAACTCTTATTCAGGCCGCGGAGGCCCGCGGATACCGAATCCGCTGGCACCGTAACGGGCCAAAAGCAGCATGGATACCCACCATTCTCATGGCATTTCCTTTAGCTCTTACCGCCTGTGCGACGGCGCCATCATCAAGCCCTGTTTCTTCGACCCCGGCTTCCTCAACGATGCAGTCTTCAACGTCAGTAACCTCCACATCTAATAGTCCCACTGCCCCGGCGCCTGAAGGCGAAACTTCGGTACAAGGCCCAGGGGCACAAGATGCAGCTTGGGGACAAGAAACGGCACCAAAACAAAAGAACAATTCAAGCTCCACACAGCCTACCTTTGTGTCTTGTTGGGAAAACGGCTACGCGCAACTTTCTGATATGAGCGTTGTCGAATGGCCAGACTGCGCCTTACCAGAAGACCAAGCGTCCAAACTAGGTCCCGGACCAAATCCCGCCACAATCCCCTACGCCGAAGGCGGAACCTGCCCCGCGTACCTATGCGGGTACGGACACGACGAAAACGGAAACCCGAGACCGAGCAACACCGAAATTCAAGGATGGTGGGGCGAATGCATCGCGGAAAACGCCGCAGAATACTGCCGCGCGAACGATCCATATCAATAAACCATGAAACCGCCTGGGCGTTCTCCACCGCAAAATCTTGAGCACTAAATCAGCAGCGCAAGCTTGGGCGGATAAAAACGCCATCTTGATGCACGAGGGACTATGGATTAACCCGCGGAGGGGAAAAGACGATCGCGGATTATCATGACGCGTTTTTCGCGAAAAAGCCCACCTGTCCAACTCGTCGATGCGTGTAGTGCGCATGTCGTGGGCTATTGTTTCTTAACCTAGTTTTTGTCCTGTTTTCCCTGGTTATTTAGTTTTTGATGTGGTGCCCCAGGTGAGACTCGAACTCACACTGGACGGGTTTTGAATCCGTTGCCTCTGCCAATTGGGCTACTGGGGCGTGCGCTAAATAGCCTATAACACCATTACCGTAATTAACTAATCAGCTGCTCATAAGCCATTTTTGCGACCTTGAGCGAATGGCAGCAGCAACCAATTACCGACACTTCCCAGGTAAACCAACGCAAGACACCGTGTGGGCAGCACGCGATGCATATAATAGCCCGCATGGTTACACATCTCCTCAACATTCTGCGCGGTGCGCTGATCGGTTCCGCGGAACTGGTTCCCGGCGTCTCCGGCGGAACCGTCGCGTTGATCGTGGGCATTTACGAACGCGCCCTGCACAACGCCAACCTGCTGCTCAAACTGCGCTTCCGCGAAGTCGAATGGGTCTTTTTGCTCACCATCGCCGTCGGTATGTTCGCCGCCGTCTTCGGTCTGTCCGGCATCCTGAGTTCCTTCGTGGAAGGCACCCCGGATGTCGCCCGCGCGTTGTTCTTCGGCATGGTCGCAGTCTCCATCATCGTGCCGCTGATGATGATTGATGAAGACTTAAGCAAGAAAAAAGGCTCGGCGATCATCACGTTTATCATCGCCGCGGTACTGGTCGCTATCGTCACCAGCTTCACCTCAGAGCCAGCCCGTGACCCATCACTGATCGCAGTCTTCTTCGCCGCAGCCGTCGCAGTCTGCGCACTGGTGTTGCCGGGTGTGTCCGGCTCACTGATCTTGCTGACCCTGGGCCTGTACAACTTCGTCATCGGCTCTGTCTCGGACCGGGACCTTACCGTGCTGGCCGTCTTCGCCGCCGGTGCACTGACCGGCCTGGTGGCCTTCGTGAAGGTCATCAACTACTTGCTGGATAACCACCGCACCTTGACGCTGGTGGCCATGGCCGGTTTGATGCTGGGCTCGCTACGCGCCATCTGGCCGTGGCAAGGCGATGGCGATGCCAACTTCTTCACCCTTATTCTGATGATTCTGCTGGGCGCAGCCATCGTCGCCGCGTTCATCGTTGCCGATCGCGCACAAGCACGGAAAAAGAAAAAGGCCACCGCTTAAGCCATTGCAGCTGCGGTAGCCGTTCGGGGGAATTGAACGTGGTGGCTTCGGCGAAGCGCGCTTTAGTTGAACTTCTGCGCAATCGCCTTGGCTACCGGCTCAGGCAGCAAATCAGAAACATCGCCGCCATAGCGGACCACCTCTTTGACCAACGAGGAAGAGGTGTAGCCGTATTTTTCATCGGTCAGCAAGAAATAGGTATCGATGCCAGATAGACGCTTATTCATCTGCGCCATCGGCAGCTCGTATTCATAATCCAACGAGCTGCGCAGGCCTTTAACCAGGCAATCAATGTTGTGCTCATCGGTGTATTTCACCAGCAGATCGCTCCACGCATCCACGCTGACGTTCTCGCAATCCACCGAGCGCCGAATCAGCTCCATGCGCTCTTCGACACTAAACAAACCATTCTTATTCGGGTTGGCTGTTACCAGAACGGTCACGTGGTCGAAAGACTGTGCCGCGCGGGTGATGATGTCCACGTGGCCCATCGTCACCGGGTCAAACGATCCAGGGCACACGGCGGTGGTCTTTTTCGCAGTGGCCTTTGTTGCTTGGGTGTTTGTTGCTTGGGTCTTTGCTGCTTGCTCGTTGTTTTCAGTCATGCTTTTCTCCTTGACTATTCAGGACGATAATTCGCCATATCCATCCGTGCTTTACCGTAGGTGCGGCGTTTCAGCTTCTGCGTAGTCGGTGCGAACTCGTCCGGCCACGCGGTTTCCGGCGAGCGCACTTCCCGTTCGATCACTACCATCGCCTCGTCGTGCAGAATCCGCGGTAGCTGGTCGAGGATCTCCGCAATATCCGCATCGCCCACAGCATAAGGTGGGTCTGCCAGCACCAGGTCAAATTTTTCCCCGGTGCGGCTCACGAAATCGAGTGCGGGTGAACCAACCACATCAATCTGGGCGCCGCAATCAGCCAGCACGGCCGCGTTAGCGCGAATGATCTCGCAGGCCTGCGGGCTATCGTCGACAAGCACTACCCTGCTCGCACCTCGGCTGGCGGCCTCAAGGCCCAGTGCACCAGAACCGGCAAACAGATCCAGCACACGCGCACCTGGAAAATCCAGGCGCGCGTTCAACGCGGAAAACAGCCCCTCCCGGGCGCGGTCGCTGGTCGGGCGGGTTCCTTCTGCTGGCACCGCGATCTTTCTGCCACGAGCACTACCTGCAATGATCCGATTCATGCCCACTAGTCTAACCGGGTGGATACAGTACCGGCCGGGCGGCTAGTTCTTGGTCACCGCCTGATAGTCGTAATCATCATCGATGCCAGCGACCATCGCACGCGCGATCGCCAAATCAGCCTTCACAATGTTCTGGGCCTGCGACTGCGCCATCTCGATGATCCCGACATCGTTGTTAACATCAAGCAATTCCAGCTGCCGCTGCACGCCTGCCTGCAGCGTGCCGAACATATTGCCTTCTTTGCGGTGATCCAAATCCACCCGGGCGACTTCAAAGCCGTTATTCGTCTTCGCGATTTCCTGCAGCCGCTGACTCGCGGGATGGCCCTCCGGTGCCAGCGTGTGGAACAAGCACACCGACTTTTCCGTGCCACGGCCCACCCGGCCGCGCAGCTGGTGCAGCTGGGATAAGCCGAAGCGTTCAGATTCGCGCACGATCATCATCGTCGCATTCGGCACGTCCACACCGACCTCAATGACGGTGGTAGAGATCAACACGTTGATCTCCCCAGCGGCGAATTGCTGCATCACCTGCTCTTTATCCGGGCCACTCATGCGCCCGAAAAGCACCCCGATGCGCGCGCCCGTGATCTCGGTGGGGACGTCGTCAAGCACTTCACGCTCCGGCGGGGCAAACAAATCCGGCATGCCCTTGGGCAGCGGGCGCTCGTCATCGCCGTAGCGCGCAAACGGATCGACCTCGTGCAGATCCTCCGGGGCGGTACGCGGCACCGCAACCGGCGGGACCTCCGCGCCGAGCTTCAGCGCGATTTCAATGGCCCCACCCTTGCCGTCAATGCGCGGGGTCACCACATAGGCCTGCCGACCGGCGGCGAGTTCTTCTTCCAACCGCTGCCACATCCGCTGGGTCCACCGGTGATTAACGTGAGGCACCACCGCCGAATTAATCGGCTGGCGTCCACGCGGCAATTGCTTGATGACGGATTCTGCGAGATCACCGAAGGCCGTCATCGCGATGGTGCGCGGGATCGGGGTTGCTGTCATCACCAACAAATGCGCAACCGGGTAGGTCTTCGCGCGCAGCTTATCGCGCTGTTCCACGCCGAAACGGTGCTGCTCATCGACGATGACAAAGCTGAGATCGCAAAACTCTACCGAATCTTCCAGCAGCGCATGCGTGCCGACGACGATATCTGCCTGGCCAGAAACAATCTGCAGCAGCGCCTCGCGTTTGGCTTTCACCGGCAACGAGCCCGTCAGCAGCACGACGTTGGCCTTCACCCCGGCAGCATCCAAGGTGGCGGCCAGGCTGTTGGCGTGCTGGGTGGCCAACACTTCTGTGGGGGCAAGCAAGGCGGCTTGCTTGTCGTTATCAACCGCCTGCAGCATCGCCGCGAGTGCCACCACGGTTTTGCCGGAGCCGACCTCTCCCTGCAGCAGGCGCGACATTGGATAATTCTGCTGTAGGTCATCGCTGATCTCTGCAAAAGCCGTCTGCTGGTCTGCGGTGAGCTGATACGGCAAGCCCGCAAACAGCTGGCGTTGTTTTTCTCCCGGCGGCAGCGGGGTTGCCACCGATTTTTGTGCGTCCAGCCGGCGCAACGCCATCACCAGCGAGAGCGTAAGCGCCTCGTGGGATTTCAAGCGCTCAACGGCGGTGTCGTTGCCCTCCTGCGGCGGAAAATGCATCTGCCCCAGCGCCGCATTAAGCGACATGCCACCATTGGTGGGATCCGGCAACTCGGGCAGCGTGCGCAAAATTTCGTACACCGCACCCACAATGCGCCACGTCGCCAAGCCTTTGGTCTGGCGATAGATGGGGATAAACGGCCGGGATTCAATAAACTCCGACAAGCCCGGGTAGCGCTCCAACTGTTTCATGCCGCCACTGTGAAAACGCGATTTCCGTTTCCCGCCGTGGGGATCATTCGGATTCTGCAGCACCAGGCACTGCGGGTGGCTAAAGGTAGGATGATCGCGGTACCAGTGCGGTTTGCCCGTCACCAGCATGCGGTCGCCTGCCCACACGCCAAAAACCTTGGTGTGAAAAAAGACCAGTTCTGCGCTGTTGCTGAGATGAATGACGGTGCGCTCTTTGCCGGTTTTAACTTGCTCGATTTTCACGACATCGGCATAAAACGTCAGTGGTTCTTCGGCCGAAATATCATCTCTGGTGAGCTTAAAATTCAGGCGGGCAAACGTGCGGGGCCATTGCGTGAGCAGCTCGCCGCAAGTATCGAATTCAAAGGCCTTCTCAATCGCGCGGCCTTCTTTCTCGCCGACGACATCGACCAGCTTGCGATCATCACGCCACCCCAACACGTCATTCCACCCCTAGCTCGATCGGTCCCGTCTCGGTGGCGAAAACGATCACATCCACGCCGAGAGCCGCCAGTGCTGCTTCGTCGATCGCGTCTACGAGCGGGCTCAGCACCGTGATCTGTTCATCGCCGTCGCGGACCAGGTTAGCTGCGACCCGCAACACCTCGTCGGCAAGGCCTTCGCCGAATCGTGCGGGTTCGGCGATCACCGCCGTGCGCATGGCGTTGGCGGCTTCACACATGGTTTCAGTTGCCTCGGCTGGCGGCAGGGTTTTGTCATAGACCGAGATCGCGGCAATGCCGGCGCAGACCGAGTCCGTCGCGATCACTTCTGCACCCTGTACGCGCAGCTGCTCGTGCTGTGCGGCGGTGAGATAGCCGTTGGACAACACGCTCAGGTGCGCCAATGCTGCAGGCTCGTCTGCGGCTGTGGCTGTAGCTGCCGCGGCGCCAAGATGGTCGCGGCGGAATTCCTCCGGCTGAACCACCTGCGCCCCGGCCTGGGTAAACAACTCAGCGAGTTTGGCATCGGCTACCACGGCAAGCAGCTCCCGGTGCCGCGGGCGCGTAGCAGCTGCGGTGTTGGCGTCGGCACCTGCTCCAACGGCAGCATTCGCACCTGCTGCATCCGAGTCATACGCGCTAGTATCCGGCAGCACCTCTAGACGGATATCACTGGGCCGGCCAAACTCCAAGCTGGTTTCCAGCACCGCCCCGGCGCGCTCGCTGTGGATGTGGACGGTGGCTTCGTGGTCATTGACGCGGGCGATGATCAGGCTATCGCCAAGTGGGCTGATTCCGGCTTCGAGCTTGTCGACGTCGCCGGTAAAAAAGAACATCACTTCCAGGTTGTGGCTGCGTGGGGTGTCTGCGTGGGAGGCGAAGGTATCGGTGGCAAGTGCGCTGGCCTGGGACTGGTTGCGGCCTTCGAGTTCGTCGACCAGCGACTGCAGGAGCACCAGTAGGCCTACTCCCCCGGCGTCGACGACGCCTGCCTCGCGTAGTTCGGGAAGCTGTGATGGGGTCGCGGCCAGTGCTTGTTCGCCGGCGTGCAGGGCTTGGCGGGTGGCGGCGAGCAGGTCGGTGGAATCCGTTTCGGCGGCCTGCGCACACGCCCGCAACACGCTGATGATGGTGCCTTCTACGGGGGCGGCGATGGCTTTTTCGGAGAGCTCGACGGCACTGTGTAGTGCTGCGCGTAGTTGTGCGGCTTCCAGGCGGCTTTCTGGGCAGGAATCGGCAATGCCGCGCAGTACCTGCGACAGGATCACCCCAGAATTACCGCGTGCCCCACGCGCAGCACCCATGGCGAGTGCTGGTGCGACCTGCTCGTCGGGATAGTCTTGGGCCTGGGCGACGGCGGCGTCCATGGTAAACGACATATTGGAGCCGGTATCGGAATCCGGCACCGGGTAGACGTTGAGCTCGTTGATTTCGCTGCGGCGGCGTTGCAATTCGGCTGCGGCGCGCTGGGCCCAACGACGCAGACCTGCCCCGTCGAGGCGGGTGGCAGGTCCGGTGGTCTCATCGGGAGTATTTGCGCGCACAGACATGATGCTCTAGCTTACAATTTCCACTCAATTGGCTGACAACCCTGGTCTGCAAGGTACTGATTCGCACGGCTGAACGGCCGGGAGCCGAAAAATCCGCGGCGCGCCGACAGCGGTGAGGGGTGTGGGCTGGTGATTGTTGGGCAGTCGAGGAATTTCTCGCATTCTTGGGCTTGTTTGCCCCACAAAATGGCCACTAGGTTCTCGGCAGGCAATGCGCGCAAGATGGCTTCGGTGACTGCCTCCCAACCTTGTTTACGGTGCGAGCCTGCTTGGCCCGGCGCGACGGTGAGCACCCGGTTGAGCAGCAACACGCCTTGCTCGTGCCAGGGGCGCAGATCACCGTCGGCGGTGACGGCATGGCCGGTATCGGCGGCGAGTTCTTGGTAGATATTCGCGAGTGATCGCGGCGGTGCCCCGGTCGCTGCCGGATGGGTGGAAAAGGACAAGCCCATGGCATGCCCCGGCGTGGGGTATGGGTCTTGGCCGACGATGAGCACGCGGACCTTATCCAGCGGCAGGGACAATGCGCGGAAGACGTCGTCTTCTGCTGGCAGGTAGTCTGCTTGGCTCGCATGGTTCATCGCGGCGACGATGTCATCGGCAACAGTGGCTAGCACCGGGAACCAGGAGGCATCGACGCGATTGAGCAGGTCCGGCCAGGCGGCGAGTTTTTCACGCAGCTGCGCGCCGGGCTCGGTAGTGTGCGGTGTACTCATTGGAAACTCTCCCATCCGTTGATCGCCGCGCTGTGCTGTATAGGGGCGCCATCCATGCACAACGTGGTAGTCGCGGCCTTGGTCTGATTGGTGATCTCACCGATACGGCGAAAGCCCGACGGCGCTGACTTCGACGTCGTCGCCAGCAAGGTGTGGTCTTCTCCCCCGCCAAAGATCCACTGCCAGGGATCAACGCCGAGAAGCTCCCCGGCCTGCACCAGCAATTCGTCGGGTTGCAGCGCAGCCGAGTCTAAATCGACCCCAACCCCGGATCGCTGCGAAAGCAGAGTCAGCTCACGCAACAGGCCATCGGAATTATCCGTCATAGCACTCGCCCCGGCAGCACGCGCGATCATGCCCCGGTTGGGGCTGAGCCACGGCGCGCAGTGGGCGTCGACAAGCGAGGTCAGCTCCCGGGGAATATCATCCCGGCCAAACCGCTCGAGCAACGCCAGCCCGGCTGCGGACCAGCCCAGACGCCCATGAGCAACCAAGATCTGCCCGGCGCGCGCCCGGTCCAGCGTCAATGGCCCACGCGAACCACCCAGCGAACCAATGGCGGTGACCGAAACGATCAACTGCTGCGCCTGGGTGAGGTCACCGCCGACGAGTTCTGCGGTATAGCGCCGCGCACGCGTACCGATGCCTTCGGCGATCCCGCGCACCACCTCCAGCGGGGTATCGGATGGCGCGCACAGCGAGAGCAGCGCGGCAGTCGGGCGCGCCCCCATGGCCTCGATATCAGCGAAGTTTTGCAGGATAGCTTTTTGGCCGACCTCTTCCGGACTCGACCAATCCAAGCGGAAATGCCGGCCTTCGACCATGGTGTCCGTGGCAACCACGGTGCGGGAATTGGGCTGCGAGGGAAACAGCACCGCGGCATCGTCGCCATTGATTACCGACGGGGCAACCTCGGTGATGGCGTTGATGACCTCGCGTTCGCTGAGATCTCCGAGGGTTGGCTTATCGCTCACAAATAGCCTTTCGTTAGACTTTCGACTATGACCGCAGATCCCACACGCAGTGCCGATCACACAAACGCTACAGATCCCACACACAATACCGGCCAAACAGCCAATACAGACCACGCTGACGACGCCACCTCCACGCAGCGCATAGAGGACGGCACAGCCGAAGAAAGCATCGGTAAAGCCCCGATCTACGTATCGTTGGGGCTCTCGCTCAGCCTGGTCGCGGTCGTGCTGGTTGGTGCGCGCATCATCGGTGGCGGCGCACCAACGGTCACGTTGTCGGATCTGCCCGCCGAGCATGCTGATTCTGCCGAATGTCAACAGCTTATCGCCTCGCTTCCCGACGATGTCGCTGGCCTCCCACGCGCAGAGATCGCCGAGCCGGCCCCAGCTGGTGTTGCCGCGTGGTCTTCCGGCAGCTCTGGGGCGAGCGACAACTACCGCGACCAGGTCAGTTTGCGTTGCGGTGTGGATATGCCGTTCCAATACAGCGAGTATTCCGCACCGCAGGCTATTGGTGATGGCGGCGCCAGTGACAGCGGCACGGATGCTGCCACCGAGTGGATCGAAGTACGCGATCAAACCCCGGGATCGTCGTTAAGCACCTGGTATTCCACCAACCGCTTCCCGACGGTAGCGGTGACCGTGGACCGCCCCGAGGAAACCGACGGTGCCGCCCCCGAGCACGCCCGACAAGCCATCGAAGAACTCACCGGTGCCACTGAAGCACTCGCCCTCCACGAACACACCCCGCACCCGGCACCGTTGTCGGAGTTAGCCACGGCAGGCCCAGAGGCCGTAGAGATGTGCCGGAAATTGGTCGATGCCGCCCGCGATGGTTTCACCCCCGCCGACGGCTACGAGCTATACGCCGCTGCTCGCGGCAACGCTGACGACAACACCGGGCGCGCTACTGAGCCGGACACCGTCGCGTGGACACACCCGGGATACGAGCCGATCGTGCTGCGTTGCGGCATCGCAGACCCAGAGGTTCCCCGTGGTGAGCGTTTGCAGCAAATCAACGAAGTGCCGTGGTTTGAAGACACCGTGCTTGCCGACGGAACCACTGCCTCCACGTGGTACCCGTTAGGCCGCGAGGTTGCGGTGGCAGTGTCGACCCCGCAGGCGTCTGCGCAAGAAGCGTTGTCGCGGATCACCGAGTTGGTGAAACAGCACACCCCGGCGACGCCAGAGGCGGGTTAAGCTGCGCGCCGGGCTCGCCGAACACTGTGTTTAGTCAGCCAGCGCGGTCTGGATCATCGTGTCCAACAACTCCGCGTAGGCAACCCCGCTGGCCTGGAAAACCTGCGGATACATCGAAATCGGGGTAAAGCCCGGCATCGTGTTGATCTCGTTAATCACCGGCCCAGACTCGGTGACGAAAAAGTCCACACGAGCCAGCCCTACGCAGTCCAGCGCACGGAAAGCAGCCTGTGCCATGTCCTGCAGCTGGGCGGTCAGTTCTTCGTCGTAAGGCGCTGGAATGGTTGGGGTGACAACGTCGGCAAGATATTTTGTCTCGAAGCCGTAGAAGCCTTCTTGCGAATCCTGGGTGTTGTTCAGCTTCGCCGGCACCGAAGCAACCACGCTTCCATCGGGGTATTGCAGCACGCCGATCTCGACCTCATCACCGACGATTTCGGTTTCGATAATCGCTTTACCAGCAACATCAGCCTCGCGCGCGGCATCGAGAGCTGCGGGAAATTGTTCCCACGCAGTGACCTTAGAAACGCCGATCGAGGAACCACCACGGGCCGGTTTGACGAAGACGGGCAGGCCAAGGCGCTGCTTGTCACCGTCGGAAAGCACCTCGCCTGCACCCAACACGGCTTCCGGAGTCACCGGCAGGTGCTCAGCGGCCAAGAGCTTTTTGGTGTATTCCTTATCCATGCTCGCTGCCGACGACAACACGCCGGTACCTACATAGGGAATATCGGCTAGCTCGAGCATGCCCTGAATGGTGCCGTCTTCACCGAATGGGCCGTGCAGCACGGGAAAGACCACATCGAATTCGGCGTGAACTTCCCCCGTGTTCAAGTTATGCAACACCCGGCGCTGCGGGTTCAGTGACAGCGCCAACTCATCGCGCAAGGTGACCTCTGGCAAGGTGCCGTCGACGATTGCAAGGCCCTGCTCGCCGATGGTGAAAACACCCTCGCGGGTAATGCCGACCGGGATGACCTCGTAGCGGTCCGTGTCCAAGTGCGCCATGATTGCCGAGGCAGAGACGCAAGATACCGAGTGCTCAGTGCTCCGGCCGCCATAGAAAACGGCCACGCGGGTCTTAGATGTCATGCGCGTCATGCTACCACCGCAGCTGCAGCGAGATTCACGACTGCTTATGGTTGTGTTCGCCAGCCGCGTGATGGTTGCTCGGCGCGCTGGCTACTGGGCGCAACGCCTACTCGGCGCGCTGGCTACTCGGATTTCTTCGATCGGCCCATCAACGCGACCATCATGTCGGAAACCGCCAAATCACGGTGGCAAACGGAATACACCGCTTGGGTCAGCGGCATATCCACGTCATGATCTTGCGCAAGCTGGAAAATGGAATTCGACGAGATCACGCCTTCGGCAACCTGGCCCTTCGTCGCTGCCTTGGCATCGGCGAGGGAATCTCCCAACCCCAAGCGCTTGCCGAAGGTGCGGTTGCGTGACAACTCCGAGTTGCAGGTGGCCACCAGATCTCCCAAACCTGCCAGCCCGGCAAAGGTGCGTTGATCGGCGCCCAGCGCGTCGCCCAGGCGGGTAATTTCTGCCAGCCCGCGCGTGATCAGGGTGGCCTGGGTGTTTTCGCCCAGGCTCAGGCCCGTGGCCATGCCGCAGGCCAGCGCGATGACGTTTTTACACGCCCCGCCCAGCTCACAGCCAATAACATCGGTGTTGGTGTACGGGCGGATATAGTGATTGGCCACCGCAGCTTGCACCAGCTTGGCGCGGTTTTCATCAACGCAGGCAATCACGGTGGCTGCTGGTTGTTCCAGGGCGACCTCACGCGCCAAGTTTGGGCCCGACAGCACGGCGACGCGCTCTTCTTCGATGCCGGCTTCGACGATGACCTCCGTCATGCGCTTGAGGGTGCCGCGCTCGATTCCCTTCGAAATCGACAGCACCGTGGCATCGCCGGGAATGTGCGGCGCCCAGGCGGTGATGTTCTCGCGCAAAGTCTGCGACGGCACACCACACACCACGATGTCTGCGCCGTCGAGGGCAGTGGTGATATCCGTGGTGACCTCAAGGGCGTCGGGAAGAACAATATCCGGCAGATAATCCGGATTAATGCGCGTGCTGGCGATGGTCTCTGCCAACTCGCGCCTTCTAGCCCACAGGCAGACGTTATTTCCGGCATCAGCAAAAACTTTTGCCAGGGTGGTTCCCCACGACCCGGCTCCCATAACTGCTACCCGCATTGCGCCTCCTTGAAATACATCCCCACTAGCCTACCGTCTTAGCTACAGGCCGTCCCACCACTGACAATTATCTGGAAGGTTATGCATTTCGGTGTGGTTTTCGGGAAAATAGGCACCATGGCGAAAAAATCCCAGACAAGCGAAGCCGACAAAGACAACCAAAGTGGTTTCCAGCTTTCCGCGCGCTACCACCACGTAGCCAAAGACCCCGGTGCTGATTACCCCAAACCAACCCTGGCTGCCGGCGCGGTGCTATGGCGCACCGACGACAACGGCAATGCGCAGGTGGCGGTGATTC
Source organism: Corynebacterium drakensteinense (assembly GCF_041224285.1). Lineage (NCBI taxonomy): Bacteria > Bacillati > Actinomycetota > Actinomycetes > Mycobacteriales > Corynebacteriaceae > Corynebacterium > Corynebacterium drakensteinense. The sequence continues at coordinate 36,684 of NZ_JAXOFP010000010.1, forward strand.
ATCGGCCGCGTTACGACGACTGGTCGCTGGCGAAAGGCAAAGTCGATCCGGATGAATCGCTCACCGCCTGCTGCGTGCGCGAGATCGCCGAAGAAACCGGCTACCAGGTTCGGCTCGGTGCTCTACTGGGTTCTGTCAACTATCCGGTGCAAAACCGCACGAAGGTGGTGTTTTACTGGAACGCCGAGGTCACCGGCGGAAAGTTTCAGAAAAACGACGAAGTCAACAAACTGCGCTGGCTCAGCGTCGACGACGCCCACGACAAGCTCACCTATGACACCGACCGCAGGGTGCTGGAACAAGCCGCGCAGCGCCACGACGACGGCGTGGATACCCGGGTGCTGTATGTGCGCCACGCCAAAGCGCATGACCGCAAGACCTGGAGCGGTGACGATAACCTGCGCCCGCTGCACAGAAAAGGTCGCCGCCAAGCGGAATATTTGGTCCCGCTGCTTGCGGCCTATCAGCCGAGCGCATTGTATTCGGCAGACCCAGTACGCTGCCAGAACACCATTGCCCCGTTGTCTGATGCACTGAGCCTACCCGTGGCCACCGAGACCTTATTGGGTGATGCTGGGCTGGATTCGCTTGCCGACGCCCAAGCGCGGTTCGCCGAGATCGCGACCGGCGGCGGGGTTCCGGTGGTCGTTTCCCAGGGCGGAATAATGCCGCAGGTGATCGAGTCGCTGGCCAGCGACTGCGATTTCGCGATCCAGCCCCGGGAATTTAAAAAAGGCGGCGTGTGGGTGCTCTCCCTGCGCAAAGGCAAGCTGGTTGGTGCCGACTACTGGGAATCGGCACTGCCAGTGCGCTAGAACTTAGCGCACTGGGTTTAAACTTAGCGCACCTGGGGTTTGAAACTTGGGCGCTGGGACTCGAATTCGCTGATGGCGTCGTCGTTCTGCAGCGTCAGGCCAATATCGTCCAGGCCTTCGCGCAGGCGCCAGGCGGTGTAATCGTCGATCTCGAAGGGATAGACGTGGCCGCCGACATCAACCGAGCGTGATTCCAGATCCACCGTGGCTTGGGTGCCCGGTTCTGCTTCCAGCTGCTTCCAGATCAACTCGATATCGGATTGTTCCATGATGCCCGCGAGCAGACCGGCTTTTCCGGCGTTACCGCGGAAGATATCGGCAAATCGCGGCGAGAAGACCGCGCGGAAACCATAATCGCCCAGGGCCCACACCGCATGCTCGCGGGAGGAGCCGGTGCCGAAATCCGGGCCAACGAACAGCACGGAACCGTCGCGGAATTCCTCGCGGTTGAGCACGAAATCGTCATTTTGGCGCCAGTTGGCAAACAGGCCGTCTTCGAATCCGGTGCGCGAGACGCGCTTGAGGTAGACCGCCGGGATGATCTGGTCTGTATCAACGTTGGAGTATTGCAGTGGCACGCCGGTGCCGGTGTGCGTGGTGAATTTTTCCATGGGATGCTCCTTTTAATTCCTGCTCTGCAGTGAGGTCTAATCCGCTTGTCAGCCGACTCAATCTTGAGGGCTAAGCCGTTTTGAGCAACTGTCAGCCGTTACAGATCCGCAGGGCTTGCGAGGGTGCCTTTAATCGCGGTAGCAGCGGCAACAGCTGGTGATACCAGGTGTGTGCGACCACCCGGGCCTTGGCGGCCTTCGAAATTGCGGTTCGACGTCGAGGCAGAGCGCTCGCCCGGACGCAGCTGGTCAGGGTTCATGCCCAAGCACATCGAACAACCTGCGGTGCGCCATTCTGCACCGAAGTCGATGAAAATCTTGTCCAAGCCTTCTTCTTCGGCCTGTTGTTTCACCCACGCCGAGGACGGTACCACCATCATGCGGGTATCGGCAGCGAGCTTGTGCCCACGAACCACCTCGGCAGCCGCGCGCAGATCTTCGATGCGCGCATTGGTGCACGAGCCTAAGAACACGGTATCGATCTTGATATCGCGCAACGGGGTGCCCGGTTGCAGATCCATGTAGGCCAGGGCCTTTTCCGTGGCGGCTTTATCACCGTCGTCGGTGCAGTCTTCCGGATCCGGCACCGTGGAATCCAGCGGCAGGCCTTGACCAGGGTTGGTGCCCCAGGTAACGAACGGGCGCAGTGCGGAACCGTCAATCTCGACAACGGTATCGAATTCTGCACCTTCGTCCGTCGGCAAGGTCTTCCAGTATTCAACAGCTTCGTCGAAGTTTTCCGGGGCGAATTCGCGACCGCGCACATAATCAAAGGTTTTTTGATCGGGTGCAACCATGCCTGCACGAGCGCCTGCTTCAATGGACATGTTGCAGATGGTCATGCGGGCTTCCATCGACAGCTTTTCAATGGCCTCGCCGCGGTATTCAATGATGTGGCCTTGTCCACCACCGGTGCCGATTTTCGCGATGATCGCCAAAATCAGGTCTTTCGCGGTCACACCCGGCTGCAGTTCGCCACTGACCTCAATGGCCATGGTTTTGAATGGCTTTAACGACAGTGTTTGCGTCGCCATCACGTGTTCTACCTCAGAGGTACCAATGCCCATCGCGATCGAACCAAAGGCACCGTGGGTGGAGGTATGCGAGTCACCGCATACGATAGTCATGCCTGGTTGGGTAATACCCAGCTGCGGGCCGACGGTGTGGACGATCCCCTGCTGCTTATCACCCATAGAGTGCAGGCGAATACCGAATTCTTCGCAGTTTTTACGCAAGGTACCGACCTGCGTGCGCGAGGTCAGTTCTTTGATTTCCAGCAGGTTGCCCCGCGTAATGCCCTCGGTCGGCACGTTGTGGTCTTCGGTGGCAAGGTGCAGCTCCGGGTGCCGCATGCTGCGACCGTGCATGCGCAGTCCGTCGAAAGCCTGCGGGCTGGTGACTTCGTGCAAGAGCTGAAAGTCAATGTAGATCAGGTCTGGCTTGCCGTCTTCTCCCTTGACGACGACGTGATCGCGCCATACTTTTTCGGCGAGAGTGAGTTTTTCTGTCATGGTTTCCACCTCACTTGTTATCCCACATGTTAGGAAGATAGTATCATGGTATGGGACGGTATAGCGAAATCTCGGGAATTAAGGTGCTAGATCGCGCAGTTGCGATCATGAAAGCCACCGCGAGCACCCCAATGAACCTCTCCGAGCTGTGCGATACCACCGGCATACCACGCGCCACCGCGCACCGTATCGCCAGCGCACTGGAGATGCATCAGATCCTCGCACGCCGCGTCGACGGCCGCTGGGGCGCAGGACCGGAACTTCCCGGCTCGCAAGACAAACTCGTGCGCACCGCGACTCCATATATGGAATCACTAATGGACGCTACTGGCGAATCAGTGCAACTTTATCAACGCCGTGGCGACGTGCGCGTGTGTATCGCCGCCTGCGAGCCGCCGTCTGGCCTGCACAATGTGGTGCCGGTGGGTTCGCGTCTGACGTTAAGCTCTGGCTCTGCTGCCCGGGTGTTGCTTGCCGACGCCGCCACGAGCGAACGCGATCGCATTCTGGAAACTGCCTCTTTTACGCTTTCCGACGTCACCACCGCAACCACTCGTGGTTGGTCGGATTCCATCGGCGAGCGTGAACCAGGGCTGGCAAGCATTTCTGCCCCAGTGTTCGATGCGAGCAACTCGGTAGTCGCTGCCTTGTCTATCTCAGGTCCGATTGAGCGCATGCAACCTAGCCCGAGCGAATGTTATGCAGACGTCATTCAAAAAACCGCGCAAGAATTGAGTGCGCAGCTCTAATCTCAGAAAACCTCCGTGCGCATGGTTTAAAATCCTTTTATGAGTTCTGCGCCTGTATCCCGCCCACGTCTTCTTACTAGTGCGGCAGCTGTGCTCGCCAGCGGTGTGCTCCTGGCTGGATGTTCGCCTGCCTCGACGATTTCGGAAAACCTGGTTGGCGCCGACTCCACGACAACGCGAACTTCCACCGTCGCCGAAACCGCAGGCCCAGGCGCGGATGCGGGCGAGGATTCTACTGGCACTGGTTCTGCAGACGCAGACTCCACCAGCACAAACGGCTCGAGCTCGTCGACAAGCTCGTCGAATAACCGTGCAGCAGAACCAACGCGTTCTCCCGGCAGCGACTCGGACAGCCGAGCGTCGACAAGCGATAACGCCGCGGAAGAACGCGTGTGGAATGAGCTCAAGAGCTATTTTTCTAGGCTGAAAGTCGGTGACCAGATCCGCCTGGACGGCATAAACCTGGAGATTTGCACCTACGGAAACGGTCCCGGAATGACTATTTCCGGAATTGATGTAGACAAAGGCACAACCTCGTGCGAATTTGCGACGGTCGTTGCGCAGACACTGGCAGCCGGCGCAAGCCCCGATCTGCCGGTGCATGACACGTTGCCGCGCACCGTCAGCGCCACCTCACCTGTCACCGGCGACAGCTATGACATGCGGTGCACGACCGACGAAACCAAAATCATTCGCTGCACCGGTGGCAACAACGCAGAAGTCATCATCCGTTAGCGTGGCTTAATCGTGGTCGCATCCGGTAATGCATCATGCAGCTGGAAGTTGTCTCGCGCAGCTGGAATCCAAGGCTGTCATTGACATGCGAAACCCCCGTAGCCTTGCTCGCTACGGGGGGGGGTGAAATGCTGCAGTACAGCGACCTAGAAATTAGTCGTTGACGTAGAAGGACTGCTTGTTCACGAACTCATCAAGCGCCAGCACGGAAAGCTCACGACCGAAGCCGGAGTTCTTCACGCCACCGAATGGCAGCACTGGCGTCATGGCCTGTGGCAGGTTGACGTGGATCATGCCGGACTCGATCTTGTCGGCAACCTTCTTGGCACGTTCTTTGTCTTCCGAGAAGACTGCGCCGCCCAAGCCGTAGTTCGAGTTGTTAGCCAGCTCGATGGCTTCTTCTTCCGAGTTCACGGAGTAGATCTCAGCAACTGGGCCGAAGAATTCGTCGTAGTAGGAATCGGAACCAACCGGTACATCCGTCAGCACAGCTGGGCTGTAGTACGCAGCGGACTCGTGCAGTTCGCCGCCGGTGTGCAGCTTGGCACCTTCTTGCACCGCACGCTGTACCTGGTCGTTAAGCTTCTCCGCAGCATCGCGGGAAGACAGTGGGTAGAACTCGCCCTCGTTCGGGTTGAGTGGGTCACCAGGCTTGTAGGATTCTGCGATACGCACCATCTCGTCAACGAACTCGTCGTAAATATCGTCCATGACGATGATGCGCTTGTTCGAGGTGCACGCCTGACCAGTGTTGTCGATGCGCTTTTCCCAAGCGACCTTTGCTGCGTCCTTGACATCGTTCGTATCCAGCACGATGTATGGGTCAGTACCACCCAGCTCAAGCACGCACTTCTTCAGTGCTTTACCTGCCTGCGCAGCGACTGCAGCACCTGCGCGCTCGGAACCAGTTAGGGAAACGCCCTGAATGCGCTTATCAGCGATGATCGTGGAGATCTGGTCGTGATTAGCATAAACGTTGTTGAAAACGCCTTCTGGTAGACCAGCCTCGAGGAAGATCTCCTCGAAAACTGCCGACGACTTCGGGCAGATCTCGGCGTGCTTCAAAATAATGCCGTTGCCGTTCATCAAGTTCGGGCCAGCGAAGCGGGCAACCTGGTAGTAAGGGTAGTTCCACGGCATGATGCCCAGCAGAACACCGAGTGGCAAACGACGCATCACTGCCTTACCGCCAGGAACCTCGATGGGCATATCAGCGGAGTACTCTTCTGCACGATCCGCGTAAAACGCCAGAATATTGGCGGAGAATTCAATCTCGCCTTCCAGCTCTGGGATCTGCTTACCCATTTCTTCTGCAGCGATCTTTGCTAGCTCGGTTTTACGCTCACGCAGCAAATCCGCAGCCTTGTTAACAATCTTGGCGCGCTCTGCGAAAGTGCTGTTGCGCCAAGTCTGGAATGCCTCATGAGCCTTGCTCAAAACATCCTGGATTTCCTGGTCTGTCGCCGTATCAAATGATTCGACGACCTCGTTCGTGGCCGGGTTTTGTACGCGATATGGAATGGACATGATAAAAAAACTTCCTTTGGAAAATCGGAGAGTTGTTTGCAGTTAATGTTCAGTTTGGTCCGAGGCTACCGAACACCATGTGATTTTCACACCATGCGAAATATTCAGGGCATAACACGCAGATTTTGGCGTTCGTAGCTGCTACCATTATGCAGCTTCTTTGACGACGACGCCGTCGTCCTGTTTCAGATACGCTGCTTCCGGATCGAGAATATCCTTGATCACCTGCTCGTTTCTTGCAATTTCCTCCTCCAAAGCTTCCGGATTCTTACGCAACAGATCGAATCTTTCGGCCACAGTTGGTGTCGAAAACTCGAGAATCTGTTGCATTGGTTGGCGCGCAATTCCGTACTGCTCCGCGACCTCATCACCGTGAATTATGTTCACGTGCGCGCGAGTCCATTGCGCGAGAGAGTCCGTCGGCAAGCCAGTGATTTGCTCAGCATTGACGACGAAACCGTCCAGCAAGGCGTCGACAAGCGCCTGCGAGTGCTCATTGGGTTCGCCGTCGACGAAGTGCACCGCGTCCAGCAAATGTTGCGAGGATGCGATATCGTCTTGGCCTTCCAGCAAAGCCTCTGGAACGCCCACCATGCGGCCGGCGACCTTCCACAGGTAGTAGATGTCTTGCTGTTCTTGCTGCGTCAACGTGTAGCCCATGTTTTGCAGGCCACGGTACGGGATGGTGGTGAAATCGAACCAGGTGCGCAGCATGTCGAATTCGTTGATGGGCGCTCCCCAATCGCTGTAATCGAATCCGCGAGAGGTGTGCACCCGACGCACGTGAGCGTGCATCGCGCGGACCATACCGGTGTGGAAGAAGCCTTCCCCGCCCGGCTGCAATCCGCCCGGCAGATAGAGCGAATACGTCCAGTTCGTGGTGTAAGCCAAGCGCTTGACGGCACCATCGGTGAGCTCACCAGAATTAACCAATAAATTCGCGATCGCGGGCGTCGAGTAGGTGTGCACCAATGAGCCAGGACCAAGGGCCAAACCATGCGAAAGCACAGGGATGGAGAGATAGACGCGCCGTCCACGTTCCAGGCGCTCGGCATCCAAGCCTTCGAGGGCGAGTTTCATGTCGTCGACAAGCGCGGCGACTTCTGGGAACGTGTTTTCCGTGGCATTACCTGCTTGCAGTGCTTCGCGCAGGTTCGGCATGATCTCGCGCACCGAGTGCCCGCTGGTAAACAGCGCGTCGGCAATCGGGTCGGCATTCCAGAAAGCTTCTTGGAATTGCTTGGCGAGTTTCGCGCCGAACTTGTCGACGAAGGCCTGGCGATCGTTGCGCATCACCGGCCAGCGGTCACGGTTGTTGTATGGCTCAGTCATGAGAAGGGCTCCTTAGAAAGGCTGAAGGGCTAGCGTTGCGCTTCGGCGGATGTATCGTGCAGGGAATAATCGGCCTTGATGTCCAGGTTGTTTTTCTCGAGGTGTTTTTGCACCAGCTCGAAGTTGTCCCACCACGGTGGCCGCCCGTCCTGGGCACGCTTCTGTTTTCGCTTCGCAGCGCCCGGAAGCGCATCTTTCGCACGGTAGACGGCCGCCTCAGCACGTGCCTTGGCGGCATAGGCCGCGGCAATGGGTTTCAGTGTGGCGTTTTCCCACTTGGTGTCTTTGACCATGAAGCGCACGTCGTCTTCGCCAATAATGAGCGTGAGCGCGCCAAGCACGATATACGGAATCTTTTTATCGATTTCTTCCAAAACGTTCATCAACGCGGTGGCGATCTGCACGCGATAATCACTCGACATACCGCCGTTGGCGTAAATGTAATCGGTCATCTTACGCATTTCATCGCCGGTTTTCGGGATGATGCGATCTTCGGCTCCCATGACGTAGAGGACATAGGCCCAATACATCGCGACGTCATCCCATTCTTGCCCGGAGTGTGGACGACCGAAGAACTCATCAATAGCCAACGGCATCAGCGCGAACCAGCCTTCGCCGGAGACCAAAAAGCTCGACCCGATCGGCCGACCAAAGGTGTTGTAGTGGTCCTTGCCCCACAAGCGTTCCAGACCACGGTTAGCTTGCGCATGGGCAACGCGCACGCGCACGGCTGCTTTGAAGCCGTCGCTATACCGGTCGAAGACCCCGTTGCGGCCCAAGTCGACGAAGAATTGCACGGTTTCTTTAACCCGCTGCATTGCTTTGTTTTCGAACATGCCGGTTTGCCCAGTTGCCGCCGACGTGCGATCTTCCATTGCCGTGGCCCAATACGCGAAAGCGATGGACAAAAGCTCTGCTGAGGGAGTCACGTTGTAGTAGGCGACGCGACCGCGCTCGGCTGCCTCGAGGTCCAACCAGTCCGGCAAATGATCGACGTGGTTGAAGAATTCAACCAACTCTGGTTCCGGATCATTCAGGGTTTCAATTCCCTGGTTTAACGCCGTTTCGAAATCAGCGCGTCCCTTTTTCGCGCCCACTCGTTTGAACATTTCCGCGAGTGCATTACCTTGCTCGTCGGTTTGCCACATGTGATCATCCAGCAACCTCGTCTGTAGCGAGTCGTAGGTCCACTCGTCGCGGACGTAGTGCCACTTGTCGAAGATGTTGTGGCGCAGCGTCGACCAGGACGGTTTCGGGGTCCGGCGTTCTGGTGCCGGACGCAGTGGCATACCGTCGCGATAGAAATACCGGTAGTCTTCGTACGGATTTTCCGACCGTGTCAGGATTTCCAGTCCCCCAACTGTCTGCACAGCTTGGGTAGTGTTCTGGCCATCGTTTTGTTTAATGGTTGGGCTGGACATTGTGATCTCCTCTCAGAAATTTATGTCCTTAGTTACATTGAGATCAGTATATAACTTGAATCACACAAAACTATATTGATTTGAAGTGAAAAACTTGTTATTTGGCTGGGTTGAACAGTTGCACTGACGTACTTGTGCAACTGCTACAGAAGCGTGTGGAAAACAGTTGTGTGAAGCTCGCAGCCGCCGACGGCTGAGCCCTGGCTTGGGCTGCTGTCGTTTCTTATCGCGGCGGCCCCTCCGCGCTAATCGTCGGATTTACAGCGACGCAAGACGAGCTTATCGCCATTCGCCCGCGACACACAGGTGGCAATGCGTCCGGCTTGATGTTGCTCTGCGCTAAAAACTGAATCGCGATGGTCGGGCTCGCCTTCGACCACCATCATCTGGCAGGTACCACAGGTTCCTTCTTCGCACGAGGTATACACCGGTACGTCATGATCATCCAAGACTTCGGCAATGGTTTCGCGAGCACCAATGGTGAACTGCTGGCCTTCGATTTCTACGTCGAAGGGTTCGTCACCTTCCTGGTGGGCAGATGTCCGCGGATGGAAGTTTTCGTTATGAATCCGGGTATCCGGCACAAATTCCCGCGCAACGGCACGAGCAGAATCCATAAAACCTACCGGCCCACACATGTAGACGTGCACACCGTGGAATCGAGCAGGATCTTGCTTGCCCAGCACTTTGCGCGCCGTTCGCTTAAGTAGGCCTCCGCTGCGTTGTTCTGGTTCCGGACCAGCAATAACTTCGCGAATCATCGCTGTGTGGTCCGCTCTTCGGTTTTCACCGAAGACGAATTCCACGTTGTCCGGGCACATCTGTTTGAGCTCGTCTGCCAGCGCAGCTTCTTCTGCCGACTTCGCAACATACAGCACCTGAAAGTCCGCACCTTTGTCGTGGAGTCGACGCGCATGCTCGAAAATCGGAGTGATACCGACCCCAGCCGCCAGCAGTACATGGCGCTGCGCTCCCCTAATCACTGGGAAATTATTGCGAGGCTCAGAAATCTCGAGACTTGCGCCTACTTCCAGTTCATGAGCGGCAATGGATCCACCACGTGAGTCGGGCTCACGTTTCACCGCTATGCGGTAGCGATCGTGGTCCACATCAGAGGGCAGCCGGTACAGAGAGAATTGCCGCATATAGCCACCGGGTAAGTGCACATCGATGTGCGCACCCGAGCTGAAATCCGGCAACGTTGTCTCGCGTTCCGGCTCCAAGGTGAATGCTTTGATCGTCGAGGTACACTGCGTGATCTCGGATACACGAACATTCATGGTTTCCACCCTCTCACAACACCGATTAACCTTCGAGGAGCTTTGCGACGTAGCCGGTGTTGAAATCTCCCGAACGGAATTTATCGCTATCCAACAGCATCGCCTGGAATGGCGCGGTGGTCACCACACCTTCTGTAACGAGCTCGTCGATAGATCGCAGCATCCGCGCGATCGCTTCATCCCGGTCTTCTGCCCAGACGATCAACTTACCCACCATCGAGTCATAGAACGGCGGAATCGTGTATCCGCTTTCAATGTGAGTATCCATGCGAACACCGAATCCACCCGGAGTGCGGAACTGCGTGATCTTCCCGGGACGTGGCGCAAAGTTCTCGTTCGGATCTTCGGCGTTAATACGGCACTCGATCGAATGGCCTTTGATCTGCACATCTTCCTGGGTAATGCTCAGAGGCAGGCCAGAAGCAATGCGCAACTGTTCTTTGATCAAGTCGACTCCGGTGACCATCTCGGTCACTGGGTGTTCGACCTGAATACGGGTATTCATCTCGATGAAGTAGTACTTGTCTTCGGTGTTATCAAAAACAAATTCCACAGTACCGGCGTTTTTGTAACCGACTTCTTTACACAGATTGATCGCTGCCTGTTCTAGGCCGGCACGCAATTCTGCATCGATTGCAGGTGATGGGGCTTCTTCGATCAGCTTTTGATTACGGCGCTGCGAGGTACAGTCTCGCTCACCCAGTGCGACGGCATTTTCACCGTCGGCAAGCACCTGGATCTCGATGTGGCGAATATCTGTCAGATAACGTTCGATATACACCGACGGGTCGTTGAACGCCGTTTCTGCCTCGGACATGATTTCATCCAAGTCTTTCGCGAGCGTTTCTTCCGATTCCACCACGCGCATACCACGGCCGCCACCACCGGCGGCGGCTTTGATCAACAGTGGAAATCCGGCCTCTTTAGCAATTTTGAATGCTTCATCTGCATCACTAACCAGACCGTCAGAACCAGGCACCGTAGGTACGCCGGCTTTGCGCGCAACCTTTTTCGCCGCAATCTTGTCACCCATCAAGCGGATGTGGTCGGCCTTCGGCCCGACAAAACCAATTTCTTCTTCCTCGACCATGTCGACGAAATCAGCCTTTTCAGACAAGAAGCCATATCCCGGGTGAATCGCGTCTGCACCGAAAGCCATTGCCGCTGACATGATCAGTTCAGGGTTGTTGTAGCTTTTCGCCGCGTTCGCTGGCCCAATGCAGACTGCTTGATCTGCGAGTTTGACCGGCAAAGAATCTTTGTCGCCTTCGGAATATGCCAGGATCGATTTGATTCCGAGCTCCCGGCAAGCGCGAATAATCCGCAGTGCGATCTCGCCGCGGTTAGCGATTAACACGCTGTTTAGTAATTTGCTCATTAGGAACAGACCTCGCAGGTTACTTCGGTTCGATGACCATCAATGGCTGGCCGTGCTCGACAGCGTCTTCATTGCTGACAAGGATTTCTTTCACGGTTCCCGCAACCTTGGATTCGATGTTGTTCATCAGCTTCATCACTTCGACGATGCACAGTACTTGGCCTTCTTCCACCTCGTCGCCGACTTCGACGAATGCTGGCGCACCTGGTTTTGGCGCTGCATAGAAGGTTCCCACCATCGGAGATTTCACGGTTTCTCCGCTACTTTGTCCGGCATCGCCGGCAGAAGCCTGTGGAGCAGGCTCTTCCGCTGGTTTCTGCTCGGCAGCCTCGGCAGGGGCAGCAGGCTTTTCGGCTGACGCTTCTGCCGATGGTGCTGGCTGGGATGGAGCTTGTGCCGGTGCCGCCGGGGCTTGGGCCGCAGGAGCGGTGTTGAGTCCACCCGGGGTGCGTGACATGGCGATCTGAATATCGCCGTAACTTACGGAGAGTTCTTCGATGTCCTCGTTGAGGTTGACCCACTTCAGCAGGGACTTAAGTTCGTTGAGGCTGGTGTTGTCAGTCATGGCGTGAATTACTTCGCTTTCTTTGTCAGGTTGATGTCGAGTTCTGGCGCAGAAATGTGGAATTGTCCAGAATCTGCGGAATCATAGATGGCCTTGATCAAAGCGGTCAGTGCTCCGGCTGCTTCTACATCGCCACCCGTGCCTTCGGCTACGGCTTTCTTCATCGCATCGACTTGGCCGCCGGCAAACATCGCTCGCAGCAAGATCGTGTCGAGGTCTTCATCTGGGTGACGCTCTTTCAGCCCAGGAAGCATTGGTTCCAGTTCTGGGCGCTGTTCAGAAATCTCCGAAGAACCGTTGGCCAGAATCTTTTCTCGCGCACTTGGTTCGATCGGCGCGAGTAGCTCGCCGTAGTATTCCAAGGCGTATTTCTTGACCTCATTTGGGACAACGCTATAACGCTCTCCCGACATAACATTCATCACGGCCTGCGTGCCGACAAACTGTGCAAATGGCGTGATCATAATCGGGTATGCGAGCTCTTCGCGCACCCGAGCGGTCTCGTAGAGCAGTTCTTCGAAACGGTCACCCAATCCGGCGGTCTCCAACTGCGACTGGAAGTTCGTGAGCATGCCGCCGGGCAGCTGGTGCATATAGTGCAACCCGCCGTAGGCGCGTGGCTCACCCAATGGCTTGTCTTCGTTCTCTGCAATTTCTTGCAGACGATTGCTCACACGCTCAAGGCGCTCGTCATCGATGTTGACCGTATAGCCCAGAGCACGCAAGTCACGAACCAGGCGCTGCGTTGATGGCTGGCCTGGACCATCCGACAACGGTTCCGTCGAGGTGTGGATCGCGTCGACACCAAGCTCGGCAGCGAAAAGATAAACCAGCGGCGACAATCCGGTGAGACTGTGAGTGTGAACTTCGAGAATGCGATCGCCGATGGCCTCACGAATCGCAGGAATAATGGTTTTGATACGATCTGGGGTCAACAACCCGCCGGCGTCTTTCAGCATGATGCGGTCGACATCGGCACGCTCGACGAGTTCTTTGGCCTTTTCGACGTAGAGCTCATCGGTGTGCACTGGCGAAAGACAGTACGACAAGCAACCGAAAGTCTCGGCGCCGAGTTCTTTGGCCAGCACCAAGCCGTCAACGATGTTGTCGATATCGTTCAGGCCATCGAAAGCACCGATAACCCGGAAGCCGTTGGCATACAGGCGTTCTACCCAGCCGCGGATGACGTCGTCAGGCAGAAAGTCAAACGAAGCTAGGTTCTTAGAACGGATCAGCGCACGGAACTTAGAGTTTGGTGCGGCCTCGTGAACTTTGCGTACGCGTTCCCACGGGTCTTGCTGCAAATAGCGAACCGAAACGTCGAATTGAATTGGAGCGACCAAATCGATGTGCTCAAAACCGGTTTGGTCAAGATCTTCGATCATCGACATGATGTGCTCGGTGGTCATGCGGGTTGCCCAGATGGACTGGTGAGCATCGCGCAGCGTGGTATCAACGATTTTGATTTCGCCACGGCACCCCTCTTCACGCCCACCGGCAGCCAGGATTTCTGCAATGGTCTCTGTGCTGAGTTCTTCGGGACTCAAACCATTCATATGTCCTCCTACGGAATATTTCTCTACTCGTGAATCACGCGAGTGAGAGGCCAACTACAAAACTCAATTTAGTGACGGGGTTCACTTATTTGATGTCTTCATGCTACCCAGCCCAGCGAAAAAACACCGCGCCAAAGAGCAGTAAAAAGCCAGCAAACTTTTTGTGCATACAAAACAAACACGCCTGTCATCGGCTAGTTTTAAATCGAAAAATCACCCCACGACAACCACCAGAACACAGACTCCACCCCACCCCTCCACCCCCATTTGGGGCGCCTAGTGAACGATCGTTCAATAAGCGAACACACGCAAGATTTTCATCCCACGAGAGAAAGAACACCGACGAAGGAAGTTAAACCTGCAGCTCAAAAGGATTTTTATGGCCCCGCAACCATGAACTGTGAACCGAAAAGCCCGAAAAACGGCAATTTTCGACGAATTTTCAAAGACGAACAGCGTGTTAGCTTTATAGGCGATTTAGATCACAATTCACCGTGACTATCACCATCGACACCGCCACAGTAGGAGGGGTAATGACGACAAAAGTTGCCAAAAATGACGGTGCCAGTAATGGCAGCGAGGAGCAGCACAAACCCGCAGATAGAAAGTCACTCGCTGCCAGCGTCGTGGGTCAGCTACTCGAATGGTTCGAGTGGAGCTCCTACGCCGTGTTCGCCCCCTTCATTGCCGCGGCGATGTTCGACCAAACAGACCCAGCCTCTGCCCTGCTCGCTACATTCGGCGTATTCGCGATTGGCTTTCTGGCACGCCCACTCGGCGGCATCGTATTCGGCATCATCGCCGATAAAAAAGGTCGCAAAAATGTCTTGATGACGACGATCATAATGATGGCAACGGCTTCCGTCGTCATCGGTATCATGCCGACCTATGAATCCATCGGTGTCTGGGCATCGCTGGGGCTGCTGTTCATCCGCGTGATCCAGGGCTTCGCCCATGGTGGAGAGTCCGCCACCGCAAACTCGTATATTCCCGAAATCGCACCGCCACACAAACGCGGTATGTGGGGCTCATTGGTCTACGCCGCGATTTTCGGTGGCTCGGTCATCGCTTACACGATCGGTGGCGTCATCACGACCGTCTTAACCGACGAACAAGTCGGCAGTTGGGGATGGCGCATTCCATTCTTGCTCGGTGCCGTTGCCGCTCTCATCGCCATGATTATGCGTCGCAGCATGCAAGAATCGGAGGCTTTCCAGGCGGTAGAAGAACCCACCGCCAAGCTGCCTTCTGCCGACGAAACCGCGAATAGCACGACCCGAATTGTCCATGACTCGGAAGGTGAGATCATCACGAAAGATCGCACCAAGCGTCCAGTATGGGTCTCGATTCTGCTGATCATCGGAATGGTCTCCGGCGTGACCGCATCGCACTACACGTGGTCGTCCTACATCTCGACGTATGCCATTTCGCAACAAGGAATGGCACCACAAGGTGCATACTGGGTCACCGTGGTCGCACAATCTCTCGCACTAATCGCCCTGCCGCTGTGGGGTAAATTGTCCGACAAGATTGGCCGCAAACCAGTCATCTATATCTTCGCTGTTGCTCTGGCCGCCACCCAGTTACCGATGATGAACATCATCAACGACCAGCCTGTGTCATTGCTGATTGCATCCGGTGTCTCGCTGATCGTAGTCGCCGCAGGTGGCGCCTTGCTGGCCCCAATCATGGCTGAGGTCTTCCCTACCGAACACCGCACCAAGGGCATCGGCTTAGCGTACTCGCTGTCGGTCGCCGTATTCGGTGGCAGTGCTCCATATGTTTTCCAATTGTTCGTTGCACACGATATGGCGTGGGCGTCCAGCCTCTACGTCATCGCAATGGCACTGCTGACGCTGATTAGCATGAAGCTGTTGCCAGAAACCAAGGGTGTAAACCTGCACCAGGTCTAAACCTCGGTCTAAACCTCCCTGGCTAGCCGGCCACAGCGAAGACCCGCGACCTGGTGGTCGCGGGTCTTCGCTCGAGCTATCGCTCGGCGGCGTATTGCTAGCCTGCCAAGATTGTTAGCCTGCCAAGCTAGTCAAGCCCGTGGTAGCTTAATGTGCCAATTCATCGGCGATGCCGAATGGAGCCTCAGTCGCCGCACGGACGGTCTCCAGGGTTTCCCCGTCTGCGATTTCCACCAACGTCAATCCCTCCTCGGCATGAACGCGGAAAACTGCTAGATCAGTGACAATAAGGTCGACACACTTGGCGCCGGTAAGCGGCAGACTGCACTCTGAGCGAATCTTCGAATTGCCTTCTTTGGTCTGATGGCTAGTCATCACGATGATCTCTTTGGCGCCATGCACCAGATCCATCGCACCGCCCATCCCTTTGACCATTTTGCCCGGGATCATCCAGTTGGCCAGATCGCCGTACTGGGAAATCTCCATTGCGCCGAGAACGGCCACATCGACCGAACGTGAACGGATCATGCCAAACGATTGTGATGACGAAAAAAACGAACCGCCTTCGGCTACTGTGATCGTCTCTTTGCCTGCGTTAATCATTTCCGGGTCAACGTTGTTTTCCGTCGGGTACGGCCCGACGCCCAGGATGCCATTTTCCGAGTGCAACACGACCTGGCGACCCTGTGGTAGATAGCCCGGAATCAACGTCGGCATGCCAATACCGAGATTGACATAGTCTCCATCACGGAGTTCTTGCGCCGCGCGTGCTGCCATTTCATGTTTCGTCCACGCCATTATTCACTCACCGTCCTAAATTCAATGCCGGTTTCTTGCGGTCCGACTTCCACCACCCGGTCCACGTAGATCCCCGGCAAAGTGACATCTGCCGGTTCAATAGCGTCGACAAGTTTTTCGGCTTGCACGATCGTGATTTTGCCCGACATCGCAGCATCCGGGTTGAAGTTTTGTGCGGTCTTACGGAACACAACGTTGCCGTAGCGGTCTGCTACTGCCGCGTGCACGAGAGCGTAGTCCGCGCGAATCCCCTCTTCGAGTACGTAATCCTCGCCGTTAAACTCACGCACCTCTTTTTCTGGTGAATATTCTGCCACGGTGCCGTCCGGGTTATAGCGCGCCGGAATGCCGCCGCTGGCGAGTTGGGTGCCGACCCCAGCCTTGGTATAAAACGCTGGAATCCCCGCACCCCCGGCGCGCAGGCGCTCTGCCAAGGTTCCCTGCGGGGTGAATTCGACGGCTAACTCGCCGGCGAGGTATTGCCGCGCATATTCCTTATTGGTTCCTAGATAGGAGCCGATGGAACGGGAGATGCGCCGATCGGCAAGCAGGAGTCCCAGCCCGAAGCCGTCGGTGCCGAGGTTGTTGGAAATGATGGTCAGGTCTGTAGCGCCTTGTTCCCGCAGTGATTCGATCAGGACGGCGGGAATGCCCACCAAACCGAAGCCCCCGACGGCGATTGATGCGCCATCGGGGATATCGGCCACTGCGTCAGCGGCTGAATTATATGACTTATCTAACATACTTCGATAGTCTAACTACAGTTCACTGTGTGCACAAGTGTTCACATGGTGAACGGACGTGTCTGTGCGTTAAAATCTCGAGCAGACGCACCTTGCCCGATCAGAGTGCACAGATGGAAAGGACACCGCGATGCCAGAATCGCAAACCGTGCAATCGCTTACTCGAGGGCTCGCAGTCATTCGATCCTTCAGTGCCGAGTGCCCGAGGCAAACGTTGTCGCAGGTCGCAGCGCACACCGAACTCGCACGCGCTACCGTACGGCGTTCGCTACACACGCTGATCGCCTGCGGCTACGCCGACACCGACGGAACAGAATTCTGGCTGAGCCCAAAAATTCTGGAGCTGGGCTACGCCTACCTTTCCAGCCAGGGGCTTCCCGCACTCGCCCAGCCCCATCTGGAGGCACTATCGCGAACCATCGACGAATCCTGCTCGCTCAGCGTCCTGGAAGGCTCCGATATTGTCTACGTCGCCCGCGCCTCGGTGCGACGCATCATGAGTGCAAACATCACCATCGGCACCCGGTTCCCGGCCTATGCCACCTCGATGGGCCGCGTGCTGCTTGCACACCTGCCACGCCCCCAGCTCGATCGCTATTTCCGCGAAACGACGTTGACACCGCTGACCGAGCACACCATCACCGATGTGGCACAGCTGCGCGCAGAGTTAACAACCGTGCGCAACGAAGGCTGGTGCATTGTCGACCAAGAGCTCGATATCGGATTGCGCTCACTCGCAGCACCGATCCATGACGCGCACGGCACCGTGATCGGCGCCGTCAACGTCTCCACCCAGATTGCCAATCACGACGAGCGCTCGTTGCACGAAACACTGTTACCTGCTCTGTTGGACAGTTGCGAAGAGATCTCCGCGGACGTGCAGGCCTCGCAACGCTTTTAACGCCCCACAGCTACCAGCCACCTACTATTTCCCCACCAGCTACTTCCCCACCAGCCAGAAAGGAACTGCTCATGAGCACCCAGCAGGAATCCCAGAACACCACCCCAACCATCGTGATCTGTCACCCGAAACGCACCCCGGTGGGCCGTTATGGCGGCGCACTGAAATCGGTGCCGGTGCAAGACCTCGCCACCACGGCGGTAAAAGCCGTGATGGAAGACTCCGGACTCGACCCGGCCAATATCGACGACCTCATTCTTGGACAGGCCTCGCCCAGCAGCGCAGCACCGGCACTCGGGCGCATCGTCGCACTCGATGCCGGTTTAGGCGAGCACGTTCCCGGCATGCAATTAGACCGCCGCTGTGGATCCGGCCTGCAGGCCATCACCACCGCCGCTGCACACATTATCGCCGGAGCCGCTGACCTGATCATCGCTGGCGGTGCCGAATCCATGTCGCAGACCGAATATGCCGTCGATGGCTCCATCCGCTGGGGAGTCAAAGGTGGATCGATGGAACTGCACGACAGGTTGGCACAAGGGCGCGAAAAAGCCGGTGGAAAAAACCACCCCATCCCCGGCGGAATGATCGAAACTGCGGAAAATTTGCGACGCGATTATTCCATCCCGCGCACGCCACAAGACGAATTCGCCGTCAGCTCACACCAGCGTGCCGCACGTGCCCAGCAAGAAGGATTTTTTGACGCCGAGATCGTCCCCGTGCGCATCCCGCAGCGCAAAGGCGAGGACATCATCGTCGACAAGGATGAACACATCCGCCCGGAAACCAGCGTCGAATCTTTGCAGAAACTGCGCGCTGTGCGCAGCAAGCTTGACGACGAAGCCACCGTGACCGCGGGCAATGCCTCCGGCCAAAACGACGGCGCTGCGGCGGTCATCGTAACCACAGAAGAAAACGCGAAAAAGCTCGGTCTTACCCCCGCCGTCAAGCTCGTTGGCTGGGCGGTCGCTGGTGTGGCCCCGGAAACGATGGGAATCGGACCGGTTGCAGCCGTCGACAAGCTGTTTTCCCGCCTGCAACTCGATTTCACCGATATCGACCTGATCGAGCTGAACGAGGCATTCGCGGCCCAGGCTTTGGCATGTTTGCAGGAATGGGGCATTGCCGCCGACGATCCACGCCTGAACCCATCCGGTTCCGGAATCTCGCTCGGCCACCCCGTTGGGGCCACCGGAGCGCGCATGATGGTGACCGCAGCGCATTCGATGCAGCGCACGGGCGCGCATCGTGGATTGGTCACGATGTGCATTGGCGGTGGACAAGGGCTGGCCGCGGTAATCGAGAAAGCCTAACCGCGGCACGGTTGACGGCGCGAGCCTAAACCAAGCGCACCAAAGCCACCCCAAGAAAAATTCCTAGTAGCCCACTGACCCGCCGAATGGTCAGTGGGCGTTTTGTCGCGCCAATCCAACCACGCGATTCCAGCAGCTGGCCGGCCGTAATGGTGCCCGACAGTGCAGCGATCACCATCAGCCCGGTGCCCAATATTGGCGCAAACAAAGCCCCACCGACGACGAAGAAGGCACCAAGCACACCACCGAGCCATTTCCACCACGGCCCAAGCGGAATCGGACGGAACACGCGGGCGCGCCCCGGCAATACCAGGCTGAGCACGAAAAGCACCGCGACGCCGATCGCCAGGGAAATCAAGCCAGCATGGACCGGCGATTCAATCACAGCACCCAGCCTGCCGTTGACTGCAGTTTGGGTTGCTGAGCCCATGCCGATAGCAACACCAAATCCGCGCCACGCGATCGCGGATACGCCTTGCGCGTTTCCTTCCCACAAACGCCCCCGCCCGATATCGAGCACAATGGCAGTCGAGACGAATACGATCACTGCGCCCAACAAGCGCAACGGCGAAATCGGCAAGACGTCGTAGCCAAACAGGCCGAAGTGGTCGACGAGCAGGCCCATCAACATTTGCCCGACAATCGGCATGATAACGGTGTGCACGCTACCAATCTGCGGAAACAGCAAGATATTGCCCACGATGAACAGCACCCCGAGCGGTCCGCCAATAAAAGCCCACGCTGGGGCGTCGGCAAGCAAAGAAAAATCCGGAAGTGGTTGGCCCGTCAGCAGCCACGCGATAGGCAACAACACTCCGGTGCCGATTAAAAAGGAATACAACGCCGTGACGACGGGATCGCGGACGTCGGTGCGCAGTCGAGTATTAATCGCTGTTTGCACAGGCACGATCGCGCCGACACCAATGGCTCCGGGAAGTGACAGCATCGTGTTAAATCTCTCTCGTTGTGACCTTGAATAGTGTGGGTGAGCATTCACTGCATTTCTAGCCCAGCTCTAGCCCAGCTGCTCACCGCTGCTTGCTCGCCTACTGCACAGACGCCTTTGGGCGTCAGACAACTCGGCTGACACAGGCAAATAAGCGTTCTGTAATTCTGCCTGCAAATGACCATATTTTGTCACTTGTTGCCTGGGATGGGCAGCAGTTTTGTCAACGCTGCACAACCAAGTGCGAATTGCGTCGCAATAAATTGTACACAGTAATCTGCATCACTAGCATGCACCTTTAACGACAGAAAGGAAAACCCCATGACTTCTTCTCCAGTTGATCACAAGGCCGCAACGGAAGAGCAATTTCCACCAGACTCGAACGAAGAGCGCGAAGTAGGATCCCACGGTGAGCCACGCCCAGAGCAGGACCGTGAACTCAAGCGCGCACCGCTGGATGAAGATTCCTTGCTGTGGCGCTACGGTGCCGACAGCCGCCTGCAGTTGATGCGCGGCTACACCGGCATTCTGCAGAATATGCACCCGTCGATTGGCCAGGCACTGCTGGACCACTCGAAGTTCTTCGAAGAGCCTTTCGCTCGCCTGGAACGTTCGACTCCACAGATCATCGAGTCGATGTACACCCCTTCCGACGAGCTGTCGAAGAAGATCCGCGACTACCACGTCAACATTCGCGGCAAGTTGCGCGACGGCCAGCGTTACCACTCGTTGAACCCAGATACCTACTGGTGGGCGCACGCAACCTTCGTGTACCGCGTGATTCGTACCCAGGACCTGTTCGGCGAACCATTCACGCCAGAAGAGCGCGAGCAAATCGTCCAAGAAGGCGTAACCTGGTGGGAAAAGTACGGCGTGTCCAACCGTCCAGTATTCGACACTTACCAAGAATTGATCGACTACATCGACGAAATGACCGCCACTGTCCTCGAGCGCAACGACACCGTCGACTTCGCTCTGCGCACCGCTCGTGTCGAACCAATTAAGGCTCCGGATGGCGTTTCCCCGCGTGTCTGGAAGATCATATGGAAACCAATCATGCGCAGCATGATCTGGCTCACCGTCGGCACCCTGGAACAATCGCAGCGCGACATTTTGCAAATTTCTTGGACCAAGAAAGACCAAAAGCGCTTCGACCGCATCAGCAAGTTCATCCGTAAAGTTTACCCGAAGCTACCACTATCGAAGCGCTACATGAACCCAGGCCGTGACGAGATGATCAAGCACGAAATGTTTGACGAAAATGATCAGCTCAAGCCCGTCGGCTCATTCGGATAATTAAGACAGGACAATTAAGACAACGGTGTATTCGGCCAACAAATCACCGACGCCGTAACCGTGGCGGCCCGGTCGTAGTGTGAAACTGCCCGGGCCGCTTTTCGTCTTTCAACTCTCCAATACTCCAGCAGCACAGAACCTACATACAGAAAGTTTTCCTCATGGCACCTCGCATCAAAGTCGCACCCTTACCCGAAGACCTCCTGTCTGCTTACCTCGTAATGACAGCCAACGTGGTCGGTCGGTTCCACGAAAACGAAGAGCGCCAAGACATCGCTTCCCCATTTTTGGATGAACCGTTCGCACACGTCTATGTCGGCGATGAAGAAGTTGTTGATTTCGCATTCGGTCGCGCCCGCCAAGCACAACAACGCTGGGCAGAAACCCCCATCAAGACTCGGCAACAGATCTTCCGCGACTTCCACGATCGCGTGCTCAAAAACCGGGAGCTCTTAGTCGATATCGTGCAAATGGAGACTGGGAAAAACCGTCTTTCTGCACTCGATGAGGTTCTTGACGTCGTCAGCAATGCCCGCTTTTATGCAAACGCTGCTCCCCGATTGCTCAAGGAAAAACCTATGCCTGGCGCAATTCCAGGCCTGACTCGCTCTAAGCTCCAGCGCACCCCGAAAGGCGTGGTCGGCCAGATCAGCCCGTGGAATTACCCGCTTGCCCTTGGAATTTCCGATGCTATTCCGGCCTTGTTGGCGGGTAATGCCGTGGTGGCCAAGCCCGACTCCCAGACTCCATTCTCCTTGCTTTCCGTTTTGCGGCTGCTGTATGAATCCGGCTTGCCACGCGACCTCATGCAGGTAGTGACGGGATCCGGCCGCGTTGTCGGCAGTGCTATCGCCAACAACTGCGACTACCTGATGTTTACCGGTTCGACCGCCACTGGACGGGTCCTGGGTAAGACCGCCGGCGAGCGATTGATCGGGTTTTCCGCTGAACTGGGCGGCAAAAACCCATTGTTGATCTCTGCCGATGCCGATCTAGACCGCTCGATCCGCGAAGCCATTTCTGCCTGCTTTTCCAACAGCGGCCAGCTGTGTGTCTCGATCGAACGCATCTATGTCGAAGAAGCCATCTACGACGAATTCGTCTCGCGCTTTGGCACCGCAGTCAATAATATGCGCCTAGCTTCCGGCTTCGACTGGGATGCTGACATGGGGTCGCTGATTAACGCCGACCAGCTCGAGACCGTCGAGACCTTTGTGGAAAACGCTAAAGAAAAGGGCGCTCGTGTGCTGGCCGGCGGACGCACACGTCCAGAACTCGGACGCTTTTTCTTCGAACCTACCGTGCTTGTCGACGTCCCTAACGACGCTGATCTTTACTGCGACGAAGTATTCGGCCCGGTGGTATTCATCGAAAAAGTCGCAAACCTTGACGAAGCAATCGCCAAGGCCAACGACACTTCCTATGGCTTGAACGCGGCGGTGTTTGCAGAATCCGAAACCGGATGGAAAGCCGCTGGCAAGCTGCTCGCGGGTGGGGTCGGCATCAACGATGGTTACACCGCCACCTGGGCTACTGTTGCCAGCCCGTTGGGTGGCATGAAAGACTCCGGCGTCGCCCGCCGTCACGGCGATGAAGGAATGCTGAAATACACCGAGCCCCGCAACGTTGCCGAACAACGCGGCATTTCGATGCGCGGCCCAGCATCATTACCCCGCAAGACCTACGGCACCCTCATGGCAAACGCCATGCTGTGGGGTAAGAAGCTGAAATTCCTGCCGTAGGCAGTTACAGTAAAGCCCCCTCCGGTGCTGCCGGAGGGGGCTTCCGGCGCTGCTAGCACTGCGTATCCCCGCTAGTAGGTGCAGACGAAAAAGGGCCACGGTGTCATTCATCCTGACACCGTGGCCCTTTCTGGCTATCGTGGCACGACGTTAACTAACGTCCTGCCACCGCGCCGTGAGCTAGCTATGCTCCTGCGCGTTTAAATGCGTTATCGGCGATCGGGACCATCCGCAGCTTGCGCGGCAGCACCGCAAAGATTCCGCGTACGGTCCGAGAGAACAAGAAGAACCGTCGTTGATCTTTCTTCGTCCACGTCCAACCAAGTTTGTCTCGGAGGTTTTCTGGGACCAGTCCGGTAGATACCCAGATGAGGAGACGAGCCACCACCGGCGATAACGGCGCCCACAGCTTTGCCGGGATCGCAGGGTGTGGCGGATCAATGTCGAGGACGCGAACGATGCGCGAGCGCTCAATCGTTTCTGTCTTCTGCAGCTTGTTATCAATGAAATCATTGACATAAGCCTCGAATTCGTCGTAATTAGTCGGAGCATTCTTGGGTTCTGCGACACCGTAGTACGAGTACCACTTGCGACATTCCAGGAATAGCTGCTCTTTTTCTTGCTTGCTCAGTTTCGGCGAGAAGTTTCCAGCAAGGACGAAGGGCATCATCGCGAAAGTCGCATGTGCCCAGTAATAAGCGTCCGGGTTCATCGAGTGGTAGCGCGTGCCGTCCTCATGGGTGCCCTTCACATTGCGGTGGAAATCGCGGATCATGGCACCGTATTCTTCGCCTTCATACACCGTGCGAATGATCGGGAAGGCGGAACGGACCAAACGGGCGACTTCATTGTCGAAGAAATTCGAGTGTTCCACCAGGGAACGGCTGATGTCTTTGTGCGTAGTCTGCAACACACCGGCATACAGCGCTGCGAACAAGGAACGCCAATCGCCAAAGCGTTGCCACAAAATAGAGTCTGGCCCTAACTCCGGAAGTTGTGCTGTAGGTTCTCCCGATGCCAGGTATTGGTTCGATTCACTATCGGTCATATGATCGCGTGGACTCATACTGGTAGTCATAAGAATCTAGCTTTCTGTGAGTGGAGTGTGCGTGTGCGCGGATTCCATGAAGTCGCGCAATTGGCTAATCAGTTTCTTTCGTTCCGGCGCAGCGGTCTTCCAATACGATCGGTTGACGGCGAGCTGGCCAGGCCCTTTCACCTCAAGACGACGAACCCAATGTTGGGCATGATTTGCTTTTGCCTCGATGAGGTCGAGTGGATGACTGAAAAACCCTTCTACCGCAGGTTCCGGAGCATCCATGAGCAGCATGTTCGGTGCCCCGATCGGAACGATGTCCAGATGGCGGTGCAACCCGGCGACATCAATCTCACGCCCGTGTGGGCCACGGATCTCATCTAAGCTGCTGGTACCGGTGGCGAGAATAAGCACATCTGCCTTGATAAGCTCGTTCGCCGATTCACCGGTGTTCGCATCCGATACGCCGATGTGCCATTGTGCAGTCTCTTTATCGAAAGCTGCGCTATCTGCTCGCGTCTGCAGCCGCAACCGTGCTGGGGAATAATCCAACGCAGCTTTGATATGTGCGCACGCAGATGCGGCAGAGCCCTTGTATTTGGAATGTTTCAAATTGCCTTTGCGGAAACCGAATTTCTTCGGCCGATCGGCTGGACGAGGGCCGGCATATTTACCGCCGACTTTGTCCTTTTCGTCTACAAGGACGGTGTCAAAACCAATTAATGCGCATTCAGCTGCAGCTGCGACTCCCGCTGCACCTGCACCGACGACACATACCGTCGGCTTTCGATAGGGTTTCATAGCCATACCAGGCTCCTTAATTTAGCGAATTCAGTAATGTCGTTGGACTAGCTGTTTGTGTGGGACTTTGTTATCGGGCGTGCACACTCAGATTCGGTGCATCCAGCACGTCACCATCGACGGACAATGCATCCAGCGAGACATCACGCAATGCAATGTGGGACATCACTGCATCGGGAACGGATAGTTCGTGCAAACCAGCTGCGACCAGCTGATCGGTGAGTTCATCGATGTTTCCCGCTGCATCAAGTTCGACGGGAATCGTATTCACACCTGCTACTGCTGGGGTTGCATTCAGCGTGCGTGTGCGCAATACCGCTGGTCTTCCGGTCAAAGTAGCCTTGGTCCCCGGACCAGAGGTCAATGCCGAAATCGCCCCGTTTTGTCCTGGTAGCTCGAATGCGATGTTGTCGACAGTTACCGTGTTTCCACTGAGCTCAATCATTTTCTGTGGGCCTTGTTGAGTTTCTACCGTGACAATCGCAACCTTGGCATTGCCGACGACCTTGACCTCATCGGCAGTCACTGGCTGCGTGATGCCAACGATGCTGGGCGCTACCGGCTCCACTTGTGCTTCAGCGTGGGGCTGTGGAGCAGTCATCACCGCGGTAGTCGCAGAAAGCGCAAGCACAATCGCTAACACGGACTTCGTCGTCGACGAGTTACCGAGCAGCTCCTCCAATGTGACAGTGTTCTGGTTTTTGCGCTGCTTTTTGCGCTTGACGACGCTGTGCTCTGTGACGCTGTGCTCTGTGACGCTGCGTCCTGCGGGGCTGTCTTCTGCGGGGTTGTCTTCTGCTGGGCTATGTTCTGTGGGTACGCCATGTTGCGATGGAGAATCATCCGCGGCTTGTGCAGCTGAGTTCGCTTCATCCGCAACCTCCGATTCCGCAGCAGACTCAACGGCTAGGTCCTGATCACTGTGCTTTTCAGCGCCTGGTTTTTTGGCGCCTGTTTTGTTGGATCCTAGCCTTTTGGCACGCTTTTTCGACCGAGCTTGCTCCTTCACTTCGGCGCGATCACGGCTATCCCAGGCAATCAACAAAGAACCACCAATGATGCCGCACAGGGCACCGATGATGAAACCGCCGAAATTTGAGGCAGGCAAGGAAACAACGGCCAATACCAACGCCAGAATTCCCGCGAAAACAGATAAATCTGGACGGACCCAGACACCGATGCCCGACATGATGAGTACCACGCCGATCAGCAGCGTCGATACACCTGACATAGCGGAGACAACGACGAGCAGATCCTGCACCTGAAAGGACAAATACGCTGGCGCCAAGATGATGATGCCCGACAAAATCAGAAACAACCCGCCCATAAACGGCCGGTCACGTCGCCAGTTCCGGAAACGGCTAGTCAACGATTGTGCTGCGGGTTCTTCTACGGGCTGCTTCGATGATTCCTGCGCACCAGCGATATTTTTAGGTGACGCAGACATTGTTATCGCCCCTTTCAATCGTGACTGAGACGTTCTGTACTGTCAGATCGTCCGACGCCAAAGAGGTTGCGTCGATATTGCGTGCCTGGACATTGATGTGATCGGTAACCAGACCCCAGGATCCAGGAGGCGCAGCCGGATTGCGTTGACTAACGTCGGCTCCCAGTGTTGGCCGCTGCAGGGTCAAATCGCCTTGCAGCACTTTCGCGCCGACCACTAGGTTGTTACCGTGCACAGTGTCTTCGCCATCGGCAGTCAGCTTAAAGCTCACATCGCCAACTCCCGGGATATCACCCAATTTGGCTGATAAGCACAGATTCGAGGCTGTCACTTCGCCAAAGTGCAGGCGAGAAACCGGTATATCCCCTTGGTCTCCGAGGGCATCAGAATCTACGAATAGCGAGAAATTAGTACCGTTGGCATTACCCATGGTGACCTTGAAAATGGTTCCGGACAATGCCAAACCGGCATTCAGGCCACCTTGCGCCATGGCTACCCCGGCGCCACCGGCCCCGATTAGGCCTACTGCTAGAGCTGCGGCGAGCCGCCGTGCTCGTGTGTGTCCCATACCTGCTCCTCTTGTGAACTAATCCCACTTCGTCGTGGTGCTTCAGCTCACAATACAGTCGCTTACAGGGCCTTCCGAATAGCCTTTTGTGTTTTTGGCCATACTGCACAACACCCGCTATATTTTTCTAACAAGCCTGTTAAACAGGTCACTAAGTTTTATGTAAGGCTTAGCGAACATTTGCACAAATCTTGCCCGAATACCCCACCCGTACATATTAGCTTTACCTTATTAATGGACAGTGGGCCACCGGTTCGATACTTCACCGCCGAAGCACTTCACCGCCGCAGCCCTGACACAGGCGAAAGGATGAATGACGATGGATAAACAAATCCGAGTCATCTTGACCCAGCATCTTGATAAAAACGTTGCTTCGCTCACCGACTCGATCTGCACCCAGGTCAACAAAGAATTTCAGGAACTGTTCACTGCAGATTTCACCGAAATCATGCGGCAAAGCATCTACACGAATGTGACGCTGTTTAAAGACTTCATCGCCTCTGATGGCGATCCACGCACGATTCAGCCCGGCCAGCCCCTACGCCGGATGGCCCACACCCTGGCGGCGCGCGGGATGCCTTTATCGACGTTGATCATGTTGTTTCATGGCACCCACAACGTCTTAGAGCACAAGCTCTTATTGCTCACCCAAGAGCTGTTCCACGAATATGATGGTGCAGATTTCGTGCAGATCTTAGAACAACTTCGGGTGCTCGCCAACAACTTTGTCCGCATCCGTACAAGTTCATTTCCTGCGATCTACGCTGAAGAAGCAGCTCGTTTGCGCGTACCTGGAGATCCCGCGTTGCTGAATGAAGTACGCAAGGCGCTGCGCGCTCCCGAAGAAACCACGGCGATCATGGATTATTCGCTAGATGCGCGTCACGTCGCATTCCAATTATGGGCTAGCCCCACCAAGCAATCAGAACCAGATGAGCTGTACACAGCAGCGCAACTGATTGCCGAAAAAATTGCACCGCAGCGCACATCACTCATCGTGCATGCCAGCCCCACCCAGGTATGGGGCTGGTGTGCGAGTGACCCAGAACTAGAACATGGACAGCACGTAACGGTTCCCAAACAAGACCTGTTTGCGATCGTTCCTCGACATTGCCATCTCACCGTTGCCGCAAGCTTTAGCGGGCCGAATGGCTTCAAGGTTTCCCACGCGCAGGCGGATCGATTGCGCAGATTAGAAGAAATTCAACCCGGTAAAGAACACTCGGTTCTGAGCAGTGTTGATGAAGGAGCGTTGACCGCAGCTGCGTTTGTTGATCGCTTGCCGTTGGCCAACAGCCTTATTTGGTCGGCGCTGGGCGAATTATCGGGCTCTGACGAATATTCGTTCGCGATTCGCGAAACAGTTCGCAGTTTCTTGAAAAATGGTATTTCGGGCGCAGCCAAGGAGATGGTTATTCACCGAAATACCGTGAAATATCGCGTCGATAAATTCCGTGATGCGCTGCACCTCGACGATATAAACAGCGCCGAGGTGCGCCTCGCCCTGGAGCTATCGCACTGGCTCGGCGCGACTAACGCCACAACCGACTAACGCCGAGACCAGCGGGGCGATGTCTGCCGAGCACGCCTGGCTATTACCAGGTGCGTGCGATGATATCGGCGATATGGCGGTTGCCTTCGTGGGTGTAGTGGAAAGTCATATTGTATGGGTCGGACTGATTATCCAAGAACCCAGAAACCCAGCGGTGTTCCTTCCCTACGCACTGCCCATGACCACGGGTAGCCGACCACAGATCAAAATATTCCACATTTTTATCCGCGGCCACAGTTCTTTGCCAATCAGCGACAGCACGCAAAGAATTGCCCAGTGGTGGGAACGGGAAGTTGAGATCAAACTGGTTCATGTGCACTGGGCACACGAAGTCATCAAGGCCCATCATTTCCGGGTAACCGAGTATTTGAATGCGGGCATTCGGTGCAGCCTCACGAATGCGATCAATCTGGTGACCGACGTAATCACGATAGGACTGCTTTTGGTGGGCGTAAAGGCCAATACCTTTGAAGTTGTCGTTGAGCCCCACCTGCATGTGCACGTTTGTTGTCTGTGGGTTCAGGCGGCGGGAATGCAAAGCTTGGTCAACCTGCATAGCCAACGGGCTGTGGTTGTTAATTTTGCCGAAAGTGGCAGCACCAGAGCATGAGAAATCCGATACTTGTGCGCCGTGACGACGTTCCAGCTCTACACCAACGCGGTCGATTCCTTTTGGACAGCTGCTGTAGTCAGTCTTGGTGACACCGGTGGTGAATCCGGGGTTTACGAAGTCCACGAAGCCATGGGGCGGGTTCGCGAGTAACGAATCGCCGAACAAAACAACGTTACGCTGCTGCGCTTCAGCCACCGGCGAACTCGCCACTGCACCGGTGATGCCCACTACTGCGGCTGCTGCGGCAACAAGGATTTTCCGGATTCTCATACAATTCCTTTTACTGTTTTCCAACAAGTCACAATATTATATCGTCACTTTAGCAACCGCCGTTTCAGAATGTTGCCCGCGTTTAGCTTTTCGGTTTGCGGCCCCAGATGAAAAACGCCAACGGACCAAAGAAATCAACCAATCCGGTCGCCGCTAACCAGGCTTTCCGGTTACCCCGCAGTCGCTTCTCCGGGGTGTGGTAGACGTGATGCCAAGTGAATGCTTTTTCACACACTAAATAGACTCCGACGCCAAGAAATAGTCGTTTTGCCTGCGGGCTGAGCTCTCCCCAGCGCCGCGCCCGGCTGATCCCATTCGACATACTCTCAAACTGTTTCCATGTCTGCTTCAGACTCATTGGTTGCTTCCTTATTTCCAGACCTAATTTTCAGACTCATTAGTCGAACCATTTAGCCGTTTAAGCCACAAAACAGCTCGACGAGCATAGCAAAAAGCGCAGGTGATCAGTTTCCAGATCACCCTGCGCTATATTGTACCCCGTACGGGATTCGAACCCGTGTTACCGGCGTGAGAGGCCGGCGTCCTAGGCCTCTAGACGAACGGGGCTAGAACTAGTGAAACTGTAAATGTCTCACTGCTGGCCTACCAGGACTCGAACCTAGAACGACGGTACCAGAAACCGCTGTGTTGCCAATTACACCATAGGCCATTGCCACAAAACTTAAGAAAGGAAACTAAAAACCAACCAGCTTGATGTCATCGCGATGGCCGTTTCGGTCTTTATTTATCTTTTCCGTGTCGCTCTGTGCAACGGTTATTTACTATAACCATCGCCCTAATATTTCACCAAATCAGCAGCGCAACACTAGTTTTTGTGACGTTTTAGGAACGCTATAGCCTATTCAGATAGCCTATTCAGCTTGTGCTTCCCACGGGGTTTGCGCACGCGCAGACCCCAGGCGCGCCAAAGTGGATTCGCGGCCTAACAACTCCATGGACTCAAACAACGGTGGCGATACCGCAGCGCCCGAAATTGCGACCCGCAGCGCACCGTATGCTTTGCGTGGCTTCAGCCCCAGATCCTCAATGAGTGCTTTGGACAGTACTTCCTCCAGCTTCGCCGTAGACCATTCATCGACGCCTTCGAGCGCAGCAATCGCCTCATCCAGAGGCTGGATTGCCTCTTCCTTCAAGTTCTTGCGCGCAGATTTTTCATCCAACACCAGATCATCGTCGGCGGTGACCAAAAAGCGCAACAGGCCATAGGCGTCGGAAAGCACCTTGATGCGAGTTTGCACCAGGTCGGCAGCGATCGCGAACTTCTCCTCCGGATAATCAGCCGGAAAGTCCGTGTACTCGGTCAAAAACGCACGCAAGCGCCGGGTGAACTCCTCGGTATCTAGACGACGAATCTGGTCAGCGTTAATCGCCTCGAGTTTCTTCTGATCAAACCGCGCCGGATTCCCCAACACATCTTTGACATCGAAAGCCTCGATCAGCTCGTCGACACTGAAAATATCGTGGTCACTCGAAAGCGACCATCCCAGCAATGCCAGGTAGTTCAGCATGCCTTCCGGGATGATGCCGTTGCTGCGATGATTAAACAGGTCCGACTGCGGGTCGCGCTTGGACAGTTTCTTGTTGCCCTCGCCCATCACGAACGGCAAGTGACCAAATTCTGGGGTTGCCTCAGCAACGCCAATACGCTGCAATGCGCCGTACAAGGCCAGCTGACGTGGGGTCGACGACAGCAAATCTTCACCGCGCAGAACGTGGGTAATGCCCATCAACGCATCATCAACAGGGTTGACCAGGGTGTACAGCGGATCACCGTTCGAACGCGCGACGACGAAATCCGGTTGCGTCGAGGCTTTAAATTCCACCTCGCCGCGCACCAAATCGGTCCAGGCCCAATCTTGCTCAGGCATACGCAAGCGCCAGACTGGCTTGCGACCTTCCGCCTCAAAAGCGGCGATCTGGTCCTCGCTGAGGTCGCGGTCAAAGTTGTCATAGCCCAGCTTCGGGTCCCGGCCAGCATCGCGGTGACGCTGTTCAACTTCTTCGGCCGTCGAATACGCCGGATAAACCTCATCAGCCTCGATCAGCTTGTTCAACACATCCGCATAGATCTCTTTCCGCTGCGATTGCCGGTAAGGCTCGTGCGGGCCACCCACATTGATGCCTTCATCCCAGCCCAGACCGAGCCAGTCCAGACCGTCGATAATGGCCTGGTAGGACTCTTCCGAGTCACGTTTCGCATCGGTATCTTCGATGCGGAAAATTAGCTTGCCGCCGGTATGCCGGGCATAGGCCCAGTTAAACAGCGCCGTGCGCACCAATCCGACGTGCGGGGTTCCGGTGGGCGAAGGACAGAATCGTACACGTACATCACTCATAGCAGCCATGGTAGCCCAGTTGTCAGTGCACAGTGCACGGGCGGTATTATCAACTCTTATGCAATCGTCCCGCCCTTCCACCGCACCGGATTTTTTGCTCTCTCGAGCACACGGATCCGTGCGTACCCAAGGTTGTGTGGACACCTATACCGATATCGATGCCGCTGTGCAGGCGCTTGCCGACGGCAAACACGAGATGATCGTCGGCGCGCTGCCCTTTAATCCGAATGACAAAGCAGCGCTCACGGTACCGGAAGCGATCATTCGGGAGGATGGCCCCTTGGAGCCACCCGCCTATTATCGGCAGGGCTCGTTGCGTGCCCGCATCAGTGCGGTAGACCCAGAACCAGAAGAACACCTACGTCGCGTCGAAGCCGCCATCGACACAATCATCTCGTCACGCTTGGAAAAAGTCGTGCTCGCCCGTGCGGTAGACATTGAGTTTCTTGACGACGTCGACCCGCGCTTAGTCGCCGCCCGTCTGATTGATAACTCCGCGCACCGCGACGGTTTTATCGCCGACCTGTCGCCTGCTGGCCGCGAAGGGCACATGCTAGTTGGGTCTTCGCCAGAAGTACTGGTGAAACGCCAAGGTTCTACCGTTAGCGCGCTGCCACTGGCAGGCTCGGCGGCGCGCTCTGCTGATCCGGTAGAAGACGAAAATGCACGTTTTCACCTGCACAATTCCGCGAAAGATCTACACGAGCATGCATTCGTCGTAGAGCATTTGCGCGCGGCACTCTCGCCACTGTGCGAACAGATGAGCATTCCAGCGAAACCACAGCTGATTAAAACGAATGAAATGTGGCACTTGGCAACCCCGATCAGTGGACAGCTCAAGCAACCACAGCTCAGCGCGCTGGATCTGGCAGCACGCATTCACCCCACCCCCGCCATCTGCGGCACCCCCACAGCTGCAGCAGATCACCTAATCCATACCGCGGAATCAGCTCGTGGGTTCTACGCCGGCGCTGTCGGCTGGTGCGATAACACCGGGGACGGCGAATATTTGGTCGCAATCCGCTGCGCAGAAATCTGGGGCCGCCAGGGCCGCACATGGGCCGGTGGCGGCATTGTTGCCGATTCTGATCCAGAACAAGAACTGGCAGAAACCACCGCCAAGCTGCAAACTATCTTGCGCTCCCTGGGACTTTAATTTGTGCAGCTAAGACTGTAATTCGTGGTAGCGCTAAGCCCCCAGACAATGTCAATGCATGGGGCCGGCCTGAATCATGTGAATAAGTTTTTTTGCTAAGCGCGTTCTACCGGGTTGCCGAGCTTACCCAACCCTGGGATCTCGATTTCAATGAAATCTCCCGGCACCATTTCTTCGGTACCAGCAGGAGAACCAGTGCAGACAACATCGCCTGGCAGCAACGTCATCGAAGCCGTAATCTTTTCCAGAATCTGCCCGACAGTGTTGATCATCTGGCCAGTCGAAGAATCTTGCTTAATGTTGGTCTCGCCGTCGTGCGTCAAATAAGCCTTAATTGGATGGTCCGACAAGTCGAATTTATCGACATCAGTCTCAATCCACGGGCCCAGCGGTGCGAAGGTATCGATGCCTTTCGCACGCGCCCACTGCCCATCAGAGAACTGCAGATCACGCGAGGAAACGTCATTAATGATGGTAAAGCCCAAGGTGACGTCTTTCCACTGCTCCGCCTTCAAGTTCTTGCACGGACGCGAAATCACCAGAGCTAACTCGCCTTCAAATTCCACGCGCGTGGCGAAATCTGGAATTTTAATTGGTGCGCCCGGGCCAGTAATAGCTGTTGGGGGCTTTAAGAACAGCGTCGGCGGCAACGATTCCGCCGATTCTTTGAAGACCTCCGCGACGTGGTCGGCGTAGTTACGGCCGAGCGCCACAATCTTCGATGGCAGCATTGGTGCCAACAGTTTCACGTCATCAAGCTTCCATTCCTTGCCAGTAAATTCTGGCTCCGTAAACGGAGTTGAGGAAATTTCACGGGCTACCAGCTCGTCGTCGCCTTCGATGACGACGAAAGCCATACCCTCTGGGTGAGCAATTCGTCCAAAACGCATGCTTTCTACTGTACAGACCTGTCTAAGAGCTGTCCGCAGATAGGTGCGCACATGATTCGCAGCTACGATGCGCACCGAAACTGGCAACCGGGACTATTCCTTAATGTCTTTGAGCGTATGTACGCTACTGACTTCGGTAATCGCCAAATAAGCCTCGGCGCAGGCCAGCGCGTCGCTGAGTGCGTTGTGGCTGGTATAGCGTGGGAGATTATAGCGTTCCCGCACCCGCGGAAGCCGGAGATCTTCGCCACGCGGGTACGTCGCCATCCGCTCCATGTGCCGGCGCTCCAGGGTAAAGGTGTCAACGACGCTCATATCGGGTATCGCCCCGTCATATAATTCACGACAATATTTGTGCACGAAGCCCGTTTCTAGCGCGGCGAAATGTGCCAACAGCACACGCCCACGCAGGGCATCCAGCAACTGCGCGATCGCTTCCTGCGGGGAAACTCCGGTGGCGACCTCATCATCGGTCAGCCCATGAATGGTGGCAGATTCGCCGACCTCGGTGCCCGCAACAACAACATAACCGGCTCCGGAAAGATCAATGCTGCGCCCGTTCAGTGGAACCCAGCCGATCGAGAGCATCGCATCCTTGGCTGGTTTAATGCCAGTGGTTTCCATATCCACCGCGAGTGCCGGCAGCTGGTCCAGTGGTGTATCAGCCGCCGGTGTCTGGATATCGAAAGTCTTGTGCCCAAAGCGCCCACCGGTGATAGCAGAGAGAAAACTCATCACAGCCGTCCTTTCGACGAGAACTCGATCAGGAAATGCTCCGCAGCGGGTATTTATTTCCCAGCGCAGACTGCATCCGTTTGATTACTTGGAAAGAATCGCGCAGATGCTCACGATCCATCTTGGACAAGCGCTTCGGGTCCACGTGATAGTCAGGGTCTTCGTCGTGCCGCAACTGGCGGGCCTGATGGCGCAAAGTCAGTGTGCGTAGGAAATAAAACGCATCGGCAAGATTGCGCGCTCCTTCTCGTGAGACGCTGTTGCCTGCGGCCTGCTCCAGACGAGTCACGGTATCCACCGCATCGACGCCAGCGGCAATCGCATACAGCCGCGCCATCTGCACGATGCCATAGGTGCCGCCGGTTTTGATATTCAGCGTGCGGGCATAATCGCCGGAACGCTCGACGACTAAGCCTTTGAAAAACGTCAACGGTGGCTCGCGGCGCGCTGCGAGGCTAGCCAGGTGGGCATGCAAGCGCTTGGAATCACCGCCCATGTGCACGGCGGTGCGGTGGACGGCATCGGCAAGCTGCATGTCGCCATAGATCGGACGGAAATCAAAAAATGTCTGTGCGTGCAATAGCGCATCCGCATCCGGCGCGGTGATCCACGTGTGAAACGTATCTTCCCAGTCGCGGGCAGTCTGGCGCCATTGTGGGTTCGTCGCCATCATATCGCCCGGGCACCAGGCCTGGCCTGCCTCGGCCAAGCCCTCACAGACCCAGCGCGCCAAGGCCTCGAAATATTCTCCGTGCTGGTCAGGATCATAATCATTGGACAACACCATCGCATTGTCTTGATCAGAAGATAAACCCATCTCGCGACGGCCCTGCGAACCCAGCACCACGAACGCATACGGTACCGGCGCGGGACCGAATTTCTCTTCGGCTAGCTCCAGAAGCCTACGCGCGATGCTGTCTGCGGCGATTGTCATCATCTGTGCTGATTCAGCAGAATTTCCGCTGCGGTCGATGAAGCGCGCGATGACAGCGCAAGCATCGCGATAAGCGTTGCGTAAACCCTCCCGCGAAGTACGCCGGGAAAAATCAGCGGTCAGATACACGGGGTTAACACGCAAAAGCCGAGCGATATCCGCGCCAGCAACAACACCGACCACCTTGTCGGCTTCCAGAACTGGCAGATGGTGAATATTGAGTTCTGCCATGATCAGCATGGCTTCAAACGCCAAGGTCTCTGGGGTGACGGTACGCAAATCTGTTGTCATCACCTCGCTGACAGGCAGTGCGGTATCCAGTGACTCTGCGACGACGCGACCAGTCATATCACGGTCGGTCACGATGCCACGCAAATCATCATCGTCGGTAATCAATAACGACGAAACTACTTTTTCGCGCATCTGCCTGGCGGCCGCAGCGATACTGGTGTTCGGCGAAGTCGCCTGCGGGCTGGTGATCATGACATCACGCAACGGCGTGCGCAACACCCCGGTGGAGGCGTCTTCGGCAAGCTCTTGCGCCGCGCTGCGAATCTGGCGCGACTGCAGCGAATAAAACCTCTCGATATCCGGGTGTGCGGCAATAGCGCGTTGAAAGCTTTCACGCGGCAACTCAAGCACCAAGCTGTCTTCCACCGCGACGATGGTGTACCGCGACTCCGGAACACCCGGATCTGCCAGCAGCGTCGAATAGCCGAAACTTAAACCGGGCTCACGCCGATCCAATAACCCGCCCTCGGCGTCCATGACATCCATGGCGCCTGAGCGAATGACATGCAAAACATCGTTGCGCTCACCGGCGTGCACCATCGTGGTACCTCGCCGGATATACCGCATGGTCATCGACGCGGCGATCGCTGCGAGATCATCCGCGGGCACATGGGAAAACGGCTCGTGCTCTGCCAGAAAGCCGGTAACTTCCTCTACTTCAACGCTCATGCACCCATGCTACTGATTAAAACTTACTGGTAGGAAACAAACCACGGACGTGGATCAATCGCATAGGTTTCTTCCGGGGTGAATGTCGGATCGTCCTCGTCGATGAAGTTCTTCCACGCCATGTACCAATCGTCGGAAAGATCATTACGGACCATATCCCAGGTCGCGAATTTCTCTGCCGGTGGGCCGTGACCATCGGCGTGCAAGACGAATCCCAGCTCCGGGTGCGAGGTGTTGACCGCTTCCCGGTTACGGATCATCTGGTACTGGAACTGGTGCACCATCAGCGCTTTTTGTGGCAGGTTGTTCTCGCGTACCAGCTCGGCCAACCAATCGGCGACCTCATTGATTTCGGCGGCATCGACGTGCCCGACCTGCTGCAACGGTTGCTCGTCAGGGCCCAGCTTCCACTCGGGATCCAGCGCCAAGCCGACGTTGGGGTGTTTCAGCAGATCTTCATAGTGCTGGGCCTGGGATAGCAGGCTTTCGCGTCCCGGCTGCAAGTCCAAGAAAGCATAGCCGCCGTCGTCAACCACAGCATCGATATATGGCTGCAGCTCAGCCTCGTCGGTGTAGTTGGTGTACAGGTTGTGCGGTCCGGGCTGCGCCGCAGCGATCGTGGCAATGATTTCAAAAGCCGGGATCACAGGTTGATCGCTGAACTGCTGGTACTGCTCAGCGAGATCATGCGCGTGGCGAATGGCTTCTTCTGGTGGCATCTCGCCCATCACGCCCAGAGCTGGGCCAGCTGGATGACCGTACAGGGCGATCATGCGACGCCCAGGAAAGACCAATCCGCCGCCGCCTGGCAGCTCGCCGTTTTCGGCAAGATCAATCGTGCGATCAACATAGTCTTGGTCGCCGAAAGCAGCTCCCAAGGTGATGATGTCGCCTTCTAGTGCCGCCTGCATCGACTCAGAGGTAGCCCGAATATCCGGGGCATCCAGGAGTGTGACCTCATTACCAGCAGCCAAAACAGTGGCCACGGATGCCAGGGCGGTCTGTTCGCTGACATAAATCGGCGTGGCAGCTTTATCGGATCCGCCCGGCAAGTCGCCGGCCTGCTCAAGGTGGTCCAACAGGCCTGCAATGCGTGGGCCTTCATAGAGCCATGGCATCGGTTCCGCAGGTGCGGCAGGTGCGGCATGCGCTTCGACGCTGTCCGACCATTCCGACCACTCATGGCCAGCGGGCGCGATCGGGTTCCCGACGGTAATGATGCTTTCTACCTTGTGTGCATCGAAAAATTCCACCAAATCCATCTCCGCTGCCGGCAAGGCAGCGATCATCGGTGCAGATTCTTCCACCGCGACGGTCGCGGCCGTGCGCTGGGCACCCTCGTCGTCAGACGAGACCACGATGGTGGAAATGTCATCGTAGAAATCGTCGATGGTGACATCGCCGGTGTGGTTGCCATCAGTGAGCGCGGTGGCAACTGGTGAACCGGAATCTTTATCGTCTTCCCCACCTTCTCCGTTAGCTTGAGAATCGTGAGCAGAACTCAACGGTGAGGAATCTTCTTCAGCATCAGCACACGCCACAAGCCCGCAAGCCATCACAGCAGCGGTGCTCAACCCCAGAGCTTTCTTCATTCCCGACGGAGAATTCTCCGTAGTGAACGTGGACGGAATGACTTGAGACAGCATGCTGCGCGAATTCATAGCTACTATCCTATGCATTCACCGCGTTGGCGATGCGATCGCCCACTGCGCTCGTGGAAATAGCTTGCTGACCACGGGAACTAATATCAGCGGCAACAGCGGATTCGATCTTGGCGGCATTATCTTCATCACCCAGGTGACGCAATAGCAGTGCGACAGACAAAATCGCGGCGGTTGGGTCGGCGACTCCCCGGCCCGCGATATCAGGTGCCGAACCATGCACGGGCTCAAACATCGACGGATTGGTACCGGAGGCATCGATATTGCCAGAGGCGGCCAGGCCGATGCCGCCCGTGACCGCACCGGCGAGATCAGTCAGAATATCACCGAACAAGTTATCGGTGACGATGACGTCGTAACGCGCGGGGTCGGTCACCATGTAAATGGTTGCGGCATCGATGTGGTGATAATCCACGGTGACATCTGGGAATTCCTGGCCAACCTCTTGCACGGTACGCATCCACAGCCCGCCGGCGTTGACCAGCACATTCGTCTTATGCACCAGGGTTAGGTGTTTGCGCCGGTTGTTCGCGCGCTCGAAGGCATCGCGCACCACGCGTTCCACCCCGTAGCGGGTGTTTTGCGAGACCTCGGATGCCACCTCGTGTGGGGTGCCTTCGCGCAACACGCCGCCATTGCCGCAGTACAGGCCTTCGGTACCTTCACGGACGACGACAAAGTCAATGTCGCCAGGGTTGGCCAGCGGCGTCGACGAGGTTGGGTACAGCTTCGAGGGGCGCAGGTTGACGTGGTGATCGAGCGCAAAACGCAGTTTCAGCAATAACGCGCGCTCAAGCACACCCGATGCCACCTTGCGGGGATCGCCGATAGCGCCCAGCAAAATCGCATCGTGCTCGCGCAGCGCAGCAAGGTCTTCGTCGGTCAGCGTATCGCCGGTTTCCAGGTAGCGTTCCGCACCGAGATTGAAACGGGTGATCTCGACGTCGTCACGCAATGCTTCGAGCACTTTGAGTGCTTCCGCGGTTACTTCTGGCCCGATACCGTCACCGGCAATCACAGCGAGTCTCATAGAGTGATACCCTTTCTCAAATTCACGTTTTTTCTAAGCGTACCCGACGCTGTGAACGGCGCCACCACTGAGACGATTAATCACCGAGATAACTAGCCACCGGCTTCGGTGTCTGAATCAGCTTATTAGATAATCAACTTCTGCCACTTCCCCACATCGGGGAATTTGCGCTCGCCGGCTAACCAGCGCCGGAACACCTCCGTCGCGGTATCCAAATCCAGCCCACCGATGCCGAAATGCATCTCCGCGGCTCCGTTGCGCACCTCAATCCAAAAGCCTTCATCGGCCATGATGTTGCCTTGTGTGCCCACCGAGCCCGAGGTCGGAGAATAAAAACACTGAATATAGTGCTGGGTTTCCCATTGCGAATCGGCCTGTGAATCGGCCTGCAGCGACTGCCCATTCGATTGCTGCTCTGCGGTCTTCGCTGCTTGGCGATCCACAATCTTGACATAATCAGTGCGCGAATATGCCGTATCCGTTTGTTGTTGATAAATCGCTTCCAAGACATCGCGGATGCCCCTTGGCGACGACCACCCCAGCGTGTAATGCGCCGTCGTCATCGGATACCGCACCAGGTCATCGCCATAGGCCAACACGGTCGCGCGGTCGATATCCAACAGCCCCAGCTGATTGGGAATAACCGCCTGGAAAATCGTGGTCATGGCCGTGGGCTCTTGTTCTGGTGCGATGCTCACCAGCACGCTTCCGCTATCGATAACCTGTATTGCTGGTGCAGGTGTTATCGTCCCCAGCTTGTCGACGGCCGCTGCAAGTTGGCCATCTGAGACTTGTGTGCCATCTGCTACCCCGGTCTGCGGCGACGAAAGAACGTTCTGTTTTACCTGCGTCGGCGTCGTGAAAGCGGGTGCAAAAATCGCCAACCGCCGGGATCGTTGCTGTGCCTGGTCTCTATTGCGCTCAGTCATGCCACCAGCCTAATAGGCATTTCACAGCGCGCAGCAGCAATCAACCAAACTCTTTCTGCAGCCGGTGAAGGGCCTCCGGCAACACCCTTCTTGAACACCGTTTAATCCTGCTCATGGGCACGAAATTTCACAGCGAAGACGATAGAGATGATTTAGACTACACATATGCCGGAGCCCATGTACTCGATCAAAATGCGCGCCAGCCGTAACGGTTCCCATATTTCCGGAGCCGAGCGCATCGTTCCAGCCCGTTATGTCGGCCAGGTCAGCCAACAGCTGCACCACCGCGCACTCCAGCACCCGAAAGGGCAGCCGGATTCGATCGTGGTCACCTCAACTGCGCTTGCCGTCGACGACATCAAGTACTTGCCGGAGTTGGCCGTCGGACAGCTGCCCTGCGAATCTCCCGCACAAGCGCACAAGTTAGTCACTGACCTGCTCAGCGAGATCACCCCGCACGGTGAGCGAATCTGGAATTACCTGGCAACCGTCACCGGCATGCGTGGTGCGATGCTTGTCGACGCCGCCAGCGGGCAGCGCGTCGAACCTGATCCAGAACGCGGGGTACGCGCCAGCACGATGGATCACCGCGATTCAATTGCGAGCCTGACAAGCACGCGCCCAACAAGCATGTTCCCTATCAACGCAGACGAGACCGACCAGCTAGCTCCCAGCCCGGCGAAAAATTATGTCCAAGAAGCACGCGTGCTCGCCGCAAAAGTTGCTTCCTGCCCACACGTACTCGCCGAACTCTGTATTTCGGATGATCCTGACTACACCACCGGCTATGCCTGCGTCACCGGCAAGTACTACCGCATTGACAACATGAAAGACGCGGGCACCAAACAAGGCACCCGCGTGATTGTGATCGAACGCAGCGATGAACACGCCATTGCAGAAATTTCCGCATACCTAGAAAACCAGGCGGTGATCGTGGGGTGAAACTCGACGAGCTCGCGTCTGCGCGCATCGCACAGTGGGAAAAACAAGGCCTTCTACGGCACCCGGCAGAATTTACGGGGCCACAAAATCCGCGCGCACACCTGCACGGAGTGCCAAAACCCCGGGTGTTGTTGTCATCATCCAACTATCTCGGTTTATCCACCCACCCAGAGGTGATCGCGGCCGCGCGCGACGCACTCGAAGAATTCGGTACGGGCTCAGGCGGATCACGCCTGACGACGGGTTCGACGAGCTGGCACCGGCACGTCGAAAAGCGTTTTGCCGAATTCGTGGGCTTCGAACAGGCGGTATTGTTTGGCACCGGCTACCAAGCCAATATCTCCATTTTGCAAACGCTGGCGAGCGAAAACCTCACGATTTTTTCCGATTCTTTGAACCATGCCAGCTTGATCGACGGGATCCGGCTCGCGAATGCGTCCGGTGCTGCAAAGGTAATTTTCCCGCACCTGGATTACGCGCGCCTAGAGCAGGAATTGGCTAGCTGCCGCAGCGAGCACAAACTCGTCGTTAGTGACGGGGTCTTTTCCATGGACGGCGATATCGCTGATCTGCGGGTCCTGCGTGAGCTTTGCGATCACCACGGTGCCTGGTTGCTGGTTGACGATGCCCACGGAGTCGGGACTGTGGGCAAGCACGGGGTCGGTGCGAGTGAGCTTTACGACGCACGCCCAGACATCTTGGTGGGCACGGCAAGCAAAGCGTTGGGCGCGGAAGGCGGCTTCATCGCGTGTTCTGCGCCGGTTGCACACATGCTACGCAACCAAGCGCGCGGATACGTGTATTCGACAGCGTGCAGTGCGGCGAACTGCGCGGCGATTTCCGCCGCGTTGGAGATCGTGCAGCGCCCCCTCGATGATGCTCACCCAGTGGTTCGTTTGCACGAGCGCGTCGCAGCGTTGCGCGCGGCTTCTGGATACGGCGTAGAAGGCGCCGGGGCGGGCACGGTGGCAGGCCAGTATTCGCCGATCATCCCGTTTGCGGTCGGTGCGGAATCTGCGGCGATGGAACTTGCTTCCGGCCTTGCAGAGAAGGGGTTTCATGTGCCCGCGATCCGCTATCCGACGGTCGCGCGCGGGCAGGCAATTTTGCGCACCACCGCGATGGCGAGCCTCGATGTCGCTGATATCGCAGAATTCGGCAAAACAATACGAGGCCTCGGGTGGAATCCACCCAAGACCTCATAGCAGCAAAACGAATCTAGGCTGTTGCTAGCACGCTAGCGCTGGGGCGCTCGGCGGTCGTTACGCACTAGAAAACCAGCTGGAACGACTCTGCCGAGAGCTTTTCGGCAATCTTGTTTTCAAGCTCCGCTGGAACTTCAGCTTCCACGCGCAGAATCAAGATTGCACCGTCGCCCTTGGCCGCCTGGGTCAGCGCAGCCGCCTCAATGTTGATGCCGGCGTTACCCAGTTCGGTACCGACCACGCCCAGTGCGCCTGGGACATCGGTGTACTGGAAGAACAGGTTGCGGCCCTCGGCACGCATATCGACACCACGGCCGTTGATGCGCACGATCTTTTCGATGCGTTCAGTGCCAGTCAACGCACCGACAACGGTGGCGGATTCGCCGTTGGAACCGACGACCTTCACTTCCAACGAAGAGCGGTGATATGGCGATTCACTTTGGCTGGAAACATTGATCTCGAGGCCGCGTTGCTCGGCAACCTGCGGTGCGTTCACGAAAGTAATTGCCTCATCGGTGACGCCACTAAACAAACCACGAACGGCGGAAAGTCCCAGCACATCCAGCTTTTCAGTGGAAAGTTCGCCGAGGCCGGTGACCTCCAGAGAAACCGGGGCACCATCCAAGAAGCGGGAGGCAGCAACACCCAATTTCCGGGAGAGTTCCAGCCACAACGCTACTTCTTCGTCGACCTTGCCGCCGGATACGTTCACGGCATCTGCAACGAACTCACCGCGCAGTGCTTTGAGCACCGACGCTGCAACGTCCGTGCCAGCACGGTCCTGTGCCTCGATCGTCGAAGCGCCAAGGTGTGGTGAGACGACGGTTTCTGGCAAATCGAACAATGGCGAATCCGTGCATGGTTCCGATTCATAAACATCGAAACCGGCGCCACGGTGGTGACCGGATTTAATGGATTCTGCCAGCGCTGCCTCGTCGACCAGGCCGCCGCGGGCGGCGTTGATGATGATCTGGCCTTTCTTCGCCTTCGCCAACAGCTCTGCGTTGAACATGCCGGCGGTTTCTTTGGTCTTCGGCAAGTGGATGGTCACGAAATCTGCGCGTGCCATCAGCTCATCCAGTTCCACGAGTTCCACACCAAGCTGGGCAGCACGAGCCGGGTTGGCATACGGGTCATAGGCAATGATCTCGGTTTCGAATGCAGCAAGGCGCTGCGCGAAAAGCTGACCGATGTGACCAAATCCGACGATGCCGATGGTCTTGTTGAAGATTTCTACGCCCTTAAACGACGAACGCTTCCATGCGCCATCGCGCAGAGTTTTATCCGCGGCAGGAATTTGCCGTGCAGTGGCCATCAACAGGGCGATAGCTTGCTCACACGCCGAGTGAATGTTCGAGGTCGGAGCATTGGCCACCATGACACCACGTTCGGTAGCCGCTTCAATGTCGACGTTGTCCAGGCCAACACCGGCACGGCCAACGATGCTCAGGTTAGGTGCTGCCTCGAGCACTTCCTTGTCGACGGTGGTTGCCGAACGCACCAGCAGGGCGTTGGCCTCGCCGACTGCACCGAGCAATTCTTCGCGGTTGGGGCCGTCAACCCACCGAACTTCGACGGCGTCGCCCAGGGCATCCACCGTGGATTGGGCTAGCTTATCTGCAATTAAAACCACCGGCTTGGTCACTGAAATACTCTCCTATGTGAGCGGTTGCGTGTAGACGAAGAAAATCGAATGAAATTGTGGATTCAGTTATGGGTCAGGATGTGGTTTGCATTATACAACCCCGTTCGCACGGTATTGCGTGCTCAACGGGGATTAAATTCGCACCAGCTCCGACCAGTAAGCAGCAAACGATGCGAACCTATCTAAGCTAGCGACGCAAACCTATCTACGTCCGAGATTTCGCGGTATCTTCTGCTCGTTGTGCAGAAAGCTCAGCGACACGGATATTATGCGAAAACTCACGCGAGGTACCGAAGTCACGCCCGAAAGCAATCAGCGGGCCGTCGGCAAGGCCTGCCACCAAGGCGAGCGACTCGAAATTCTTCGTCGGATCCGGGTCTGGCATCATGCGGACCTTCGCGCCGAATGCCGTCGCGTTAGCAACAGAGATAGCCGGCGAGTTTTCCGTCGCCACCATCACCGGAGCCATTTCTTTATCCCGCCGGGATTGGGCGTAGACGGCTGGAAGTTTGTCATGTTCCCGCGTCTCCAACGGGTCCCAGGTGGCAACAACTTCTTGCACACCACCAGGGGTTAATTGTGACAACGCGTGGACGAGGTTTCCCGGATCAGTGACTTCGATTTGCTCAAATTCTTGAGCAGTGAAATCCGCTAACGCCTGATCTGTTCCAGGATCATTGAAGACATGCACATCACCGGCAGCTTCCGCCATCGCAACGTTGCCCACCGTGAGCACGCGTTCGACGTGTAATTCGTCGATCAAAGCGCGGATCTCACGGCGAATACTGCGGTCATAGATAACGACGGGAGCGTATTGCGCAATGGCAATCGAGGCCCCACGCGCGATGGCACCATCACGGT
The DNA here is from genome assembly GCF_041224285.1 of Corynebacterium drakensteinense. Lineage (NCBI taxonomy): Bacteria > Bacillati > Actinomycetota > Actinomycetes > Mycobacteriales > Corynebacteriaceae > Corynebacterium > Corynebacterium drakensteinense. The sequence goes on from NZ_JAXOFP010000010.1 coordinate 81,408, forward strand.
TTTCAACGACGATCAGTGTGCGTGATTGCGGAAAAAATTCCCGCACGGTCTGCAAACCAAAATCTTCGGCAATGACCTGCACGCTATCTTGGTAGGAATCATCGACAAATCGGTTCAGGTTTTCCGAGCGAGCTTGACTAACCGCAGTCGGAACCGCAGAGGTGGTCTTCTCGAAAGGGCGCGATTCAAAGTTTTGTTGCACCGAGCTACACGAGGAGACCACCAAACCACTTGCTGCGATAACTGCCGTTACCGCAGTGCGCAGGCTACGCTGTGGCATCGAGAGGGTTTTTGACCCAGCTCATCAGGTCGCGGAGCTTAGCACCAGTGGTTTCAATCTGGTGCTCGTTGGTCTCTTTACGCAGACCCTCGAGCTCCTGGTTGCCGTTTTCGACGTTGTCGATCAGGCGCTTGGTGAAAGTGCCGTCTTGGATATCACTCAGGATGTCCTTCATGCGCTGCTTGGTCTCGTCGTTAATCACGCGTGGTCCAGACAGGTAACCACCGAACTCAGCGGTGTCAGATACCGAGTAGTTCATGTTGGTCAGGCCGCCTTCGAAGAGCAGATCCACGATCAGCTTCAGCTCGTGCAAGCATTCGAAGTACGCCATCTCTGGCTCGTAGCCGGCCTCAACCAGAACCTCGAATCCGGTCTTCACCAGCTGTTCGGTACCACCGCACAGTACTGCCTGCTCACCGAAAAGGTCGGTGACAGTCTCTGCCTCGAAGGTGGTTGGGATAACTCCGGCGCGGGCACCACCGATAGCCGAAGCATAGGACAGACAAAGGTCGTGACCTTCCTTCTTCGGATCCTGCTCGATGGCGATCAGGCATGGAACACCCTTGCCGTCAGCGAATTGGCGACGAACCAGGTGGCCTGGGCCTTTCGGAGCAACCATGCCGATGGTGATGTTCTCGGCTGGCTCAATCAGCTTGAAGTGGATGTTCAGACCGTGACCAAACAGCACTGCATCGCCATCTTTGAGGTTCGGGGCGATTTCGTTGTTGTACAGGTCTTTCTGTGCGGTGTCCGGAGCCAGCAGCATGATGACGTCTGCCCACTCGGAAGCCTCAGCGTTGGATTTAACCTCGAAGCCGGCTTCTTCTGCCTTCGCGCGAGACTTGGAATTCTCGCGCAGACCGATGACAACCTCAACGCCGGAATCACGCAGGTTCTGTGCGTGTGCGTGGCCCTGGGAACCATAGCCAATGATGGCTACCTTACGACCCTGGATGATCGACAGGTCCGCGTCGTTTTCGTAAAAAGTTTCAATAGCCATGAAAGATCCTTTCTGACGGATTTATCTAGAATTGATGTTAATAAACACCTAACCCGACCTCAATGTATCACATTATGGGACGGTCAGGTCACTCTGTGAGATTTATGCGGGTGATGAGGTTTCCGCGTGGTGACAGCTTCCTACGACGTGCTGTTCCACTGGGCGATCGCCTCCTGCCCCACTGCCTACAGAACCTCGTTATTTACCCAAAGCCATGGTCTTTGGCCCGCGCGCCAGCGCGATTCGTCCACCCATGACAAGTTCGCGGACACCGAACGGGTCGAGAACATCGAGCAATGCGCGCAGTTTTCCGGAAGTACCCGTGGCTTCAATGACGACGGATTCTTGCGCAACGTCGACGATGCGGGCACGGAAAATATTCGCAGCATCCACCACCTGCGGGCGATTCGACGCATCAGCGGAGACCTTGACGAGCATGATCTGCCGCGCGATCGACTGCGAGTCTTCAAGTCGCACGACCTTCAGCACCTCGATCAGCTTGTTGAGCTGCTTGGTCACCTGCTCAATGACGACGTCATCTGCATCAACGACGACCGTCAATCGGTTAATGCCCGGTTTTTCGGTGCGCCCCGATACAAGCGAAACCAACGAATAGCCGCGGCGAGTAAACAACTGCGCGACGCGGGAGACAATACCGTCGACGTCCTGGACCAAAACGGAGAGCGTGTGGCGGGTGGTCTCATATGCGGGCATGGTTATTTCTCCTTGCTGTTCGCGGCGTGTGCTGGTTGTGGCTGCTCTGGTTGCTCTTGGACGGTTTCGTGAATTTCAGCCGGAGACTCACCCGCGGAGTTGTCTTCGTCGAAAAGCGGTCGCAGATCCTTGGCGTACTGGATATCTGAGTTCGACGCACCCGCCGAAACCATCGGCCACACCTGGGCGTCTTCCCCGACGACGAAATCAATCACAACCGGGCGATCGTTGATCTCACGGGCCTTCGCAATAGCTGGGGCGACGTCTTCTTCGCGGGTCACGCGGATCGCGTAGCACCCCATGGCCTCGGAAAGACCGACGAAATCCGGCACATATTCGCTATTTTCGCGCTTCAGTTTGGTGTTCGAATAGTGCTGGTCGAAAAACAGGGTCTGCCACTGGCGCACCATGCCCAAGTTGCCGTTGTTGATCAACGCTACTTTGATGGGAAATCCCTCCATGAAACACGTCGTCAACTCCTGGTTGGTCATCTGGAAGCAACCATCGCCGTCGATCGACCACACTTCTTTGTCCGGACAGCCCGCTTTGGCCCCCATCGCGGCGGGAACGGAATAGCCCATCGTCCCCAATCCACCCGAGTTCAGCCACGTGCGTGGTTTTTCAAAATCCACGAATTGCGCAGACCACATTTGATGCTGCCCCACACCTGCCACGTACACAGCATCCGGGCCGGCTGCCTTGGAAATCTCGGAGATAACAAACTGCGGCGACAAAGAGCCGTCTTCTTGTTTGTCATAACCACGCGGGAAGCGCTCCTGCATGCCCCGCAGGTAGGTCAGCCATGGGCCCAGATCACCGACCGCACGCGAGGAGTTGTTCTGGAAAGCACGCAGCAGCCCCAGCAAAACCTCACGCGCATCACCAACAATGGGAACATCTACGGCACGGATCTTCCCGATTTCCGCGGGATCGATATCAGCATGGATGACCTTGGCGTCCGGGGCGAAAGATTCAGTATCACCGGTCACACGATCGTCGAAACGCGCGCCAATGGTAATCAGCAAATCCGCACGCTGCAGCGCCGCAACCGCAGGCACCGAGCCATGCATGCCTGGCATACCCATATGCAATTCATGCGATTCGGGGAACGAACCCAACGCCATCAGCGTGGTCACGACGGGAATACCGGTGTACTCCGCGAAATCCAACAGCTCCCGGTGCGCCTCCGCCTTTATGACGCCACCACCGACGTACAGCACCGGCTTATTGGCTTGCGCAATCATATCGGCGGCCGCAGAAAGCTGACGCGGGTGTGGGTTCGTCACCGGTTTGTAGCCTGGCAAATCCACCGTCGTCGGAAAGACATAGTCTAGTTCGGCGATCTGCAGGTCCTTCGGAATATCCACTAGGACAGGGCCTGGACGGCCCGTCGAAGCCAAATGGAAGGCTGCAACAATAGCTTCCGGGATGTCCTCGACGTGAGTAACCATGAAGTTATGCTTCGTCACCGGCATGGTGACACCGCGGATATCGGCTTCTTGGAAAGCATCGGTACCCAACATTTTTGATCCGACCTGGCCAGTAATCGCAACCACGGGAACCGAGTCCAACATCGCATCCGCCAGGGGCGTAACCAGGTTCGTTGCGCCTGGCCCCGAGGTAGCAATCATGACGCCAACTTTGCCGGAAGCCTGCGCATAGCCCTCTGCGGCATGTCCTGCACCCTGCTCATGGCGAGCCAGCACGTGACGCAGTTTCTGCGAGTTATATAGAGCGTCATATAAAGGAAGCACCGCACCTCCGGGAATACCGAAGGCAATTTCTGTACCAAGATCTTCCAAGGTCTGCACGATGGCTTCTGCGCCGATCATCCGCCGAGTTGCTCCGCGGGAACCGGAGGCAGCAGCGCTTGCCGACGGGCTGGGCTGGTTTGTGGCCGACACGTTGTGGGTCTCCATTCCATCAATGTTTTCTACGTTTCACGCTCGGGTGATCACAGCGAGGGCGCAAAGTTGCGGTGTTTTATTGCGGTCCTCTCACAACAAAAGCCTCCGACGTTGAGCACTGTGGGTGAGTGCTGTCGGAGGCGTGCGTTAATACGGCTGCAAGTGAGTCCTCTTCGGACACGCCCCCTAGGGCACTACTACTTGAAGTCGAATGTTGATCACGAGACATACATTACACAACGATGTGAAAAAACTCTATTTCACCCTTGACGGCTCACCGGACCGGTTTTACACGGTCTACAATTACGCGCCATGACGCTAGATTTCGTGCTGGAGCAGATCTGGCGCTGGATGATCGAACGCGGCGTAGATTTTGCGCTGCTGTTCATCGCCGCGCTGCTGGTTCCGCGGGCAGGCCGGCTTGCCCACCGCTGGTCGCAACACCGCTCCACGCGGTATACCGATTACGACGAATCCAAGTCTTCCCTCGCTGTCGCCGGTGTTGCCATCTACATCGGACAGTTGATCACTTATTTCGTGCTGTTCGTCTTCTTCTTGCAACAGCTCGGTTTCTCACTTGTCGGAGCGACAATTCCCGCCACCGCAGCCTCGGCTGCCGTCGGTTTAGGCGCACAATCGATCATTGCCGATTTCCTGGCAGGCTTTTTTATCTTGTCGGAAAAACAATATGGCATCGGCGACTGGGTGAAGTTTGCAGGCAACGGCATCGAAGTCGAAGGCACGATCATTCAGGTTACGATGCGAGCTACCCGCATTCGCACCTTGAATGAAGAAACCATCATCATCCCAAACTCCACCGCACGCGTGTGCATCAACCACTCGCACTATTGGTCGTCTGCTGTCGTCGTTATGCCGGTTCCGCTGCTCGAAGTAAAATCACCCTGGGAAGCTGTGGAACGATTCCACAATGCCACCCAACGCGCCCTGCGGGTCCCCGAAATCTCCGAAGTGATTAAAGGAGAGCTCGAAATCCACCCAGCAGTCGGCAAAGGCATTAATCCCCCAGCCGTCGTCGGCATGCCGTGGACAGTTAATATTCGGGCGATGATTCTCACCGAAGCCGGGATGCAATGGATGGTAGAACGCGCAATCCGTTTAGCGATCTTGGACGAATTCTGGAGTGAGTACGGCTCAGCTCCTACCATTAACGGCGACCTGCAAGATGAGGTCACACACCGCGAAAAACCTGATTACACCCCAGATACATCCGGAGCCTATAAGACCATCCCATGGGTAGACCTCTCGCTGGCAACCCCCACACCAGAAGAAAACACCCAGGAGATCACCGAGCTCACGGCCCAGGATGCCGCACAATATCGCCGCTTTGATCCGCGCACCTTCGTCGGCAAGCTCTTTTCTTTCAACGGCACCCTGCGACCGTCGACCACCGGGCTGTCACTGTTGTTTATCGCCTTGTTGGTGGTGCGCATTTTGGGTTCCAGCATCGAGATCGACGGCGAGCTTGTGCACGGACCGCTCGCGCCACCGGCGACAGAATCGACGCTTAAGGTATCAACGAATTAGAGTTTTGCCTGCGATCCCGTAGCATGGTCGCCATGAGTGTTGCAGAAAATCCTGCCCAGGGCACAAGTTTTCGCCCGGATCGCACCCACCTCGTTGCTACCGTGCTCATCGTCGGCATCGCGATCATGGGCATCGCGTGGGCTCCACTCGCCCTCGGCTGGCTGCTTATATTCCCGGTGGCGTTTATATATTGGGTACTGCGTGCCAAAACCACCATTTCTGCAACCGGCATCCACATCACTTATGCCTTTAAATCGGCAGTCGAGGTTGGCTGGGACGATTTCGCGGGAATCGGTTTTCAGCGTTCCCGGGCTTTCGCCAGTACACGCGATAGCAAGCGCCACAACTTGCCCGGCATCTCTTTTCAGTCCCTGCCAGAGTTAGAAAAAGCCTCGGAAGGCCGAATTCGCGACGTCCTTACCGAGGGCAAGGAAGCCGCCGACGAAAAAGTGGTGATCACTCACCGTGATGGGCAGCGCATCATGATGTCGCGCGAAGAATTCGAAAAATACGACGGCGTTGCTGCCCAGCATTATGAAACCCACCCGGCAGCACAAAGCCGTGTGGAGCAGGATCACGCTCAGCAGCGTCCTAGCGTGCGCAACCAGCACAACCGCGCAGAGAATCGTAGTCAGCGGAGCCAACTCAACCGCGATTCTCGCACCGCCAAGCGCAACAATTCCCAAGAGAAAGGCGAATAAGTGTTTCCTCTTCGTTCTAAGGTCACAACCGTTGGTCGTAACGCAGCAGGTGCCCGCGCTCTGTGGCGTGCTACAGGCACCCGAGACAACGAATTCGGCAAGCCCATCGTCGCCATTGTCAACTCCTATACGCAATTTGTCCCTGGCCACGTGCACCTGAAAAACGTCGGCGATATCGTCGCAGAGCAGGTCCGCGAAGCCGGTGGCGTGCCCAAAGAATTCAACACGATTGCCGTCGACGATGGCATCGCAATGGGACATTCGGGAATGCTATATTCTTTGCCTTCGCGCGAGATCATCTCGGATTCGGTGGAGTACATGGTCAATGCTCACACCGTGGACGCCATGGTCTGCATTTCCAACTGTGACAAAATCACCCCGGGGATGCTCAATGCCGCGATGCGCCTGAACATCCCAACCGTTTTCGTTTCCGGTGGCCCGATGGAAGCTGGTAAAGCCGTCGTCGTTGACGGTGTAGCGCAGACTTCCTCCGACCTGGTGGATGCGATTTCGGCATCGGCCAACGACAAGGTTAGCGACGATGAGCTGACCAAGATCGAAGAATCCGCCTGCCCAACTTGTGGCTCCTGTTCTGGAATGTTTACCGCCAACTCCATGAACTGCCTGACCGAGGCCCTTGGATTGTCCTTACCGGGCAATGGAACCACACTGGCAACCCACCAAGCCCGCGAAGGTTTGTTCCGCAAGGCCGGTGAGCTCATTGTCGATATGTGCGAACGCTACTACGGCAACGAAGATGAATCCGTCCTGCCCCGCAACGTCGCCACGAAAGAAGCTTTCCGCAACGCGATGGCACTGGACATGGCCATGGGTGGGTCCACCAACACGATCTTGCACACCTTGGCTGCTGCACAAGAAGGCGAGGTCGATTTCGACTTGCACGATATCGAAGAAATCTCGCACCAAGTACCGTGCCTGTCCAAGGTGGCACCGAACGGTATCTATCACGTCGAAGATGTCCACCGCGCCGGCGGCATCCCTGCGATCCTGGGCGAACTCCGACGCGGCGGTTTACTGAACGAGGGCGTGCACACCGTGCAATACGACACGCTCGACGGCTGGCTCAATGACTGGGATATCCGCGGGGGTAAAGCGATTAACGACGCTGAAGACCTTTTCTACGCTGCTCCCGGCGGGGTGCGCACCACGGAGCCGTTTTCTAGCTCCAACCGATGGGAAACACTTGATACCGACAGCGAAAACGGCTGTATTCACGACGTCATGCATGCCCACTCTGCCGACGGCGGTTTGGTGGTCTTGCGCGGCAACCTCTCGCCTGACGGCGCGGTGCTCAAGACTGCAGGTGTGGACGAAAATCTCTGGGAGTTTAGCGGCCCGGCCCGCGTTTTGGAATCGCAGGAAGCTGCGGTGAGCTCAATTTTGAAGCGCGAAGTGCAGCCGGGTGAGGTAGTGGTTATTCGTTACGAAGGCCCTGCCGGTGGCCCTGGTATGCAGGAAATGCTGCACCCAACGTCGTTTTTGAAAGGCGCCGGCTTGGGCAAGAAGTGCGCGCTGATTACCGATGGTCGTTTCTCCGGCGGTACCTCTGGTTTGTCCATTGGCCATATCTCCCCAGAAGCCGCAGCCGGTGGCCTTATCGGGTTGATCAAAAACGGCGACACCATTCGCATTTCCGTCAAGGATCGGAGCCTGACTTTGGAGCTCGACGACGAAGAAATCGAGCGCCGTCGCCAAGAAATGGAAAGCCGCGAAAAGCCATGGCACCCAACCGAACGCAAGCGCACCGTGACCAAGGCCTTGCGGGCTTATGCCAAGATGGCCACCAGCGCCGATAAAGGGGCTGTGCGTCAGGTTGATTAACGCAGATAGCCGAGCGCAGCAACAACAGCGCGGCCAGGATTACCGAGCGGACTCGGCCCTGGCCGCGCTGCGGCATCACAGTGCCCCGCTCATCAGCATCATCGGACTGCTCGCGGGGCTGGCGGCAACGCTGTACCGACTGAACAAAACCGCAGCACCCGTCGACATGGTGATCTACCGCCAAGGCATCGACGCATTCTTGCATGGCCGCGAAATGTACTCCGAGCCGATGTTCGCCGGTGATCTCGCGCTGCCATTTATTTATCCGCCGTTTGGCGCACTGTTCATGTCGCCGCTTAACCTGATCCCTGGCATCGACGACACCTTGGCTGGTCGCATCATTATCGCCATTTCTAACGCATTACTGCTGCTCTGCTTGTGGCTGGTATGGCGTTGGTTGCTTAACGAGCCTGGTGCGCAGCGCTGGGCACTACCGGCAGCTGCGGTCTCTTGGGCTTTCGCCTTGATTAGCGAGCCAGTAGAACTCAATCACAGTTTCGCCCAAATCAACATGATTGTCATGGCTCTCGTGGTGCTCGATCTGGTGCCACGCAAACGCAGACTTCCCCAGGGATGGCTCATTGGCATCGCGGCCGCGATCAAGCTGACCCCGCTGGCGATGTTGCTGTATTTCTTGTTGCGCAAGGATTTCCGTGCACTGGTCACCGCCGGTGTCTCCGCTACCATCGCCACTCTGCTGGCCGCTTTGGTGCGATTCGACGCCACCTGGGAATTTTATGGCGCTCGCCTGCTGGGCATGGGGTCCGGCGGCGATTTCGGGGTGAACACCTCGTACCAATCAAACAGTTCGTGGCGCGGAATGATCCAACGTTGGTTCACCAACGAACAAGCCCTTGATGATGCTTCCACACTCGTGACAGTGATCTGGGCTGTGCTCGTCGTGGCAACCATCATCGCCGGTGGTTGGATTATGGTGCAGCTGCTAAGGCGCGGCTACCTTGTCGATGCCTGGCTGATCAATGCCTTGGTGATGCTGCTGATCTCGCCTGTCTCATGGTCGCATCACTGGGTATGGCTGGCGATCGCGATGCCAGTCTGGACCTGGCGTGCACTCACCACCCGCGATTACGGGCTGACCGTCCTCGTCGGTTTGTGGAGTGCAGTGCTGGTCTTTCTCGAACAGCCACCAAAATGGTGGTACGGCGATGCCATCGAAGTGCACGCATTAAGTTTTTGGCCGAAGTTCTTCATCAGCGATTTCGTGTGGTTAAGCGTAGCGACGTTAGTCGTTATCGCATTAGCGTGCCGACGGCAGGGGCAGGCGTCGCAGGCGGCGGCATCTTCGTCGACAAGCACAGTGGCAGCTGCAGACGCTGCCTAAACTTGGCAGCGCACTGACTGACTGGCTGACTGACTGACGAAGTCGCACTAGGTCTAGGTCGGCTAGGTTAGGTCGCCAACGGGTTCGTGCCTGCTAGCAGCCACCACGCTGCGACCACAGCGGCTATGCCGATGATCACGAAAATCCAGGACGATGCCAATGGACGGCGCGCCCAAGCACGCGCACCATCCAGCGAATACAATCCAGGGCCGGTAAATTGCACGATCACGGCGATCGCTGCAGCGATGACTGGCAGCCACAGGGCTGGTTCCCAGCTGAAGATATTCAGCCCGGACTGCTCTACCGCGATTTGATGCACGGCCATAAAACCAGTCACGGTCAACGCAACCATCGCGGCAAAGGGAGCCAGCAGACCCAGCAACAGGAATATTCCCGAGGCTAATTGCAACGACGCCACCAGAATCGCCAACAGATGCACCTGGTTATATTCCGAGAACTCTGCTTCTAGGCCTGAGATTCCCTCATAATTGCCCAAGCCGAAGAACGTGCCCACACCTTGAATAATGAGCCACGCAGCAAACACAATGCGCAGCAAGAACAAGCCGAGGTCGATCGTGCCACGGCGGTAATCCACTGAAGGCTCGTTGGCACCTTGGCCATGCTCGTGTGCAGCCTCGGTAGCCTCACTACCCTGCGCATACGGCTGCTGCACCGGATACTGTGGTGCAGCGTCAGCGCCCGCTGCTTGTTGTGCCGGTACTTGCTGCACGGGCTGTGCTTGGCCTGCGTTTCGCGGTACGGCCGACTCTGCGACCGGTACGGTGGTTTGCTTACCCGCAGGGTCAATGATCTCGGTGGAGGCGAAATCCTCATCGCGGTATTCCGGACGGTCATCTTCGCGCGCAGCGGCCTGAACAGTATCCTTCGATTCCTGCTTGGGCTGGCTCTGGGTCTGCTGAAACTGGGTAGTTTCGGCAGAATCCTGCGCTGCTGATGATTCGTCACCAGCTACTGACGAGTTCCCTGCTGCAGCGCCTTTCTCTGCTGCAGCGCCTTTCTCTGCTGCAGCGCCTTTTTCTGCTGCCGGAGCCTTAGCCGTTGCCTGGGCCTGGGCATTGTCGCCACGGTTAGCACCGGAATTGGGCTCAATTTTTTGTGGGGCGGCGCGTCCCGCCCGCTCAAAGATTGTGGTGTGTGGTTCCGGCGCAGTGGCTTGTTGCGCAGAATCCGGGGTGGTTTTATCGGCAGATGTCGCCGGAGAATCGGATGCTTTCGAAGCGTCGTATGTAGGGACGTCGAATTCATCGTCATAAAAGTCGGCTTTATCCGGCTGGCGGCCGGATTTTGGCGCATCTTTCGAGTTTTTCGGGTTGTTTTTGCGATCGCTCATGGACCCAATTTATGCGATAGCCCTGCACAAACCTGTTACCAACCCGCCCCGTGGAGGTTTTAAGCTAAGCGATGCGCAATTTATTGCCTGTCACGGCCGTACGCGCCCGGCTGCACGAGCCCGGGCACATAACACCTACGGCGTAGGGATTAGCCACATTGCTCCAGCAGCTCACCCAGCGCACGATGTTCCGCCTCAGTTGTCCACAGACCGTAAACATATTTCACGTGGACTTGTATGCGCCCATAATCGCACCGAAACGGTTTATGCGGCGGCAACCAGGTAGCAGCATCGGCCGCACCTTTTGCCCGGTTATTAGAAGCATCTACCGCAAGCAGGTTAATCGGATCATTGGCAAAATCGCGCCGTTTAGTCTCGTCCCACTGAAAAGCACCTTTCACCCAGGCGTCGCCAAGCGCAACTACGTGCTCAATATCCACCTGGTTATCGCCGCGGTGAAAGTTGATGGTTTCACCAGAATAGGGGCTGTCGAAGGTGCCACTTTCCACCAGGCAACCATGCGTGCCGTTTCGGATCGAAATATCTTTCAGGTCGCGCTGCAAAATGTCGTTCCGCGTATCACAACCGTTGTGACCTCCGGCGACGTTGACATCATCGCTCCAGGGCTGTCCGAATAGGTCCCGGTCATAACCGGAATTGGGTGCGCGCCCTTTGATTTCTAGGGCCTGGTGCATGCTTCGATAATCAAGGCTGTCATCGGTATACAACCCCGGCTCAGTGTGCGGATAAACAGTAGCGGGCTGATCATCGGGAGTCTCGGCAGCGGTCGTGGTGGGGTCGACCGTGGCAGTAACAGTTGTGGATTCAGTCACCGTGGCGGTGTCCACGGATCCAGTCCCCGGCTCCACACACCCGGTGAGAGCTACCGAAAGCGCACCCGCAAGCGCCGTACCGGTAAATATTCTGGCAATCATGATTTGCCAACCGTAGCACAGCCGCCCGAGCCCACCGGTGCTCACCGAACATCTGGCAGGCGAGCACGAACAACCGCCGAGACGACGGTCTGCACGTCCCAAGTCCTGCCAGAAGCTGCCGGTATTCGCAAAACAGACCACCAACAACCTGATATAGTTGATACATCACCTAAAATCGATGAAATATTGCCCCGTATCGACGAAATACCCTCCGCGAGAGAAAGGGAAACCATGTCCACCGAGTACACCGCAGCAGATTCATCTGCACCCAACGACGACTGGGCTGGCGATGCCCAAAACGCCGCAACCAGCGGCGCATTCGAGCGCGATACAAACTACATCGCCGATCGCATCACCGCAGATGTTTCCGGCGACGCACCGGAACCAGCACCCGCAGACACCTTGCACTGGCCTGTGCAAGCCCACCGCTACCGACTCGTTGCAGCGCGCGCATGTCCGTGGGCACACCGTGCGGTAATCGTGCGTCGCTTGCTCGGCCTCGAAGACGTTATCTCGCTTGCGCTGGCTGGCCCCACCCACGACAAGCGTTCTTGGACATTCGACCTTGATCCCGGCAAGGTCGACCCAGTATTAGAGATCCCGCGATTGCAGGATGCGTTTTTCGCTCGCTTCCCCGATTACCCGCGTGGAATCACCGTGCCTGCGATCGTCGAGGAATCCAGCGGAAAGGTCGTGACGAATGATTTCACTAGCATCGTCCGCGATTTTCAAACCGAATGGAGCGACCACCACCGCGCCGGCGCTCCGCAACTTTTGCCCCCGGAAGACAAGCGTGCGGAGATGGACGAGATCAATGATTACCTCTTCCATAAACTCAACAACGGCGTCTACCGCTGTGGCTTCGCTGGCTCACAAGATGCTTACGAAGAAGCTTATGCAGACGTTTTCGAAGCGCTCGACTGGCTCGAACAGCGCCTGGCGACGCAGCGATTCATCATGGGCGAACACATCACCGAAAGCGACATCCGGGCATATACCACGCTGATCCGTTTCGATGCGGTCTATCACGGCCATTTCAAAGCTAACCGGAATAAGATCAGCGAAATGCCGAACGTCTCTGGCTATCTGCGAGAGCTTTTCCAAACCCCCGGCTTTGGAGACACCACCGATTTTACCGAAATCAAACAGCATTATTACATCGTGCACCGAGAAATCAACCCAACGCAGGTCGTCCCATTGGGTCCGGATGTATCTGGTTTGGCGCAACCGCACGGGCGCGAGCACCTTGCAGGCGCGCCGTTCGCTCAGGGGACAACTTTGCCTGCTCGTCTACCAGAATCTGAAGGGCTGAAAAACCCTACTCAGATCCAACGCGAACTATTCAATCTAGACAGAAGCTAGTTAGCTTATTTCTGCTCTTCTTCTTTTTCTGACGGTGATGCATCACCCGGAAGGGCGGTATCTTGCGCACGAGAATCCGCGTAGGTTGCCGCTTTATTTTCTTCCTTGGCTTCCATCTGGTTTTCGTCGGCAAGCAACTTGTAGTCTTCACCGATGCTGAAATCGACTTCTTCGTCTTCATGCAACTGAGTCGCGACCTCGTCGGAAACATAGTTGTAGAGCTCTTTGTCGCCCAAGTTGGACTCAGCAACCAATTGTTGCAATTCCTCGTTGTGCTTCTTTTCCAGCTCTTTGTCTGGGTGCAACGACAGATACATCAGCTGACGCAGACGGGCACGCTTGGTAGCCTCGTCGCGAATCCGGGCAAAGGACTTGATCCAGGCGCCGACCAATACGACGACCATGAACATACCCATGTAGCCCAAAACTGGGTAGACGTATTGCATCAAGACATCGAAGCCAACGAAGCTGACGGCAAAGCCCAGCAAAGTACCGACGATGAAGATGACGCGGTACTGGTTTTCGCGACCGGCTGACAGGCGCTTACCCAGCGCGTAGAACATACCGATAGCTGTGTTGAAGACCATCGCAAAGATGACCAGAGCCATGACCAGACCCAAGTTCTCATTGATGTCATCGACCAGCGTGAGCATCGGAATCGAAGTTCCATCAATGAGCTCTGCGTTGAACAGCATTGCCATGGTGGCCAGCACCAGCATGATGGCGTAGGCAATACCGCCGAACAATCCACCCCAACCGGCTTCACGTGGGTCGAGGTAATCGCCACCGATAACCAGAGTCATGGACACAGCCAGGATCAATGCCAGACCGTTGTAGTTCAATGCGGAGAGCAACCAGTTGCTGATTGGGCTTTCAATTTCAGCCGAACGCTGCGCAACCAGGTTCACATCATCTGGCCAGTTCACGAAGGTATAGACGGCAACCGAAAGAATCGCGATGATGATCAGCGGGGTGAGCAAACCGATGATGCGCGAAACTTTATTGACATCCAGCATGCCGGCTACCAGGACGAGCCCCAGCATGATCGTGGAACCAATCCACGGCTGCCACCCGAATTGCTGCTCCAGGTTGGAACCAGCACCGGCGAGCATCACGAAACCGATCGAGAACAACGTGATGACTACTGAGATGTCCAAAAGTAGGGACACAATTGGGTGTGTCGTGCGCTTGAACACCAAACGGTGCTCACGGGCGTGGAAATAGCTACCCAATTGCAAGAACACGGTTCCGGCCAGCGCCATCACGATGCCAGCTACCGCAGCACCTGCCAGCCCCCACAATCCATAGGACGAAAAGTATTGTACGACCTCGCGGCCGGTGGCGAATCCCGCACCGACAACAAGGCCCACAAAGGACAAGGCAATACCTGTAATGCGTTTATATGACACCGAATTATCGCTCTTTCTTCGCTTAAGAAAACTATCTTCGGATAATGAACGTAACTACGATACACGCATCACAGCATTATGTGTTGCTGGCTTGTTATTCCGCGAGCTTCTCTGCAATCAATTTGTTGACTTGACCTGGATCAGCTTTGCCCTGGGTAGCTTTCATCACGGCACCCACGATGGCACCGGTCACCTTCTTGTTTCCGGCGCGGTACTTTTCGACGATATCCGGGTTTTCGGCAAGCGCGTCGTCCACGGCTTTTTCGATCGCACCATCATCACGCACGACCTCCAAGCCACGCTTGGCGACGACCTCGTCGACGTCTCCTTCTCCTTCTAGCACCCCATCAACGGCTTTGCGGCCGAGCTTGGTCGTCAGCTTGCCTTCCTTGACAAGCTCGACGACGCGCGCAACCTGCGCCGGGGTAATATCCAGCGCGGCCAGCTCGACGCCGCGTTCGTTTGCCTTAGCAGCCAGGTAAGACACCCACCATGCGCGTGCTTCATCGGCGCTCGCACCGTGGTCGGTAGTTTCGATGATCAAATCCAGCGCACCGGCGTTGACCAGATCGCGCATTTCTTTGTCTTTCAGACCCCACTCTTTTTGGATGCGGGCACGGCGAATCCAGGGCATCTCCGGCAGCGTCTGCGCAATTTCTTCTACCCACGCACGCGGCGCAGAAACCGGTGGCAGATCCGGATCGTTGAAATAGCGGTAATCCTCCGCGGTTTCTTTCGGCCGACCTTTGGCGGTTGATCCGTCCGATTCCTGGTAGTGGCGGGTCTCCAGCGCGATTTCCTCGCCATTATCCAGCGCATATGCCTGGCGCTGCATCTCGAAGCGCACGGCTTGTTCCACGGACTTCAGCGAGTTGATGTTCTTCGTCTCCGTGCGGGTGCCGAATTCTTCGGTGCCTTTCGGGCGCAGGGACAGGTTAGAATCCACACGCATCGAGCCTTGGTCCATGCGCGCATCAGAAACTCCCAGAGCTGCGACCAGCTCGCGCAAAGCAGTGACATAGGCACGGGCTACCTCAGGGGCACGCTCACCGGCACCGACGATTGGCTTAGTCACGATCTCGATCAGCGGGATACCCGCGCGGTTGTAATCGACCAGCGAGGCAGTGGCGCCATGGATACGGCCGTCGACACCGCCCAGGTGGGTGAGCTTACCGGTGTCTTCTTCCATGTGTGCACGTTCGATTTCCACGCGCCACTCGGTGCCGTCGTCAAGCACCACATCGAGGTAGCCATCGAATGCGATGGGCTCGTCGTACTGCGAAATTTGGTAGTTCTTCGGCTGGTCAGGATAAAAATAATTCTTGCGGGCAAAACGTGAAGACTCGGCGATCTGGCAGTTCAAAGCCAGACCAATCTTGATTGCCCATTCCACACCCTTGGCGTTTACCACCGGCAAAGCACCGGGCAAGCCAAGGGAAACTGGATCGACGTTGGAGTTCGGCTCATCGCCGAAGTGTGCCGAGGAGGCCGAAAACATCTTAGTTTCCGTCCCCAATTCCACGTGGACTTCTAGGCCCATCACTGGGTCATACTTTTCGAGGACTTCGTCGTAGTCCAATAAGTCATACATCGCAGCAGTCATAGCCACCATGGTAATAGCACCCCGCGCGATTTGTGCGCACGGGGTTTCGGGCCGCACGGCAAGCGCGCGCGTGGCGGACTAACCAAACAGGGCCTGGGCAATTTCGTAGCGGCGCATCGGCACCGTTTTTAGCTTGGCGACGACCTCGTCTAGCGCCACGGTTTCGATCGTGTCGCCTTTGAGCACCACTGAGGTTCCGAAGTCACGACGATGCGCAGCGCGAGTAGCATGCACTCCAAAACGGCTAGCAAGAACCCGGTCAAACGCAGTCGGCGTGCCGCCACGCTGCACGTGCCCCAACACGGTGGTGCGCACGTCATAACCAGTGGAACGCGAGATTTCTTCGCCGATAAGCTGGCCCATTCCGCCAAGGCGGCGGTGGCCGAACTCGTCGACACCTTTATCATCCACGGCCATCGTGCCGGGCCGCGGCTGGGCGCCTTCGGCGACGACAATGATGCCGTATTTTTCCCCCATCTGGAAGCGTCGCTCCATCGACTTCGTAATCTCACTAACATCGAAGGGCACTTCTGGAATCACGATATGGTGTGCCCCACCAGCTAGACCAGCATGCAGTGCAATCCAGCCAGTGTGGCGCCCCATGACCTCGACGATGAAGATGCGCTGGTGGGATTCTGCGGTGGCGTGCAGGCGGTCAATCGCTTCGGTGGCAACCGCAACCGCGCTATCGAAGCCAAAGGTGTAATCAGTGGCAAGCACATCGTTATCAATGGTTTTGGGCACACCAACGACGGGCACGCCGTGGTCTGCGAGCCATTTCGCACCTTTCAGGGTGCCTTCCCCACCGATGGCGATCAACGCATCGACACGCGCGTCGGCAAGGTTGTCCTTGATGGTCTCCAAGCCGGATTTAAAAATTTCCGGGTGCAGCCGACCAGTGCCCAGGATGGTTCCACCGCGCACCAGGATTTTGTCGATGGCGTCGTCGTCGTAAAGATCGACGCGGTCGTCGTCCAGCAGGCCCAACCAGCCGTCGCGATAGCCGACGACGGTGGAATCGTGTTCTTGATTCGCCGTGCGAACAACCGCACGGATCACGGCGTTGAGACCCGGGCAGTCGCCGCCCGATGTCAGTGTGGCAATGCGCATGCCTCTACTGTAGGCAAGCCCGCAAGATCGTGGGTCGTGCGGTCGGTGTTACGTTGTCGTTTCTGTATTCAGCCTGGACGGAATCCGCGCCCCCGTAAGCACCCAAAGCTAAATAGTTTTTCGGTAGAACAACGAGGTCACCAAACCGATTGCCAGCACTAACACCAACAGCAGCACGGTATTTGCAGTACCGACGGCTAGGCCGGAATGGGCGACAGTAAGTTGCATCAAAGCCGACAAAATAGACACGCCCATGACAGAACCCAGCTGTCGGGATGTGTTGTAGACCCCCGAAGCTGCTCCCATGATCGGCGCTTCCACATCGCGCATCGTGGTCGCTGAATTGGTACCCCAAATGAACGACTGGCCAATGCCCAAAAATGCGGCGGCGATCGACAGCCACCACACCGGGTATTCAAATGCCATGATCCACCAACACACCGCGCAGGCGGCGACCATCAGGCTAAACCCGCCAACGACGAGGTTCCGCGGGTGAAAATTATCCGCCATGATTCCTGCGATCGGCGAAACGAACAGCGAGCTCAATGCCATGGGCACCATGACCAAGCCTGCGGTTCCGGAATCGAGTCCTTGGCCGTCTTGGAGCCACAACATAATCGGCAACATCAACGAAGCTGCCATAAAGCCCATGCAGGAAATGATGAGGACGCCCAGCCGGTAATTGTGGTTGCGGAATAAGAACAGCGGAATCATCGCCTCCACCCCGCGGTCCTGCGCGCTGCGCTGCAGCTTAATGAAGCAGTATAGGCCGAGCACACCCAACGCGAGCATCAGCCAGATCCACCAGGCCCAATTCGACTCCGGGGCTTGCTGAATAGCACCAACGATTAACAGCATGGACACCAGAGAAACCATGACCGATAGCGGGTCGAGTTTTCGCGCGTAAGTCGGCATCCGCGGCACCCACAAGGTGGCGAGAACGATCGCCAGAATGCCAAACGGAATGTGAATGAGAAATACCGCCTGCCACGACGAGCGTTCTACCAAAAACCCACCGAGCGCTGGCCCGGTAATAGCTGCAACGGATCCGATAATGCCCCACACCCCGAGCGCGCGGCCACGACGCTCGCGAGCAAAAACCCGGTTGATCACCGACATCGTCTGCGGCATCTGAATCGACGCCCCCAAGCCCTGTACGCAGCGCGCGGCGATGAGCAACTCGATGCTGGGGGCCCATGCCGAAGCGAGTGCCCCCAGCACAAACACGGTAATGCCTATGCGGAACAGGCGGCGTTGGCCGAAGCGATCGCCCAGTCGCCCGGTAAATAACAGCGGCACCACCACGAAGAGCAAAAACCCGGATGATACCCACAACGTCTCTGCGAGCGTCGCATCAAACGCACGACGGATGCTCGGAATTGCGACAGCAATGAGAGTTTGATCAAGCAAAGACATGAAAAAGCCCAATGACAGGGCAAACATTGCCTTCCACGCCTGGGCCTCTGGAAGCACCGTAGACTCCATCGCACCTAGAGCTGTGGGAGTATGTGGTTGCTTCGGCTGTGGTTGTGGTGCGGTAGTCACCTGGCCCATCCTAGCGCCCGGAAATTTTCTAGCGCTCAACGCAGCCACCGACCTAGACTAGTGCGCATGGCATTAATCGATGTGAAATCCCCCAAAGAAGTATCGACCGCAACCACCACCGCATTCGGCCTGGTGGGCGGCTACCTCACTGCTGTCCAGACTGGCGTGCGCCCGCTGGGTGGCATCGTGCTCGGCGCTGCCGGATATTGGGCAGCACGCTCGTGGGCGGCGAAAACCAACCCAGCGACCACCGCGGGCTTGCTCGGTGGCTACATAGCAGCCTTTGGACTATCGCACCCACTGGCCAAGAAGATCGGCTCCTGGCCAGCCGTGGGTGTCGTCACCGCTGCCACCGCAGCGGCGTCCTACGCGTTATCTGACAAAAAATAAACGCGCCCAGAAGGGCGCGCGCTGCGAGTGTGGGCTAGCCGCTACACACACTCGCTCGTGATGCGTGAGTATGAACACTCACGGCACCAACCTTGTGCATTGCATTAGCTCCGGGTGAGGGCTTCGAATGCGGCACCAACGCGGTAGAGGCGCTCATCAGCAAAAGCTGGCGCCATAATCTGCAATCCAGTTGGCAGCTGCGTATCTGCTGCCATGCCGGAAGGTACGGACATGCCACAGACACCCGCCAAGTTCAACGGCAAGGTGCACAAGTCGAAGTTATACATAGCGGTAGGGTCTTCGACCTTTTCGCCTAACCGGAATGCTGTCGTCGGCGTCGTTGGGGAAACCAAGACGTCGACTTTTTCATAGGCACGTGCAAAATCCTGTGCCACCAAGGTGCGGATGCGCTGCGCTTGCAGGTAGTACGCATCGTAGTAGCCCACGGACAAGGCATAGGTACCTACCATGATGCGGCGCTTGACCTCGGGGCCAAATCCGGCCTCGCGGGACAGTTCCATCACCTGGTTTGCGGAGTGCTCGCCGTCGTCACCCATGCGCTTGCCGTAGCGCATGCCGTCGAAACGCGCCAAGTTTGACGAGACCTCGCACGGCATAATCAGATAGTACGCCGCCAGTGCATCGTCGAAATGCGGACAATCGATTTCCACGACCTCAGCGCCGTTGTCCACCAGCGTCTGCACGCTCTTGTGGTACTGCTCCATCACCCCGGTCTGCCAGCCGTCGCGTTCGAATTGCTTGATGATACCGACCTTCAGCCCGGAAACATCACCATTCGCGCCTTCACGCGCAGCACCGACCACGTCTGGGACGGCTTGATCGACACTGGTGGCATCGTGTGGATCATGGCCGGCAATAATCTCGTGCAACAGCGCGGTATCCAGCACCGTGTTGGCACATGGGCCGGCTTGGTCCAGCGAAGAAGCTGCGGCGATCAAACCATAACGAGACACCGTGCCATAGGTCGGTTTCACACCGACGGTGTTGGTAAGCGCTGCAGGCTGGCGGATCGAACCTCCAGTGTCCGTGCCGATGCCCAACGGCGCCTGGCCGGAAGCCAACGCGGCTGCCGTACCGCCACCGGAACCACCAGGTGTGCGGTCGGTGTCATAGGGGTTGCGCACCGGACCGTAAGCGGAGTTTTCGTTCGACGAACCCATGGCGAACTCATCCAAGTTGGTCTTACCCAAAATCGGAATGCCGGCTTCGCGCAGACGACGAGTCACGGTCGCATCATAAGGGCTGCGGTAGCCTTCGAGCATTTTCGATGCCGCCGTGGTTGGAGCATCGGTGGTGACCAACAGATCTTTGAGTGCGAGTGGCACACCAGCCAGTGGCGAAGCCGGTGCCTCACCGTTATCTAATGCCGAGTCGACGGCATCGGCAGCTGCCAAGGCTTGCTCTGCACCGATGTGCAAGAAAGAATTCAGGGTCTCGTTGGTCTCGCTGATGCGGTCCAAATGTGCCTGTGTGACTTCGCGAGACGTGATTTCCCGGTTGTGGATACGGCGAGCTAATTCCGCTGCGGTTTCCGAGGTGAGTCCGGATGTTGGGCGTGTAAATTCAGTCATTAATTATCTACCTTTATCGCTTTTCAACTGGGCTAGCCAC
This sequence comes from Corynebacterium drakensteinense, assembly GCF_041224285.1. Lineage (NCBI taxonomy): Bacteria > Bacillati > Actinomycetota > Actinomycetes > Mycobacteriales > Corynebacteriaceae > Corynebacterium > Corynebacterium drakensteinense. The sequence continues at coordinate 102,076 of NZ_JAXOFP010000010.1, forward strand.
GGATTTTTGGAACCACGAAACGACCATCACGCGCATCAGGGGCCTGGTCCAGGGCTTCCTCAGCCGACAAGGTGGGAACAACCTCGTCTTTACGCATGGTGGTTTCTACTGAATGCGGGTGGCTCATCGGTTCTACGCCGCTGGTATCCACGTTCTGTACCGCCGAGACCACATCAACGATGCCGTCAATTTGTTCTGCATACGTAGCGATTTCCGAATCGCTCAACGCCAGGCGTGAAAGCTTCGCCAGGTGCTCAATTTTCTCGCGGGAAATTTCTGACACAGTCGATTCAATCCTTTGCTATCCGTGAAGCAATTTTCTCCCGTACTATGCTACGCCACTGGCGCCAACACTACGACGACTGGGATAGCGGGCAACGACGCTCACGGACGCAACAGCACACCGCAGATGTGGAATCCAAATAGATACCGTGTACATACTGTGTTTTCGGTCCCAAATTCAGGCGCCGCGTTGCTAGGATGGTGAAGACCAACGCCAAACGCAGAAAGTGGTGGCTTAAAATCATGTCGTTTTTGATCCGTGTCCTGCTCCCGGATACCCCGGGAGCGCTCGGACAATTAGCCGACGCCATCGGCCAAACCGGCGGAAATATTCAATCCGTCGACATCATCGAATCCTTTTCTGCTGACGCCGTCATGGACGATATTGTCGTCGACCTTCCGCCCGGCGTGATGGCAGATGCCTTGATCACGGCCGCTAACTCCGTCGATGGCGTAGAAGTCGATTCCATTCGGCCGTTCTCGGGTCGAGTAGATCGCCGCGGGCAGATCGAAATGCTCTCGGAGCTGGCGACTAACAGCGGTGGTCTGCGCGCTTCCTTGCAGAAATTCGTCTCGGTTTTCCCAAAGGCATTGACCTCATCGTGGGCAATTATCGTCGACACTAGTGGTGAGATTACCCGCGTGGCCGCATCAAGCGCGGCGCCAGAAGACGATGGCTCGATCCCGGCCGATATCGATATCACCGCAGCCCGTGTGCTCATCGCCGACAGCGAAGCATGGATTCCAGAATCCTGGCGGATCCTCGATTCCGCACTGGCCGGAGCGCCGCTTGGCAATAGCGGCTTGGTGCTTATTATCGGTCGTGCAGGCGGCCCAGATTATCTTGCCAGTGAGGTCGTCCACCTGGGGCATCTCGGCAATATCCTGGGCAAACTCATCGACTAGACGGTGTTACGGCTAAAGCTTGCCGTCGAGAAGCTCGACGAATTCTGCTTCTGACAAGACGCGGACGCCTAAATCACGAGCTTTGGTCTCTTTCGATCCCGCGTTGGCCCCAGCCACGAGGAAATCGGTCTTTTTCGATACCGATCCGGTGGCTTTTCCGCCGCGCGAGACAATCGCTTCTTTTGCGCTATCGCGACTAAAGCCCTCCAGAGTGCCCGTGACGACGATGGTCAGCCCTTCCAGAGTCTGAGCAAGCCGCTGTTCGGCGGCAACTTCCATCGTCACACCAGCGTGCGCCCACTTGTCGACGATGGCGCGGTGCCAATCCACGTCGAACCACTCGCGTAGGGAATTCGCGATGGTCGCTCCTACTCCATCCACATCTGCGATTTGTTCGACCTCGGCGCTGCGCAGCGCCTCCATGGAACCGAAACGCGTCGCCAAGGCCCGTGCCGCCGTCGGGCCGACGTGGCGGATCGACAGCGCGATCAACACCCGCCAGAAATCCGCGTGCCGTGCGCTCTCGAGGTTTTCCAGTAACTTCTTACCGCTAGCGTTGACCACCCGCTGGGTTTTGTCGTCTTTGTCCAGGCGGGTGTACACCGTGGATTTCACCAGTGATTCTTCATCGATGGCGAAGAGGTCTGACTCGTCGACAACAACGCCACTCGCGATCAGGTCGTGGGCGCCTTTTTCTCCGAGCGCCTCGATATCGAAGGCCTTGCGGGAGGCAAGGTATTCCAGCCGGGCCCCGAGCTGGGCCGGGCACGACTGTGCATTCGGGCAGCGCCAGTCAGCATCGCCTTCTTTTTGCGGTGCCAGCTTCGTGCCACACGACGGGCAGTTTTCCGGGAAGCTCCATTCGTATTCGCTACCGTCGCGTTGCGCGACCACCGCGCCCAGCACTTCTGGGATGATCTCGCCGGCTTTGCGGATGACCACGGTATCGCCGATGAGCACGCCTTTGCGCTTCACCTCAGTCTGGTTGTGCAGCGTCGCCATGGACACGGTGGTTCCGGCGACGAAAACCGGATCCATGATCGCAAACGGAGTCACCCGCCC
>NZ_JAXOFP010000011.1:0-95527 GCF_041224285.1 Corynebacterium drakensteinense
TATTGCCGCTGCAAGCTCTCAACCAGGCGATAGTGTGTGCTGAAGAAACGACAGGTTTGGTGCACCATTCGGATCACGGGTCGCAGTATGTCAGCGTGGTCTACAACGAACGACTTTCCCAGCACGGGATTACAGCTTCCACCGGCAGTGTTGGTGACTGGTATGACAATGCATTGGCTGAAAACGTCAACGGTTCTTACAAGAACGAGCTGATCCATACTCGCAGGTGGGATGACGTTATCGAGGTAGAAATCGCGACATTCGAGTGGGTGTCATGGTGGAACGAGACAAGGCTCCACCAGAGCTTGGGGTACCGAACCCCGGTCGAGGTTGAAGACGCGTTTTGGGAACAAGATGAGTCTCGGGAAATAATGGAAAATAGGGTAAATGCCTAGGAACAAAACCCAGTACACTTCACTCATGAACAGATTCATTCTTCCAACAGCCTGCCTAGCCATCGCCGTGGGTTATGCAATTTCCCATGCAACATCAACAGCTATGCTCGAAGGGCAGGCGAACGGGCTACTTTTCTCACGCAATCTAGTGGGGCAAATCATGGGATCGGCGTCTTTATGGATAAGCTGTGCATTTCTGGCAGGAAAATCCATATCGGGCAGAACACTACTCTCATCGTTCGTCGGAGTATTTACACTCCTTTTTATGTTGGCAGTCCACTATGCGACGGGCGCGCTTCTCGGATTTTTTTCATCTAGTATTTTTTCTGATAATCAGATTTGGTTCCTCGCTTCATTGCCTGCAGGAATGATATTTGGCCTATTAGGCCATTTCTCGAATAGAATCCCTTTGCTTAGCTTAATTCTTGCATTGTGTTTCTTAACTGAGCCTTTCGTAATTGGATATATACCTGGGGTGAAATCTCTTCCCTGGACAACTGTTCTCGCCGGCCAGATTGCCGGAATTTCCTTGATATGTGTAGGTATTCTTATTGTTTATATAGCCTGTAAGGAAGCCATTAAGGGTGGTAGAAATGGGTAACATACTTATATAAGGGTTTGCTCCGAGCAATCTTGGGACGTAGCGGAACAACTGGCTGCAACCTTCTCTGTAAAAGTTACAGATGATGAAATTCAGTACGATTTCCCAAGGGATATTACAGTCGTGCAAGAGGATGAAGATTTACCTGAATTATCCCCTCTAAGAGAGGTTTATCGTGTTTTCGACGTCAGTGAAGTGCCCCGAGTTTTGTTCCTAGGCATTTGCCTTGATTTCTATTATTGCCTGTGGCGCGTTCTGCTTCCAGAATTCGGTTTCAACCTCGACCGGGGTTCGGTATCTCAAGCTTTGGTGGAGCCTTGTCTCGTTCCACCAATTCACCCACTCGAATGTCGCGATTTCTACCTCCACAACGTCATCCCACCTGCGGGTATGAATCAGCTCGTTCTTGTAAGAACCGTTGACATTCTCAGCTAGCGCATTGTCATAGGAGTCACCAACAGTCCCGGTGGAAGCTGTAATGCTGTGCTGGGCTAGCCGCTCGTTGTAGACAACGCTGACGTACTGCGATCCGTGATCCGAATGGTGCACCAAACCTGTTGTTTCTTCAGCGCACACTATCGCCTGGTTGAGTGCTTGCAGCGGCAATACTTCGGTGCGCATGGAATCTGATAACGCCCACCCAACGATGCGTCGAGAAAACACGTCGGTGACAAACGCGGTGTAGACAAAACCTGGGACACTTCAGTTTAAGCTGCCATCGCAGCATAACCGGACCATGGCGGTCGAAATTGGTACGCAGTCGGCGGGGCTGTCTTCCGGCATGGCCGCAAAGTTCTTTAACCCAAGAAGCAGCGTTGCCGGGCGCTGGCGCAGTCGTTACCCACCACCCGCTAAATATGGTTTAGTTCACAAAAAATCCGGTTTGTTGGCTGGTTCCCCGCTATAATTGCGGGGCATGATCTTCCAACGAACCGTACCTAAGCGTTTGTCCCTGCAACCACTGCCCGATAAATTTGCCGAGCACCTGCGCAGCTTCGCGTTTACTGGTGCTGATGTTAATGCAGCTGCTGATGCGGACCGCCGCGAAATCGAAGCGCCGTTTCTCGATGAGCCCCTCGGTTGGGTGCCGCAGGTCGGTGCAGACGTCGTCGAGCAAGCCTTCGAAAAGGCTCGCACTAAGCAGACTGAATGGCATGAGCTCGGTGTGAAAAAACGCGCAAAAATCTTCAAGAAATTCCATGATCTGGTGCTCAGTAACCGTGAATTGATCATGGATTTAGTGCAGCTGGAGATGGGTAAAGCACGCTCCGGCGCATTCGATGAGGTTACCGATGTCGCCAATAACGCGCGCTATTACGCCACCCAGGCTCCAAAGCTGTTGCGGCCAGAAAAGCGTCGTGGCGGAATGCCGGTGTTGACGAAGACCTACCTGCATCATGATCCGAAAGGCGTTGTCGGTCAGATTAGCCCGTGGAATTATCCATTTAGTTTGGGCATCGCAGATGCCATCCCGGCGTTGTTGGCGGGCAACACCGTCGTCGCCAAGCCAGACTCAGAAACGCCATTTACCTCGCTGCTGATTGCGCACCTGCTGGCAGAAGCTGGGCTTCCCGACGGCGTGTTCACCATTGTTCTCGGATCCGGCAGGGTAGTTGGTTCCGCGATCGCGGATCACTGCGATTTCTTGATGTTCACTGGTTCCACCGCCACCGGCAAGACCCTGGCGGAGCAGGTCAGTAAACGCCTGGTGGGCTTTTCTGCCGAATTAGGTGGGAAGAATCCGCTGATTGTGGCGGCCGATGCCAACCTGGATACCGCCGTACGTGCGATTACTCACGCTTGTCTGTCTAACACGGGCCAGCTATGCGTATCGATCGAGCGCATCTACGTCGAAGAAGAAGTCTACGAGGAATTGTGCACGCGACTGGCCGAGTCTTTTGAGTCGCAGAAGTTGGGCGGGAAACTGGATTGGAAGAACCAGGTCGGCTCGCTGGTCAATGCCAGCCAGCTGGAAACCGTGGAAAACTTCGTCGCGGATGCACGCCAGGCAGGTGCCACGGTTCTGACAGGTGGCAAAGCCCGGCCAGAGCTCGGCAAGTATTTTTATGAGCCGACGATTCTTCTCGACGTGCCAGATGATGCCCGTGTGCTGCGGGAAGAAGTCTTTGGCCCGGTGATTTATATCCAGCCGGTGGCAGATCTGGATGCGGCCGTCGCTGCTGCCAACGACACCTGCTACGGCCTGAACTCGTCAATCTTTGCTGCACCGAAAACCGCCTGGAAGATCGCCCCGCGGGTGCAGGCAGGATCGGTCAATATTAACGACGGTTACGTCGCAGGTTGGGCATCGATTGATAGCCCGATTGGCGGCTACAAAGAATCCGGTGTTTCGCGTCGCCATGGTGCCGAGGGATTGCTGAAATACACTGAACCAAAAACCATTGCCCAGCAGCGTGGATTCCCGATCTGGGGGCCGCGGCGTCTGCCACAAAAGGCCTGGTCAAAGGTGCTGAGCCGGAGTCTTTCTCTCGGTAAAAAGACGGGGTTGCTGCGCTAGTAGTTTTTCGTTATAGTAGGAAGTGTCTTCGCAGGCCGTGGCCTTGGCCGCCACCCCCCGAGTGGTCACTGGCCCTCCTGCTTGAAGACATCGCCCCGTGGAATTCACCCCCCCGAAATTCCACGGGGCTTTAAAAATTTGCAGTGAAGTTTTTGTTGTCATGAAGCTTGTGTAGAGAAGCCGCCGCACCAGCACTGAACGCATATTTTGCCCCGCTTGAGCACCGGCGGTTGACTCGCCCGCGCTAGATTACTAAACATAAATTATGTCGCTAAAAACTACTTCCACCCGCCATTTCGGGCACAATCTTCGAGAACACACGCTCACCGTCCCATGGGAACCACAGAATCCCGCAGCAGGAACCTTCGAACTCTACGCCCGCGAGATCTACGCGGACGGTAACGAAGACAAACCAGCAATCCTCTACCTGCAAGGCGGGCCGGGCTTCCCATCGCCACGCCCCATCGGGGGAGCAGGTAAAGCAGCCGGATCAGATCTCGGCGGTGTCATCGGCAAAGCCCTCGACGAATTCCGCTTCATTCTGCTGGATCAGCGCGGCACCGGACGCTCGCACCGCATCGACAGTGCCAGCCCGGACGACGACCTCACCGTAGAACGCCTGTCGACGCTGCAGCAGGACTACATCGTCGAAGACGCCGAAGCTCTGCGCACCGCACTTGACATCGAAAAGTGGTCGCTATTTGGCCAGTCCTTCGGTGGTTTCTGCATCACTTCGTACCTGTCACGCTACCCAGACTCCGTCGAACACGCCTACCTCACCGGCGGCCTGCCTGCGACCAGCGTCGGCATCGACGATGTTTACCGCTCCACGTTCGACAAGGTCAAAGCCTGCCACCAGGGCCTGTACCGCGAATACCCGTGGATCGACGCCCGCATCCGCGAAGTCTGCCACCACCTGGACAACTCTGAGGAACGCTTGCCGACAGGCGAGCGCCTGAGTTCTCGCCGCCTGCGCACCATTGGTATCACCCTCGGGCAGGGTCCAGGGTTCCACATCCTGGCCTATCTCTTCGAAGACCCCTTCCGCACCGTCGGTGGCGAAAAGCGCCTCAAGACCGATTTCCTCGCCAGCGTTTCCGGCATGGTCTCGTTCGCCGATGGGCCGCTCTATGCTGCGATACATGAATCCATCTACGGTGGCGTGGTCACCCCCGGTGCGACCAATTGGTCGGCACACCGCATTCGCGAAGAGATCCCAGGTTTTGCAGAAAACGCTGATCCGCGCGCGAAAGACGAGCCGTTCTACCTCACCGGCGAGCACGTGTTCCCCTGGCAGTTCGAGGAAGATCCCGCGTTGCAGGCCTTCCGGCAATCTGCTCATGACTTGGCGCAGCACGACTTCCAGGTCTCGCCCTATGACCGGGAAAAGTTAGCGCAAGCACCAGTTTCCGCGGCGGCCGTCTACCTCGACGACATGTACGTGCCGTTCGAGCTTTCTCGCGATACCGCCAGTGCCTTCGCTGACTGCCGTGTGCACGTGACTAACCTCTATCAGCACGATGGCATCGGATACGCCGGCGAAGACATCTTCAGCGCATTGCGCGAAAAGGTCCGCGATTTCTAGCTTTTCGTAGAACCAGAGTGCATCTGCGCAGCCGCTAACAACCGCTGCGTATAAGCCGCGCTGGGGTTATCCCAGATCGTATCGACGGCACCTGTCTCGATAATGCGCCCGTTGTGCATGACGATCACCTCATCGCAGATCTGGCGCACCACCTGCAGGTCGTGGCTGACAAAAACCAGTGTCAGCCCGTAGTTTTCTACCAAGAAATCGAGCAGGCGCAGTACCTGGGAGCGCACGGAAACATCAAGGGCAGACACTGCTTCGTCGGCAAGCAAAATTTCCGGGTAGCCGGCCACCGATCGCGCGATGGAAATGCGCTGACGCTGCCCGCCGGAAAACTCATGCGGCAGGCGCTGTCGGGCGTCGGCGGATAGGCCTACCTCTGCGAGGATTTCTGTGATGCGCTCGTCGCTACCGCCACCTTCGGCGATCGTGTGCCCGATTTTCAGCCGCGGGTTCAACGACGAAAACGGGTCCTGGAATACCATCTGCACGCTGGCGCCAACCTGCACGCTTCCCGACGACGGTTGCTCTAGGCCCGCAATGATCTTGAGTAACGTGGATTTGCCCGAACCAGAGCCGCCGACGATGCCCAATCGTGCGCCGCGGCGAACCTGGAGGTTGATGTCGTGCACGACGGTATTCGTGCCATAGGCATGATGGACATTATCCAGGGCGATGACGGCATCATCGCTCGTGTCCGCCGTGCTGTTCGCGCCCGCTGTGCTGTCCGTTCGTGCAGTGTTAGCAGCTACTCCTGTGCGCCGTGGCAATTCCTGCTGCGAGGCCGCCACTAAGTGCTGGGTATACGGCTGCTCCGGGTGCGCTAACACAGTGGACGTCGCGCCGCGTTCGACCGCACGGCCGCGATAAAGCACCAGGACGCTGTCACACATCCGCTGGACTACCGCCAGATCGTGGCTGATGAACAACAACGCCATCCCACGTTCGCGCACCAAACGCTCAACCAAGCTGAGCACCTCATCTTGTGCGATAACATCCAGGGCAGTGGTCGGCTCGTCGCAAATGAGCACCTCTGGGTCCTGCGAAATTGCCAAGGCCAGCAGCACGCGTTGGCGCTGCCCACCAGATAATTCGAACGGGTAGCGGGACACTAAATCTGGGTCAAGCCCGACCTCTGCCAGCAGCGAGCGGGCAGTACGCCCGAGCAAGCGACCAACTTTCTTGAGCGGATCGAGTGCCGACATCGGCTCTTGAAACACCATGCCGATGCGCTTGCCGCGAATGCCAGCCCACCGCTTTTCTTGTGTGCGCCGTGAGCTGGTGCCCGCATACATGTCCGTACCGGCGATGCGCACACCACCGGAAACGGTAACCCCACGTGGGCATAACCCGAGCAGCGCCAGTGCCGTGAGCGATTTTCCGGAACCGGATTCACCGATGATTCCGAGCCGTTCACCGGGCGCCAGCGTGAAACTAAGGTCGTCGACAAGCAGTGATTGTGCGCCGCCCGGCGCCTGGATGCACAGATTTTCCATGTCGAGAAGATTCATCGCACCCTCCTGCGTGGATCAAGCTGGTCGCGCAACCCGTCGCCAAGCATATTGAACCCGAGCACCGCCAGTGCGATCGCCAGGCCCGGCCACAGCGCCAACAGGGGAGAGCTGGCCAGCTGCGTCTGTGCGGCTTGCAGCATCAGCCCCCACGACGGCGCCGGTGGGCTTGCCCCCAGCCCGAGGAAACTCAACGCGGCTTCGGCAAGAATCGCCAAGGCAAAAGCTACCGAAGCCTGCACGATGGCCAGGCCGCGAATATTCGGCCACACGTGCCGCCATGCAATCACCGGCGCGGAAACCCCAGAAATGCGGGCGGCCGAAATATAGTCCTGTGTTAGTACCTGCAGCGTGCCAGCGCGGGCCACACGCGCAAAGCCCGGAACCCCCGCCACACCAATGGCCAGCATCGCGGACAACGTCGACGGCCCGAACACCGCGGCGGCAATGATCGCCAACAACAAAGCCGGAAAGGCCAACACGAGATCAGCACCGCGCATGATCACCGCATCAATCCAACCGCGTCGCATTCCCGCCCAGACCCCCAACGGAATACCGAGAAGTGCCGAAATGCCCACCGCAATCATCCCGACGAAAAGCGTCACCTGCGCACCAACCATCAGCCGCGAAGCGATGTCGCGCCCGAAGCGGTCTGTGCCCAACCAATAGTGTGATGATGGTGCTTGCAAGCGATCCGCGGGCACGGCGTGTAGCGGGTCGTGCGGAGTCCACAGCAGCGACACCGCCGCGATGATCACGATGGCACCGACGATGCCCGCTCCTAGCCAGAGCGAAAAATTCTTTGGTGCAGCGCCCGTCATACTCGACCCGCCTTTGCTTGTCGACGGCTCACGCGCGCACCGGCATCTCGCCGCAAGCGCGGGTCAACAACCCGGTAGGCGAGATCGACGCACAGCGTCACCGCCAGTGTGAAAAACACCAGCACCATGACCAGTGATTGCACCGTAGGCAGGTCCCGCGCATTGACCGCATCCAACAACATAGAGCTGAGCCCCGGAATGACGAATACGCGCTCAATCACCACCGCGCTGGCGACCAAACTCGCCAGTTGCACACCCGCAACCGTCAACACTGGGAGGGCGGCGTTGCGCAAACCGTGGCGTCGTAAAGCCTGCAATTCGGTATCGCCACTCGCACGTGCGGTACGCACATAATCCTGTTCGATAACTTCCAACACCGCAGAACGCACATAGCGCGTCAAAATCGCAGCCTGTACCAACGCCAGCGCAATCACCGGCAACACCAGGTGGGCAAAGAAACCACCGAATCCATAATTTGGGGGCAACCACCCACCCGCCGGCAACCACCCGAGGTGCACCGCGAAAATCGCCACCAGCACGATCGCCAACAGAAACGACGGCACCGCGATACCTAACTGCACCAACCCGGAAAGCACAGCCGCATCCGGCTTGCCCTGCCGATACGCCAGCCAAGTGCCCACGGGTACCGCGATAGCCAGGGACAATCCCATCGCCAGGCCCACCAAAATCAGCGAGACCTGCGCGCGATCCAACACCAGCGGGGTAATATTTTCCTGCGACACCAGCGAGACTCCGAAATTGCCACGCAGCAACCCAGTGACCCAATCCCAGTACTGCACCAGCAACGGGCGATCCAAGCCCAGCGTCGCGGAGAGCTTGGCGACGTCATCTTCTGCGGCAGAAACCCCCAGCGCCACCCGCGCCGGGTTACCTGGGGCCGCGCGCAACAACACGAAAATCAGCACAGAGGCGAGCGTAAGCAACACGAAAAACCGGGCGCACACCCGGGCGATGGCACGAATCATGCAGCCTCCTGCGGGGCGTGCCGCAACGCAGACAACGTGATGGAATCGGTGACCATCGTCGGTGAAATGCCGGAAACGCTCGGATCAGACAACACAATATTCGGCAGATTAGCAATCGTCAGCGCGCCAGCGTCATTCATGATCATTTCAACGGCAGCGGCCATCTCTGGTACGGGATCGGCGCTGGTGCTGGCGGCGTCGAAAAGCTCGCGCACGCGGGGGTTATCGAAACCCAGATAATATTCCGGGTTGCCAAACATGTGCTCGGTATCGCGGGCTTCCAGGTGCGCGATGATCGAGGCTTGATAATCCGCGGCCGCATGCACCTGGTTGAGCCACACCGCCGGAAATTCCACGGTCTCGACGGCAACGTTGAATCCGACCGAACGGAGCTGCGAATAGATCAGCTCCGCCAACAGGCGCGCATAGGGCAACGACGGAACCGTGAGCGTGACCAGCTCGCCGTTATAGGAGCTGCTGGTCAATAACTCGCGTGCGCGCTCTGGAGCAAAGGGATAAAAACCAGCGGCTGCGTCGTCTACGCGTGCGACTACCTCATCGAACCACGGATCCGTCGGCGAGACCGGAGCACCCGCGGTATCGGTCGCGTGCCCCGAAAAGACCACCTCGTTTGCCGCGTGCCGGTCAATGGCAAAAGCCGCCGCCTGGCGCACCTGCACATCGTCGAAAGGCGCGGCGTTGTTGTTCATCGAGAAAATGATTTCGCCATTCGTGGTACCAATATCGACGTTGATGGAATCGTCCAATGAGCCCAGCAGCTCTGGTGCCTGCATCGCCCACACCACATCCACCTGTCCGGACTGTAGGGCATTGATCGACGAAATCGCATCCGCGAAATAACGAATTTCTACTGGTGATTGCGCTAAGGTGCCCCAATAATCCTCGCGCGGGGCAAACCGAATCGATTCGCCGGTGGCAAAACTCTCTACCTCCAATGGGCCGGTGCCGACGGGATCACTGGCCAAAGTATCCACACCAGTGGGCGAGAGCATCGCGCCGATCGTCGTGCCCATCGACCACAGCCAGCCAGAATCCGGGTGTTCCAACCGCACGCGCAACGTGTAGTCATCCACGGCCGTTGCTGCAGAAACCACGTCCATGCCTGCTTTCAAACCATTCGTCCACTCGTTTTGCACATAGGCAATGCTAAAGGCCGCGGATTCCGCGTTGAACGGGGAACCGTCCGAAAAATTTACATCTTCGCGCAGGTGAAAGACATATTCGGTGCGATCATCCGAAACTTCCCAGCTGGTTGCCAAATGCGGTGTGATCTCGCCGTCGTCGTCGATACGCACCAGCGTTTCATAGACATCATTCAACAAGGCCCCGGGAGCGGCAGAACCACCGGTATTGGTGAAATCCAGTGAGCTGGCAGCAGAGGTTGCGGCCACCACGATGGCACTGTTGTCTGTCGGGCGGGCATAATTCGCCGATTGCCCAGCCGAACACCCGGCTAACGCTAGCGCACTGACCAAGGCAATAACTGAGCTGACTGCTCTGCACAAAGGTAGGCGCACTAGCCCAACTGCCAAGCGTTCGCCAGATGCCGCATGCCCGCCGCGGTGTCGTCAAAGGTGGTGCCTTGCAGAGAAATCATCAGCTCATCGGCATGTGCGGTAGTTGCGAAATCCTGCAGGTAGTCGCGTACTTCGTCCTCGGTACCGACGGCGGTGTAATGCAGCATGGAAATAATTTGTTGCCCCTGCGGCGAGTGCACCAAATCTTCCAACTGGGCGTCGGTGATCTTCCGGCCACGCGCAGCGAAAGCACGTACGCGACTGCGAGCCACCTGGTCAAATTGCTGTTGCGCGCCCGCGGTTGTCTCGTCGGCGATGACGTTGACCGCCGCGATGACATAAGGCTCGGAAAGGTATTCGGACGGCTGGAAATTTTCGCGATAATAGGCCGTGGCATTTTCCAAGTGTTGCGGCGCGAAATGCGAGGCGAAGGCATAAGGCAGGCCGTATTTAGCTGCCAGGGAGGCGCCAAACATGGACGAGCCCAGAATATACAGTGGCACATTGGTATTCCGGCCCGGAATCGCAATGACACCAGGAACCGGGGAATCTTCCGGTGCGCCTAAAAAGCCTTGCAGTTGTCGCACATCGTCTGGGAAGTTTTCTGCCGCACGCGGGTCACGTCGTAAAGCCCGACCCAAGGTGTGCATATCGGTGCCCGGTGCCCGGCCTAAGCCAAGGTCGATACGGCCGGGATACATTTCTGCCAGTGTGCCGTATTGTTCCGCGATGGAATAGGGCGAGTGGTTTGGCAGCATCACACCACCGGCGCCCAAACGGATCGAGTCCGTGTGCGCACCCACGTGTGCCATAATCAGCGCTGGCACGGACGAAGCGATGTGTGGCATGTTGTGGTGCTCGGCGTACCAAATACGGGAAAAACCAAGTTTTTCTGCAGAACGAGCAAATTCCACCGACCGAGCCATGGTGTCGGCGGTGGATTCCCCGGAATACAAAGTGCAGAAATCAATCAGGGACAGAGGGATGCGCTGGGCGGAAGCGTCGGCGGGACTAGCGGAACCAGTGGAAACAGAATCAGACATAATGCCCGCCAAATTAGTCTTTGATTATGTTCTCCGCAATATTTTCTTGCGCGAATGTTCTTTACTGCGCATTGGTTCCATTCTGGATGCGTTTATGCTTCGCGCACTGCTTCCTGGCGCAGGTGAGTCTGCTCTGGTGCTTGCCGGGGCTTGGAAATATCCACGATCAGGCCAATGACCACAGCGATGAGCACCGGCAAAACCCATCCGAGGTTGACTGCGTGCAGCGGCGTCCAACCGATGATCGGCTCCAGGCCTTCCGCACCTTGGGACACAGCGACCATGAATGCGGACCACACGACTGCGGTCCACAGCCCGAGGCGGAAGGTAAAGAAGAAGTTGACCTTGCCGCTGAAAATGGGCTCAAGCAGAGTCAGGATGATCAGGGTGATTGCTGGCGGGTACAAGAAGATGATGATGGGGACAGCAATATCCAGTACGAAATCCAGCCCCTGTGCAGCCAGCACCAGCGAAACCACGGTGAAGATGACGGCCCAGACGCGGTATCCCATCTGTGGGGTCAGCGTCGCAAAGAACTCAGAGGTCGACGAGATCAGGCCGACGGCGGTGGTCAAACACGCCAGCAAGACGATGAAAGCCCAAATGATCTGGCCGGGGGTACCCAGCGCGGATTCGGCTGCAGCGGACAAGATTGCCGCTCCGGAATCATGATCAGCAGCGCCCGGCAGCGTCTGGCCGATATAACCCAAGCCGATATAAATAGCGGCCAAGAAAACACCGGCGATGATGCCGGTGGTGATGGTGCCGCGAACCAGCTGACCACCTTCAGCAAAACCTTTGGTGCGCAGCGTAGAAATGATGACGATACCGAAGGCCAGACCAGCGATAGAGTCCATCGTCAGGTAGCCCTCTAACAGGCCGGAGGTGAACGCGGATTCCGAGTACTCCTCTGCAGCGGTCAAGGTTTGCGGCTCAAAATTGGTGATTGCAGAAACCACCAGGATGATCAGCAAAATGGTCAGCGCCGGGGTCAAAATACGGCCCAGGGTGTCCATGATGGTGGTTGGGCGCCAGGCCAGAGCCAGGGCGATGCCGAAGAAGATTAGACAGAAAACCCAGTTTGCAGCAGTGCCTTCAAAACCCAGGATCGGGGTGATCGCGGTTTCAAAAGATACGGCAGCGGTGCGGGGAAGCGCATAAAATGCACCGATTGACAAGTAGGCCAACAGCGAAAAGACCAGGCCGAAGATTGCTCCGCCACGAGCAGCTAGGTCGCGGACGCTGTTACCGGAAATAGCGATGGCGATGATTGCCAGCACCGGCAACACCACGCCGGAACCAACGAACCCGAGGATCGCCGGCCAGAAGTTCTCACCGGACTGTACGCCCAGCATCGGCGGGAAAATCAGGTTTCCGGCGCCGAAAAACATGGAAAACAGCATCAGCGAGCTGAAGATGATGATGCTGATGCCCGGACCAGATTTGCCCGAGCCTGTAGCCGTGCTCGCGCTGGCCTGTGTAGCGGCTGTCGCCATAGTGAGTCACCTTAACTTTTCTGGTGAGTAGTGATAAGCAATATTCAAAATACTGTACACAGACCCTAATTAGTTTGTCGTGATGGGGCTAACAAATTCCCAGTTTTTATTCAGGAATGCCTGGCTCGATTGCTTGATGACGTCAGCGCTAAAGCTATTAACCTTGTGCGTGCTTGTCGACGGCTTCTGCAATTCGGGTGACGGCCTCCTGCAAAATCTCCCGCGACGTTGCAAAGTTCAGCCGTGCGTGGCCCGCGCCTCCGGTGCCAAAGTCGGTGCCTTCGTTCAGCCCAACTTTCGCGTGACGACGTAGCCACTGCGCCGGGGTATCCAGATCTCCCAGGGCAGTTTCTCGGAAATCCAACCACATCAGGTACGTCGCATGGGTCGCGGACACTTTCAGGCCGTCGACGGCCTTGGGCAAGGTCTCGAGCAACCAATCGCGGGTTTCGTGCAAGTACTCCACCTGCGCATCGAGCTGTTCACGTCCGTCGCGGTAGCAGGTTTGCGAAGCCACGATGCCGAGCGTGCCGGTGCCGTCTTTGGCGACGCCAGTCAACTGCGACCATTTCTCGCGGTCAGCGTCATTGGAAAAGATGATTTGCGCGCATTTCAGCCCGGCGATATTCCAGGCTTTCGACGCCGCGGTGACGGTGATGCATACCCGTGCGGCTTTGTCCGATAGCGAAGCCGCCGGTACGTGCTCGCCGTCATAGACCAGCGGCGCATGGATCTCGTCGAGAAGCAGGCGTGCGTCGTATTCGTCGGCAAGCTCCACCAAGCGGGTCAGGGTCTCGCGGGAAAAGACCTCGCCCAGCGGGTTATAGGGGTTAGACAGCACCAGTGCACCGGCGCCGTCGCGGAAAGCGCGCTCAATCTCGTCGAGATCCAACCCACCGCAGGCATCCACCTCGATTTTTTCGCGACCAGCGGTTCCGGGTAGTTCCAGCAACGGCGGGTACGACGGGGTAGGGATGATGACCGCGGATTCCTCGCGCGTGAAATACTGCAGGCCCAGTAGTAGCCCGCGCACTACGTCAGCGCACCACACGATATTGTGCGGATCCGGGCGCCAACCGAAATAGTCTGCATAAAAATCAGCCAGCGAATCCGCCAGATGCGTGGTGTGCGGGGCAGGGGAATAGCCGAAGGTTTCTTCGTCGATGGCCTGCCGGATGCGCTGGTGCACTGGCGGCGCGGTCGGGAAATCGCTTTCGGCAACCCACAGCGGAAGTACGTCGTCGTCGAAAACGGTCCACTTGCGGGTGCCTCGGGCACGGAGTTGTTCTAAGGTCGGAAATTCTAAAGCATTCATGCATCCCAGCCTAGTGTTGGCAGCCAGTGCGCGGACAAGGTTTGGCGTGGTTGGTAATTACTCGGCGTTATCGTGGACCATGCCGTAGCGCTGGAAATGCTGGCGTTGTTCCTCGGTAACCCGCTTATCTGGGTTTGCCGAGACGGTCTCAGACAACTCCAGCAGTTGTGCATATATTCCGCCGCTGCGCGCCAATTCGACCGGGGAACCGGATTCGACCACGCGGCCTTTTTCTATGGTGAAAATCGTGTCCACATCCGCGATGGTGGAAAGCCGGTGCGCGATGATCAGCGTCGTGCGGTTTTTCATCAGCTCCTCGAGTCCGGCCTGTACGCTGCGCTCGGCCTTGGTGTCCAGCGCTGAGGTGGCCTCATCCAGAATCAGTAGTGGTGCATCTTTTAACATCGCACGGGCGACAGCCACCCGCTGTTTTTGCCCACCGGATAGCCGCAGGCCACGCTCACCGATCACGGTGTCGTAGCCATCTGGGAATGCGGAGATGAAATCGTGCGCGTTTGCTCGGTGGGCTACCGCGACTATTTCCTCCATCGTGGCCTCGGGTTTGCCGTAGGCGATGTTTTCGCGGATCGTGCCAGAAAACAGCGATGGCTCTTGGAACACCACGCCAACCGAAGCGCGCAATTTTTCTGGCCCTAGCTCCGCGGTGTCGTGACCCAGCACGGAGACCTGCCCAGCTTGTGGCTGGTACAACCCCAGCAGCAGGTTGACGACGGTGGACTTGCCACCGCCGGATTCACCGATCAGCGCGATCTTGCTGCCCTTCGGCGCAGACAGTGAGATATCGTCAAGCACGGGCTTGCCTTCTTCATAGGCGAAAGAGACATTGTGTAGCTCGAAGCCAGGCTCAGAACTTTCCTGTTTCACCGGTGTTGGGATCGACGTGTCGACGTCTGGAATATCGGGCGCAGCAATGGTTTTCAGTAGCTGTGGGTTGGAACTGGCGTCGAGTTCCTCGTCCATGATCTGGAAATAATCCCGGGAGTTAGCCATGGCTTTTTGTGCGGCGTCGACAAGAAACGACAGCATGAAAACCGGGGTTTTGGCCATGTTCATCAGCTGAATCAGCATCACCATATCGCCGAGCGAGAAATGGCCTTCCAGCGTGCGCCAGAAAATCAGGGCGTAGATGCCGAAGAAAATCAGCGCTGTGCTCAGCCCACGGGCGATATCCATCGAGTGCCACCAGCGCGACTGCGGGCGCGTGATCGAGACCGTACGACGATAGTGCTTGCCGAAGCTGGCCAGCTCACGGACCTCAGAAACAAAGGACTTGGTGATTTTTACCTGGCCAATCGCCTCAGCGAAACGCGAGTTTGCGGTATCGACCTGTTCGTTTTTCTCGTGCTCATAGCGCTGCCAACGATTCGAAGTCAGCGCGGTCAGCCACAGATAGGTCGGGAACAAGAGCGCAAGTAGCACCGCCAGCGGCCAATAATAAAAGAAGGTGATGCCCAAAATCACGACCAGCTGCATCAAGATCGTGAACATGTTGTTCGAAAAATACTGGATGAACTGCGTGACCGCATGAATCGAGCGATCCAGCCGGGCGATAATCGCGCCGGTGTTCTGGTTATCGTGGAAGCGCTGCGGCAATGCGAGTAGCTTCGCGTAGTAGCGCGTCGACAAGATCTGGCGCAGGCGAGCGGCCATCACATCGCCCCAGTAGCCGCCGAGGTTATCCACGAGAACGCGCAGGGCATCAGCGGCAAACAGTGCGACAGCGAGCCACAGCACCGTCGTCAAGACCGCCGAGGTATCGCCTCCTTCGCGAATGCCGTCGGCAATGGTATCCGTGGCCTGGCCGACCAGAAACGGGCCGACCATCGACAAAATAGCGACGACGGTAGCGGAGATAATGACGCCTAAATACAGCGGCCAGAGTGCGGACGCGCTGCGCATGATACGGAAGAGGGAAGACACGAAACTACGCTCTCACAAGGTCTCAAAAATATGGGCCGACCAGCGGAGGCGCGAGACCCATAAATAAAGGTTAATCAGTCAAGGTATTGAACCGACCATTGTGCCATAACGCTCTAACACCGAAATTGCGTTGCTGTACGAGCGGAAGTGGTGTTGCCACAGATGAGTGTTCGATTACCATGACTTTTACGGTGAGCAACTACAATGAAGTGCTTGACGACGACGTGTGATGACGTTTGATGATGTGCAACGATGCTGAAAGGCAGTGGAACAACCATGGTGAAACCAATCGTGCAACCGCGCACAACCAAGCGGGCGTGGGCAGCCGGCGCGCTGGCGACCGCAGCCTTTACCCTGGCAGCCTGCGGAGACACGAATGGTGGTTCAACCGCGGACCCCGCCAGCACCATTGAGGTGGAAGAAACCGAGGAGCCGGATTATAAATCGAAATCCGTTGATCCGGTCAAACCAGAAAACATCAACGCTCAGGTAGAAGACCCAGGCTATGGCGTGAGCTTTACCTACCAAGGTGCGGTATCGGGGAGCCAAGGCGGCACGGTGATCACCATCGCTGTGCGCAACGATAACGACGTGACTCTGCCGCCGGATGCTTTTGATGAGCCAACCCTGGAAACCGGCAGCGGCGACGGAAACTACAGCAAGGTAGATCTGCTGCAGTCCGAACCGAGCGACGGTAACCAAAACAGTGCGCTCGGTGGTCTCGACCTGCCACTCGGCGTGGGAGCGACGACAAATCTACAGTATGTTTTCGATACCACTCCGGGAGCGTTGTGGAATGCGCGTTTGACCATCGGAAACGTGGTCTATGAGGGCAACCTGAGTAACTAATGCGCTAGCGCCGGATTCCTGCCAGCGCTGGCTACCTACTAGCGCCGGGATTCCGTCGGGAAATGATTGGCCAACCGCGGGATGCGGGACTGTGCCATCGTGGCTTTTCCAGTCCCGAAATCCAGCCGCCAGGTGCGCCCCGTGGAAGAGTAGCTTGCAAACCCCGGATCACCGGTGCGGGCAAAAGCCAACAAAGCCTTGTGCAATCTGTTGCGCGCGGATCGTTCCGTCTGCCCAGTGCCGACGCCGAACAAATAAGCGATATCAGAAGAATGCTGCACACCACCTGGGGTGCTGCGGTAGTACTCAGACAACCAGACTGGCCCGGTGGCTTTGGTGACCGCGCTGGCCGCCCAGCGTCCAATGAGAGCATCCGTGAGCAACCGGCCCATTGGGCGGTAAGGATCCAGCGCGAGCGCACCTTCCATCCACGCGTCAAAATTGCGGGATAATTGCAGATCCCGTGCGGTCTTTTTAAACAGTGCTTTCGAACCTGGCACACTGCGCACCCACGGTTTGCTATCGGTGGCCGCTAGCGGGTGGTGGTGAAATTCATCGTGGGTGGTAGATACCCACAGTGGGACGTCGGCAAGCTCACCTAATTCGCGCAAGTCCGGCCCTAACGCGACGTCATTAATGTGTAGGTATTTGAAGCGCTGGTAGCCGCGGTCGAGTTTTTTCTGCGGCAGTTCGGCCAAACGGCGGCGAGTCAGCGGGACTTGCATTGCCATACGCAGGGTAGAAGTGCGGGCTTCGATTGGTTCACGCGGTGAGGCCGGCGACATAGCAATTGCCCGGCGGAACCCACCCCGATAATGATCTGGGCGGCAGAGCCACAGCACTAAGTTGGCCCCAGCGGATTGTCCGGCCAGGGTAACGTTTGTGGGATCACCGCCAAAAGATTCAATATTGCGCTGAATCCATTCTAGGGCCAGTAGACAGTCGTGTACCCCGCGGTAATGACCGGGGGCATCGTTATTGAAGCGGGCAAATCCAGGTAATTTCTTACGGTAACCAATATTGACCTGCACGCAGCCAGCCTGCACGTTGGCGGTGGCATCGTGGCGCGGGTCATCGTGTGAACCAGTTTCGAATGATCCACCGTGGATAAACACGATGACCGGAAGATCGTCGCGATCGTGGGCATCGGCCGGGGCTGCGACCGTCAATGCCACAGCATCTGGGGCGGGTGTGCTGGCATCCACATCGCCGTTGGCAGTACGCAGTTCGGCGTCGTCAAAATCCCCGAGGAAGTTCGCATACGGAATGGAATAAAAGCGCCGCACCGTGTGGTTGTTGCTCCAGGCCCCGGTGATCATGCCAGTGGGAGTAACGACGTGTGGTTGTGATGTCATAAACTAAGACACTAGCTTTATCCAGTTAGGATCGTTAGCGATGTGGGAGGGATCGTCCTGGATGGCTTTCTTCTCCGGGAAAATGATTGGGGAATAAGGAAAATTATTCTGCAAGAACTCAGATTTCCATGGGAGCTTTACTTTGATGTAAAACATATCTCTACTGCGCACAGTATACTGCGGAGAATAATGTTGAGTAATGTTTCCTTCAAGATCTTGGTGATAAGAGGTCTCTCGTGGAGAAATTATTCCACGTTTATAGCACCGCAATAGATGCCTAATATAATCCTCATCGAAAGATGCAGCATAAGGCGCTAACGAACATAGGTCGAAATCTTCATCTGACCGATTATAAATTCTCTCGTTTAGTTCGTCGAGGGTGGTTATGTTCTGTAAGTATTGGTTGAATCGTTCCAGAAAGTAATCAATCCGTTCTTTCTGTATTTGTTTGCCCAGAGCCCCTGCGCGTAACAATAAAGAGATTTCTTGTTTTTCCCTGTTTTGCTTCTCGCAAGCTGTTGGAGGCGCAACTATCATGATGTATTCGCCTAGCTCGATGAGAAAATCTGAATCAGGGGTTTCCTCATCGAGCAGTGCGTGACCTTGGGCACGTGTGGTATAGCCGCATTCGAACATGCACCGACTGGATGTCCATCGCGGAGCTAAATCCACGACGCAAATCCGTTCGCTCTGATCCAGAAATTTGCTCTCGTATTCCCTAATATCTTTCGTGGTGCGAAAATCTGGGTAATTTGCAGAAGTAGACATGGAATTATTTTCTTCCTATACATTTGGTATCGTCATCGACTTCGGTCTTAAATACGCCTCGGAGTGGATCGCCAAAAGCTAGTTCGATCACTATTTGGGTAGTTCCTTGATAGGGCCTGACCCCCGGTGTGTCCACTTTCCGGGGGTCAGGCCCGTTTCTTGTGCAGTTGTCTCATCAATATTTTGCTCAACTGTGCGAAAAAACTCTTGCATTTCTTCAACTTCTTCTTCTGAATAGCCGCCTACTCCGTCGACCGAAAGCGGGGGAAGATCACTGGCAAGGGTGACGGTCTCTGGGGCTTGGCTAGCTGGGACCGAAGGATCCGCATAAGCGATATTTGTCGTTGTAACAGACCCGATAAGCGCTAGGAGCGCCGTGAGCGTTGTGAAAAGATGCCGTTTTAACATGTGAGCCCTCATGTCTGTTTGTTATCTGTATCTCAGTTTATTCAAGTATGCCAGATGAAACATATTTGGTGTGGAAACTTATGGATTTATGCCAATAGGTCGGAGGAACCGTTACCTGGCGAGGGTCTAATTGGAGACATTGTGCCCTTCCACTCTGCAGGACTCTATGTCTAGAATGAACGCAATGGACGATGCACTGATAACCAGCACATCGATAGCTGGGGGAACTCTAACGGGAGTAACGCAGATGCTGGTATCGCTATCGCCGTGGCTGCAGATGCCGATTGTCGTGGTGGTCGCAGGAATCGTGGCGGCGGTCTTGGCGACGGTAATCGTGCGCGGTGTGAACTTTGTGGTAGCTGCCTGGCTGTCGTTACGGGGTAGCGTACGTAATAAACCAGCAGCGAAGACACAGGATAGCCAGTCGGCTGCCAAGTGACGGATTAAGCGGTAAAAGGCTAGGCTAGTGGCATGGCGAAGCAGAAGAAGTACCCGCGTTCCCGAGTGCGTTTTGCACTTATTACTTTGCTGGTACTGATTGTCCTGGTGTATTTGTTTAGTCGTTTTTAAGTTGTTTCTAGCTTAAGGCTTCACCGCGAACGCCCGGCATGTGGGCGTCGGCCCGCATTAGCACGTCCGACTTCGGGCAAACGCGGGGTGGGGGAGTACAGTAACCCAGTGAGTAAGTGGAACGGCACGTAACCACCTAGGAGAACTGTGCGAGAAGCCTTCAGCCCCGCGAAATACACCATTGAACCTGGCCAGACGTTATTAACCCTGACCATTGATGCGGTGAAATCCCAGCCCAAGGCCGAGATGTTTAGCCGCCCGAAAAACCACACCTGGGTCCCGGTGAGCCGCCAAGAGTTTCTCGATGAGGTCTACGCGGTGGCCAAGGGGCTGATCGACGCCGGAGTTGGGCAGGGCGACCGCGTCGCATTGATGGCGAATACGCGTTATGAGTGGATGCTCGTTAACTACGCGATTTGGGCTGCCGGTGGCATCGTCGTGCCAATTTATCCATCATCGTCACTCTCGCAGGTGCAGTGGATCATCGAAAACTCCGGAGCGGTGCTCGGCATTGGTGAAACCCAAGAGCACACCGAAATCTTGCGCATGTTGCAGCTTGCCGACGACGGACAGCCGCGGTTGAAAGACTCCAGCTCGCAGATGCGCGCGGTCTACGAGATTAACGATGGCGCGGTTGCGGCCTTAACAGAAGCTGGGAAAAATATTGCTGATGAGCTCGTCGACAAGCGCATCGCTGCCACCGCAACCGATGACGTGGCCTCGCTGGTGTATACCTCGGGGACGACGGGGCGGCCGAAGGGATGCATGCTCACCCACCGCAACTGGAACGCGCAGATTCTGGGCCTGCTGACCAACCCGATTGGCGGTATCGCGCACGC
Organism: Corynebacterium drakensteinense; assembly: GCF_041224285.1. Lineage (NCBI taxonomy): Bacteria > Bacillati > Actinomycetota > Actinomycetes > Mycobacteriales > Corynebacteriaceae > Corynebacterium > Corynebacterium drakensteinense. The sequence continues at coordinate 20,543 of NZ_JAXOFP010000011.1, forward strand.
CGGAAAGCATGTGCTGACGTTTCTGCCGCTGGCACACGTGCTGGCGTTTTCGGTCTCTGCAGCCGGGATGATCAGCGGACCGACGCAGAACTTCTGGGGAGATTTCGCGACTTTGCCGACGGAATTCCAGCGCTCCAAACCGAACCTGATTCTGGGCGTGCCGCGCGTGTTTGAGAAGGTGCGCAACGGTGCGCGTGCGAAAGCCCATGATGCAGGACCAATCCAGGGCGCGTTGTTCGATCGCGCTGAGGCTACCGCGATCGCTTATTCCCGCGCACTAGATACGGAGAACGGGCCGTCGTTTGCGCTACGTAGCGCGCATAAAGCACTGGATAAACTAGTGCTGTCCAAAATCCGTGCAGGCATGGGCGGCGAGGTAGACTACTGCATTTCTGGTGGATCGGCGATGAGCACCGAACTGATGCACTTCTTTCGCGGCATCGGGGTGCCAATTTATGAAGGTTACGGTCTGACTGAAACCGCAGCGGCTGCGACGGTGGATTTCGAAGATCAGAAAATCGGCACCGTCGGCCCGCCATTGGGTGGCATGCGCGTGCGCGTCGCCGGCGATGGGGAATTGCAGTTGTGCGGAGACCTGGTTTTCGACGGCTATTGGCGCAACTCGGACGCTACCGACGAAGCCTTCGACGGGCAGTGGTACTGCACCGGTGATCTGGGGGAGATTCTGCCGTCAGGCCATGTGAAAATTGTCGGGCGGAAAAAGGATCTGATCGTGACTGCCGGCGGGAAAAACGTCGCGCCGGGCGGTATGGAAGACGAGTTGCGCTCGCACCCGCTGATCTCGCAGGCCCTGGTAGTTGGCGATGGCAAGCCCTTCGTCGGCGTGCTGGTGACTCTGGATGAAGGAGCGTTAGCGCGCTGGAAATCGCAGCACAACATTGACGCTTCACGCAGCGTGAGCGAATTGGTGCATGATGCGTCGTTGCGCGCGGAAGTGCAAGATGCGGTCAACGCCGCCAATGCCACCGTCTCGCATGCCGAAGCGATCAAGAAGTTCTACATTCTTACCGACGATTTCACCGAAGAGTCCGGCGAGCTGACCCCGACGATGAAGGTTAAGCGTAATGTCGTCGTCGAGCGTTATGCAGACGCTTTGGAGCAGCTGTACTCGCGGTAGCCTGGCTCGTCGCAAAGCAGCCGTCGCCAAGCTGATAATCCGCTGGAATTTTTCCGGCGAGTCGAACCATTTTTGGGTGGTTTCTGCAATAGGCTACAGCGCAGAGAAACTCTCAACTAGCACTTCAGGTTGTGAGGTTCGCAGACTGCCTTGGGCGGTGTTGCGCGCCGAACAGGAGGTGCTGTCGGGGGACAGGGTATTCGGTCGCGACGGTTTAGAAGGAGACAGCCTCGTTATGCGCAAAATCGCTGCTGAGCTGCGCCATCGTGAGCTCACCCAAGAGGTGTACAACATTGGCGACGAGGTGGCCGAATACATTGAGCACGTAATCGAGGCTGTCGAAGATTACGACGCGGAACTCGTCGAGGACTGCCTGGCTGAGTTGGCAGAGATCGTGGAAGATGCGCGCCGTGATTCCCGCGACGTGGTCGGTGAGCTGATCGGTTTGCGCCAGGCATTGGTTTCTGGGGTGGCTTCGGGGAGCTTGTCGGCGGCTGCCGACGGCACGAAGCGGGTGAGCGAACCGGAAGCAGTGACGGCGGAAAGTTTGCAAGCATTTTTCCCATTGTCGGGCCCGCCGGTTGTGGTCAACGAACTGGTACACACGCTGCATGAGCGCACCACACATACCGTAGATTTCCTGCACGAGTTGGTGGAGTACGTGCTCGAACAAACCGAGGCGGTGGCACACGATCTGGATGCGGTCTCCCTGCCGCATTTGTATAACAAGGTCGGACGGATGGCTGCGACGGCGGCGCACGCGTGGGAGACGACGGCTGTGTCCGCGCACCCGGCGTTCGCACGGAGTATGCGCGGGCGTAAACCACCGCAGTTTTTGGAAGAGCGCGCGCGGGTCGATCGCATCGTCGCCAAGGTTGCGGCGAAACGTGCGCGCTTGCGCGCCGCCAGCGTGGGGTAAATTGCGGGGTAGCGCTGAGGCAGACGTGGGAAAACCAATCCTTACAGCTACTTTTCTATAGCGCATCTGTCGTGGTCCCGTGGCGTTGGTATAGGCTTACGGGGTTTGGTGGATTGCGTATTGAGGGGCTTCATGGGAATTGGAAGTACTATCGCTAAGACGGCGCTGGCGGGGATTCTTGCAGCCGGAGGGATTGCTGTGGCGACCGGGGTGGTGCAGGGGAACCCGACTACGGTGACTAAAATTGTTGACGGCGATACGATTGATGTCGAAAGTTCAGGCGAAACCACACGTATTCGGCTATTGAACATTGATACGCCGGAAATTGGTCGCGGAGGTAAACCATCGGAATGCTTGGCTGAAGAAGCCCGTGATTTCCTGAAAAACCGGTTGCCTATTGGAACTGAGGTACGTCTTGAGTTCGATGAAGAGCGCGAGGACAAATATGGTCGAACTCTGGCAGGAGTCTTCCTGGATGACTCGTTGATAAATGCGGAAATTGCAGCAGAAGGTCTTGCAGTGCCAATGGAGATAGCACCCAATCGGCGTTTTTATCCAGAAGTCTCTGAGGCATCCGAACAGGCGAAGTCTGCCAATAAAGGTATCCACAGTGTTGGGCCTGAATGCTATACCGCTGATGCCAAGAATTTTGAGGAGTTGGTGGGGGCACAACAAAAGCTCAATGATATTGAACAAGATCTTCAGGGCATGGTCCAGGGAGATTTGGATCTAACGCGCATTAAGAAAGCGCGGAAAGAAGTGGCTGGGGTTATTAGGGGTCTCGGTAGCTTAAAGTACAAAAAGATCGAGCAATCAGACTTTCAACGCGCTGCATATGGAGACCTTTTCCGAAACGAAGTACATGAGTCGAGTAGGCGTGCGAGTGAACTAAGCACAGAGCTAGATGTGGTGTTCAGGGAGCAAAAACAAAAACTACGCGATGAGCGAAAACGTGAACGGGAGCGGAGCGCTGCAGAAAAGGAATCTGTGTTAGAGCGCGCCTTGGAAGAATTCGAACAATCGTTTGACAGCGATGCTTATCAAGCTCCGTCGCAGGGCTCACCGTCACAGCACCAGCCGCAGAGCCCACAGCCACAGCCCGCTCCGGCGCCTCAACAGCAAACGCCTAATCCCGCTAGTGGTGGCGGTGGAGGCGCTGATGGATATACAGGATGTCGAGCCTATGGCGGGAACTATATCTTAAGCAATATCGACAGTAAGGGTCGACCGTATGCCAAGATCGATTGCACCACCAAGCAGCAGATTGGTTAATTGAGAAGGTAGCCTCACCCGAAGGTTGCGCACTGTAAGGGAAATTGAGAATAGGATTTGAAATTCAAACATATGTTCTGATTTTGTGGTGGTCGTTGCGTCGTATGTGACGGGGTCCCGCTAGCTTATAACTAAGTAAAAACGACCAGGGCATTCGACGGGGTTGGATGCCGAATATGCCAGCAGGGGGAAGCATGGCTGAGTTCACGACACCTAACGATGCTGATGGGGCGCATGCCCCCACTGCGTATTTCACGCATTGCAACCCGCACAGCAAACAGGCAATGGCGATGCTAGAACTGCGCCGCCACAAATATCTCGTGTGGGATCGCGGTATTGACTTCGATTGCGACGATTACGACCAACTCGAATCCTTACTTGCCAAAGATAGCGGGGAAGGCAAACAGCGCGTCGAAGCCATCATGGGAGCCTATTACCGCATGAGTGAGCTGCCAAAACTTCATGCATTAGCCACCACGCTATGGCACCTGGATGTAGAACACTGGATCGCTATCGACCGAGCTTTGTGTAAGGCCGGCGGATACCACGCGCTGCTTTTCGACGTGGTTGATGAGATGCTAGTGAAACTTCTCACCCCCACCAAGCCTGCCCAACGCATGGCGACGAAACGCACCATCACTTCTCGCATTACTCGTGAGATTGATGCATATGATTCCAGCCTGCGGGTCAACGAGAAAAAGAACTCTCGGAAAACTTATACCGTCAACGATCTTTCTCCGGTTATCGCCAATGGTGATGACAGCCATGAATTCCGGTTTGACACCAATGCTGCCACCGCTATCGAGGTGGACGCCCGGATCCGCAACCACGCACAGGAGGCAGGGATTTCTTTACGTGATGCTGCTGTGGAGTTGTTATTGGGCAAAGGCGAGGCAGCCACTCTCACTCTGAATTGTTATCGCGCCAGTGATATTGCCGATGCACCGTTGTTTGTGGAGACTACTACAGGTACTGGGGTAGCGACCTTGTTTGGTGATGCCGCGAACGACCTTGCTTCTCGTGCCACGAAGCACCGCGATATGGATGCGACTATGCACTCAGAAGTTACCGGGTACGTTCCCACCCCGGCGATGCGTAGTGCAGTCGCAGGAAGGGACGGACACTGCCGGTACCCAGGGTGTAATAGACCTGCGGCTGTGTGCCAGCTGGATCATGTTGTGGAATTTAATCGTGGTGGCCCCACCACACCGGACAATCTCATGGCGTTGTGCCAGCATCATCACAATATTAAAACTGATAAGCGGATCCGCCCGATCTTGGATCCTGCCAGTGGCACGGCGGTGTGGTTGCATGCCGATGGCTCGTGGCAGTCAACAGAGGCTGAAGGCCCTCTCGCTGGGTCGAATCGGCGGTGGGCGCAAACCGTGGCGCAGAAAATCGAGTGCTACCGGCAAGCTAGCCGAGAAAACGCGGAGCAACAGCATCGTAGAGAACAGCAGCGCGAACAACAGCGTGAAGAACAGCGCAAAAATCAGCAGGACGAAGAACAGCAGCGTGAGCAACGCGGCGAACAACAAGGCAAACAAGCAGGCTGTCCTCCAGGGATCTTTTCTGCGGAAAATTCTGCAGACCGTTGTACATGGCTGACCAAAACACAGGAAGAAGAGATGTGGGCGCGTAATATGCGGCGGCTAGAACTTGCTTTGGCAGATCGGAGTTTTTCTGCGGTCACGATTCCGCAGTGCCGGGCACAGCTGGAAAAGATTCGGGCAGCGGTGGCGATATTGAAGGAACAGGGGCCCGGTGCCGAGGCAGGTGGCGGCCCGCACGAGCGAAACTCAGACGAGCCGCCGTTCTAAGGTGCACCTGCTTGAGCCGTTCTTACACGCAAAGGGGTGGCCATTCCTGCACGCAGATGCGTGAAGGTAAATAGGTTGAGACTACTACGCCACAACTACGGCGTTAGCGCTCCAGCTGCTTCGTGATCTCTGGCCACAGCTGGCCCATGATGTCGTCCCAGTTCAGAATCCACAGCGACTCGCTGTTGTCTCCGCGGCCGACGACTACGATCTGCTCGCCCAGTGCTCGCATGTGCTCGATGGCGTGCTGCACTTTCGTGGAACCAGCCAAAGACAATGCCGGGCGTGCTAGATCGGAGGCTGGGCTGTCCGCATCATGCAACAAGGTATCGCGCACGTGCACTACCCGTGGCACCGCGGATTCCTCATCCGCAACCACCACGCGCAGGCGGTTCATCGAACGGCTGGCCTCCTGCACATCACGCACCGTCGCATCATGGGGTAGGGGAGTGATCTCCACACCATGTGCCCGCGCCAAGGCAGAGACAGTCGAATTTTCCAATTCGATCACGCCGCTGATCTGCTGTGCAGATTTTTGATCCATCGCACCCGTCTGCCCGGAGTGCTGTACCAGCGTGCGCAGAGTATCTGTGTCATAGCCTTGCGCACCAGCCCTGTCGACGGGCTCGACACCAGCGGCGGCAACCAACTTATTCGCCATCACGTTGATCCACTTCAACAGTGGACGGAAAAGCCAAATGAACCCACGGGCAGGCAGTGCGATCACCCGTACAGCAAGCTCCGGGTGCGCGATCGCCCATGACTTCGGAGCCATCTCACCAACCACGAGGTGCAAAAACGTCACGATCAGCAGTGCGACAACGAAGGCGATGGTATCTGCCACCCCACCCGAAATACCGACAGCCGCGAACGCGGGCATCAGCAAATGATGCACCCACGGCTTCGCAATCGCACCCAGCGCAAACGTCGCAGCAGTAATACCCAATTGTGCACCGGCCAACATGATCGTCAGCTCATTCAAACTCCGCAATGCCGCGCGTGAGGCAGCAGAAGTTTCCGCGGTTTCTTCCAAACGGTGCCGACGCGCACCCATCAGAGAAAACTCGATGATGACGAAAAAACCAGACAAAATCACGATTGCCAGGCTCAACGGGCCAGCGATGTACCATTCCTGCATCTTTTAGCCCCTCTCCGAATTGCTGCTGCGGCTGCCGCCAGTTCTTCCGGAACCACCAGTTCGCCCGGCGTCCTCATCAGCGTCCTCGCCGTCGAATTCTTCTACCAACTCCAAAGACAAGCTCGACGGCACGTGGCGTTCGACCTCATCAACGGTGATGATCAACTGCCGGTTCGGTGCGGCATCGGCATCAATCCAGTCTTCCGGTTCTGCTTCCAACTCGATGGTGTGCGTTTCGCCTTCTTCAACCAACGAACCAACCTGCGCGATCAACAATCCGGCGACGGTCTCGTAATCACCTTCGGGTAGGTCGTGCCCAATGGCGCGTTCCACCTCATCCAGCGGGGTATCGCCGTCGACAGTCCAATGATCCTCGGCGGTTTCGGTGATCTCTTCGGATTCCTCGATATCAATATCGTGCTCGTCGGTGACGTCGCCAAGAATTTCCTCGGCGAGATCCTCTAGGGTGACGATGCCGACGAACCCGCCGTACTCGTCAATCACGCACGCCAGCTTCTCGTCGTTTTCCTGCAGCTCGACGACGACGTCGGGAAGCGGCATCAGCTCCGGCACCACCAGGGCCTGGCGCATCAGCTCCGTGGCCAAGGTGGTATCCGGCTTCTCGGTCAGCAAAATATCCGCCAGGTGTACCACACCGATCGGGGTGTGTTCGTCGTCGATGATGGGGTAGCGAGTATGCGCAATCGCCATGAGTTCCCGCAGCTCACCCAGGGTGGTCTCGGGGTCGATCACGTCGACGCGCGAACGCGGGATCATGGCATGTTCGACGTCGTGGTCCGGGAAGTCCAGCAGCCGGTCGAGCACCATGAAGGTCTCGTCGTCAATGTCACCGGTCTCGTGTGAGTTTTCGACGATGGACTCGAACTCTTTCGTCGTTGCCGAAGCATCAATATCGGCGACCGGCTCGATGCGCAACAACCGCAGCAGAGCGTTGGAAGAAAGATCAAAAAATTTGATTAGCGGGCCGAAAATCCGCAGGTACCAGGCAGTAGAGCGCGACAGGAAGAGCGCGGATTTCATCGGCGCGGCGATGGTGTAGTTCTTCGGGAACAGTTCACCGAAAATCATCTGCACGATCGTCGATACCGCCAGCGCAGCGACGGTGCCGATCGCGACAGCAGCGGTGACTGAAATTCCCGTTGCCCCCAGCAGCGTACCCAGCGACTGCCCGACCAGCGGCTCTGCCACATAACCGACCAACAAACCGGTGACGGTAATGCCCAGCTGCGCGCCGGAAAGCATAAATGACGTGCGGTCGGTGATATTCAGCGCGCGCTGGCTGGCTTCGTCGCCACGCGCCGCGTTGGTACGCAACAACGCGCGATCCACCGACATATAAGAAAATTCTTGGGCTACAAAATAGCCATTGGCCACGATGATTAAGAAAATCACTGCCAGGCCGAGAATGAGGAAAGCTACCGCACTGAGCATCAGCTCATCACCTGCCGAACCTGACAATTAGCGAGGCAATCAGCTCGATAATCAGATAGTTGCGGGGTGTCGATACTTCGACTCGGAGGCTCCACCATCATCCTTCCTGTGCTACCTGGCATTCACGCTACCGTGCATGCACGAAACAAGCTGCACAACATGCAATAAATACGACCAGCGTACACCTTGGTTGGTGGCACGACCAACTATTAGGCTGGTGCTATGCAATCGCAGTTATCTTCGTCGTCGACAAGCCCATTCGGCTTGTATATCCACGTCCCGTTTTGTGCTACACGCTGCGGGTATTGCGATTTCAACACCTACACCCCGCGCGAAGCCGGCGGCGCGAATCCAGCTGGCTACCTGGACGCGCTCGATATCGAACTCGACCTGGCAGCCCAACGCGTCGGACGCGCAGCCGAGACCGTGTTCATCGGCGGCGGCACCCCATCGTTGCTGGGAGCGGATGGGTTAGCGCGGATCTTGACGACGGTGCGCAATACTTTCGGTCTCGCCGACGGCGCGGAGATCACCACCGAGTCGAACCCGGAATCGACCTCGCCCGAGTTTTTCGCTGGCATCCGTGAAGCCGGCTACAACCGCGTGTCGTTGGGGATGCAGTCCGCCTCGCAGAATGTGCTGCGCGTGCTGGAGCGTGCGCACACCCCCGGCCGCGCCTTCGCGGCAGCTCGTGAGGCCCGCGCGGCTGGTTTCGACCACGTCAATCTGGACATGATCTATGCCACCCCGACCGAGACTGACGACGACGTCGCCCACACCTTGGATCGCGTGATCGAAACCGACGTCGACCATGTTTCGGCCTATTCGCTGATCGTGGAAGACGGAACCGCCATGGCGCGTAAGGTTCGCCGCGGCGAAATCCCGGCACCGCAAGAAGAAGTCATGGCCACCCGCTACGAAATGATCGCCGAGCGCCTGGACGCCGCGGGCATGGAGTGGTACGAGGTCTCGAACTGGGCGCGACCAGGCGGCGAATGCCAGCACAACTTGATCTACTGGCGCGATGGCGACTGGTGGGGTGCTGGGCCGGGCGCGCACTCGCACCTGGACATGCAGCGGTTTTCTAATGTCAAGCACCCGAATCGCTACTCTGCGTTGCTTGCCGACGGCCAGCTGCCGATCAATCACGTCGAAGAATTGGATGCGGCTGACCGTCACACCGAACTGCTGATGCTGGGGCTGCGTTTGCGAGAAGGTATTGCCTATTCGGCGGTCGGGCGTGGCGCGGAAGGCGTCGTCAAGAATTTTGTGGACCGCGGGCTGCTGCATTTTCCCCGCCCCGGGCGTTTGGCAATCACTGACGCCGGAAGGCTGCTTGCCGACGGCATCATCACCGATATTTTGGTGGCCGAAGATGATGCAGCACCTGCAAGTGACGCAAGCACTGCAAGCACGGAAGCGAGGGTGTGATGGCTGCTGGAACTGAAGCGCGGCGGGTGGAAGTCCTGCGTGCGATCGTCACGGACTATATTGCCTCGCAAGAACCGGTGGGTTCCAAGGCGTTGGTTGAGCGGCACCAGTTGGGCGTGTCCTCAGCGACGATCCGCAACGACATGGCGGTGTTGGAATCGGAGGGGTTCATCGCGCAGCAGCATGCGTCGTCGGGCAGGGTGCCGACGGAAAAGGGCTACCGGCGCTTCGTCGATGGCTTGGGCGAGGTTAAACCAATGTCGGAAGCGGAAAAACGCGCGATCCGCACTTTCCTGGAAGACGGCGTGGACCTTGAAGACGTGCTGCGCCGGTCCGTGCGCCTGCTCGCGCAGCTCACCCGCCAAGCGGCAGTGGTGCAAATGCCGACGCTGAATGTCTCGCACGTCAAACACGTCGAGGTGGTCGATCTGACGCCGCTGCGCCTGTTGTTGGTGCTGATTACGGATACCGGCCGCGTCGATCAGCGCAATGTCGAGCTCGCAGCTCCGATTTCGGAGGCCGAAGTGCACGAGTTGCGGCAATTGCTCAACCGGGCGCTGGCGCGGGTGCCGGTGGGCCGGGCTGCTGGTGCTGTAGCGGATCTGCTGGAGCATTCGCCGTCGGAGCTGCGGCAACACATGATTCGCGTCGCGACGGTGCTTATCGAAACCCTGGTGGAGCAGCCGAATGATCGCCTGCTGATGGCGGGTGCATCGAACCTGACTCGTGGTGTCCGGGATTTCCCGCAGGGGCTGCCGCAGATTATCGATGCGCTGGAAGAACAAGTCGTGATGTTTAAGCTGTTAGCGAACGTTCCGGAGCTGGGCAACGTCGATGTGCTGATCGGCCAAGAAAACGAAGACGAAGAACTACAACATGCGTCGATCGTTACCGCAGGTTATGGCAATGAATCCGCCACGCTAGGAGGCCTCGGTGTGGTGGGGCCCACGTTTATGGACTATTCGGGAACAATTTCGTCGGTACGCGCTGTTGCACGGTATGTCAGTCAGATTCTGGCAGGCACGAATTAGCCTGTATTCTGGTAGATCGACTAATGCATAAAATTGCATATCCTGCAGCAAACAGACCTGAGACTAGCTAAACCAACTGACCTACTAAACCAACTGACCTAAGGAATCGATACAACAGTGGCTCGTGACTATTACGGAATTTTGGGAGTATCCAAAGACGCCAGCGAGGCGGAGATTAAAAAGGCGTACCGCAAACTCGCCCGTAAATATCACCCGGATGTGAACCCATCCGACGAGGCCGCGTCGAAGTTCTCGGAAGCGACCGACGCCCACGACGTCTTGATGGATCCACAAAAACGCAAAATCGTCGACATGGGTGGCGACCCAATGGAGCAAGGCGGCGGCGCTGGTGGCGGAGCCGGCTTCGGTGGTGCCGGGGGATTCGGCGATATCTTTGAAGCCTTCTTCGGCGGGGGTGCCGGGGGCGGCTCGCGTGGCCCGCGTTCGCGCGTACAGCCGGGCAACGATGCCCTGTTGCGCACCTCGATCACCTTGAACCAGGCGTACACCGGCATGAAGAAGCAAGTCACTGTCGATACCGCAGTGCTGTGTAACCGTTGTACCGGCTCGGGTTCTGCGGACGGCGAAAAGCCGGTGACCTGTGAGGTCTGCAACGGTGCCGGCGAGATCCAGGAGATGCAGCGCAGCTTCTTGGGCAACGTGATGACCTCCCGTGCCTGCCACAACTGCCAGGGCTTCGGTGAAGTGATCAAGGATCCGTGCAACCACTGCGGTGGTGATGGTCGCGTAAAGAAGCGCCGTGACTTGACCATCAACATCCCGAAGGGCATTGACGACGGCATGCGCATCCGCATGGCTGGCCAGGGAGAAGTCGGCCACGGCGGTGGTGCAGCCGGTGACTTGTACGTCGAAGTTCGCGTGAAAAAGCACGATATCTTCACCCGCGACGCCGATACTCTGCACCTTTCCATCACCGTGCCGATGGTCGACGCCGCACTGGGCACCACCTGCAGCGTGGAAGGCCTGGACGGCGAAGACATTGAGTTTGAAATCGCCGCTGGCACCCAGCCGGGTGGCCAGATCGTCAAAGATGGCAAAGGTATGCCACGCGTGCGTACCGATGGTCAGGGCAAGATGATTGCCCATGTCGACGTTGCCGTGCCGACGGATCTCGATAAGAAGACCCGCCAGTTGCTGGAGGAAGTCCGCGACAAGCGCGAGGAATCTTCCCGCGTGAACTCCGAGGCCGACGGCAACTCCGATGGTCTGTTTAGCCGTCTTCGTGGACGGTTCGGCTTCTAGCGCACAAGGTTGTCGCAATGTCACTCCCGGTATTTTTCGCTTCCGCGCCGCTGCCCGCACGCGGCGAGCACACCACTTTGGATGGGGCAGAAGCGCGTCATGCAGTGACCGTGAAGCGGATCGCAGCAGGCGAGCACATCCAGCTTATCGACGGCGCGGGTCGCTGGGCAGAAATTGCCGTGACTGAAACCAGCGGCAAAGACCACTTGGCTGGTGAAGCCGTCGCGGTCGGCGAATGCGACCGCCCCGAACCGTACGTTGTCGTCGTGCAGGCTTTGCCGAAAGCAGAACGCAGCGAGCTAGCCGTGGACCTGGCGACGCAAGCCGGGGCCGACGAGATCATCCCGTGGCAAGCCGGGCGCTGTATTGCGAAATGGCAGGGCGCCAAACGCAGCAAAGGCGTGCAGAAATGGCAGTCCGCGGCGGCTGCGGCGGCGAAACAATCGCGCCGGGTGACAGTCCCGGAAGTCCGGGAACCGGTGAGCACCGCGCAGCTGGCGCAGCTGATCGATGGACATACCGCCGTCGTATTGCACGAAGAAGCAAGTCAGCCGCTAGCCCAGCTGGCTCCAGAGCTTTCCGGGACGGTGTTTCTTATCGTCGGGCCAGAAGGCGGCATAGGCGACGAAGAAGTAGCACTACTGCGCAGCGCCGGTGCGCAGCCAGTGGTTCTGGGGCCACAGGTGTTGCGCACGGCTTCTGCGGCGATGGTGGCGTTGTCCGTCATCGGTGCAGCCACCAGTCGCTGGGGTGGGTAGAGGGTTTTCGAAGTTTTTTGTTTGTGGTTTTCGGACTACCCGTCATAGAAGTCCTCGCTGGTGACCAAGCGAGAAGCGTGTTCGCGGAGATAATCCCGCAAATAAGGCAGTGCAAAGTCAATTTTTCCCCGCCCAGTGTCGAGGATCATTTCAGCTTCCAAGAGGCGTTTTCTATAGTTACTGATATAGGAAGCAGTCTTATTCATGCGGGTCGCAATATCACCGACATTTGACGGGCCGTCATCCTTGGCCATGTGGATGAGGAATGTGCGGTCTACCGGTGAAAGGTCCGAGAGAGCAGCCTCGTGCACCAACTTTCCGAGTCTCGTCTGCGCCCGTTTAATCCCAGTCCGTGCTGATTTTTCAGTAATGATCCCATCTTCCTTTTCATGAAAGGTGCATTGACCGACCAATTGGATCATAAATGGGTAGCCTTGACACCCAGCGACAGCAATATCTAATGCTTCCTTTGACCAGTGGACATCGGTTTCTGCAAGAGGCGCGGTGAGCGCTTCTCGGACGTCAATATCAGAAATAGTATCTAGCTCGATTTGGTGTGCCCGACGTAAAAACGTGACTGGGTTAAAGCTATCGCTACCTCGTAGGCGGCTGGCGAGTAGAGGCTTTATCGCCGAAGGAATGCCCGCCATGGTTACGGCAATTTCTTCGTCTTCCCGAACGAGATGCTGGATCGTGGTTCCAAAGTCGATGACCTCTCGGCTTCGTTGATAATGCATTTCATCTAAGGAAATGAAAACACCGGTTGGTGGTTGCCCCAATTTTTCATCGAGGCTGCGTTGGTAAGCAAGAAGGTCTTTTAAAGCGTCACGTAGGGAATATGTGGAATTTGCGAGTGTGTTGCTTTCCCAGTTTGCCCCTAAGCCAATCCCAAATAAGGTGAGGTTGAGTCCTCGTAGTTTCTTCTGGTCTCTCGCAAATTTTTGGATGATGGTGGTGCGGAGTCGCTCAGTGAACCCTTCAGTAGCTGATTCACTGATGACAATCCAGCCGCGTTCTCGTGCTTGAGACTCAAAAGCATTAAGCAAAGCGGTTTTGCCGATGCCACGTGGTCCGACGGTCAGTGAGATGCGCTCGTGGGTGCCAGGACCATCATCCAAGGCGTAGGAGAAATCCCTGATGGCTTCGTCACGACCCACTAATAGCGGTGGGGTTGCTCCGAGGGTGGCCTTATAAGGATTTCGGGTGGTGCTCATGTTCGTCATCATAACCCATACGCTTATGAATTCTTATGAACTTTATGAAGTTTATGAATTTATGCGCTGAAGTGGGGAAACGCTGACGAACATGTGTTCGCGTGTCGCTAAACTACCCAAAAGTAAACGAATACAAGCTCAAACCGGGTGAGACTTCGATGTCCAAGATTCCGGCTTGCGCGTCCTCGGTATCGAGCAGGTCGACGGTGCCGTCGGCTGCTACCGGGAACTGTTTACCATCGGCGGTGATGGTGCCGCTGCCAGATACCACTACCTGCACGCGTGATGCGCGGTAGTTCAGCCGGATCTTTGCGTTGTCACCAGCTGTGATGTTTTCTTGCTCGATCGTCCAATCGCCTTCCAGCGTGTACTGGCCGATCTCTGGTTCTGGCCCAGACAAGGTGCCGGATTTATATGCGGGGTTGGCGTAGTAGCGTGCGCGTTGGCTGCCCAAATAGGTCTCTGGGTTGCGTTGCTGGGTGGTGACGTCGTCAGCATCTTCCAGCGGTGCAGGAAGCTCGACGGATGGGTCGCGTTTTTGCAGCAACTCGCGCACTAGCTGCTCGGTGCGGGCGTAGGCGCCTTCGCCTTCGTGGATCTCGCGGACGGTGCCGTCGGCATCGACAAGATAATGCGCAGGCCAATAGTGGTTGTTGAAGGCCTTCCACGTCGCAAAGGAGTTGTCTTGGGCGACGGGGTAGTTGATGTTTTGCTCGGCAATCGCTTGGCGCACGTTTTCAGTTTCGCGTTCGAAGGCATATTCCGGTGCGTGGACGCCGATGACGGTCAGACCGTAATCACGGTAGTGATCATAAAGCTTGGTGATGTGCGCATTCGCGCGCTGACAGTTGATGCAGGCATAAGCCCAGAAATCGATCAGAGTGACATCACCGGAAGTCCGCGGGTCGATCGGTGCGTCGGTGTTCATCCAGTTCTCCAAGCCAACTAGCTCAGGCACGGTGCCGCAGTTTCCGAGTTCGCCGATGCCGCGGCAATCTTCGAGCGAATCCGAGGCTGCGTCATCGTTTGCCAGCTGTGCGGTCACGGCTTTTTCTGCATCGCCGGTCCAGTTTGGGAGCTTCTGCTGAATCCAAGCAGGTGCGCCCAGAGCCAAAGCTCCGGCCATGGCGATGACGATGATACCCGCGGTGGCGCGGAAAGCACGTTGGCGGGACTGGAAGAAGTCGACGCGCTTGCCGACCTGCTGGCCGCCGAGTGCAAAGACCAGCAGTGGGATCGCCACGCCGATGGCAAAAGAAACGCACAATACCGCGATGCGGGCGTCGATTTCTCCGGTGGCACCAGCGACGGTGATGGCGGCTAGGACAGGGCCGGCGCAGGGCACGAACACGACACCCATGGCCAGACCAACGGCGAAACCGCCCTTATCGCGGGCTTTGGCCTGCAATTTGTGTGCGCGGGGCAGGAACTGGAACGGCCATTCCAGCAGCTCTTGCAGCTTCGGGAAGATCATGCCCAGGCCGACGAGTACCAGCAGAGCGATGCCGACCTTCCACAAAATATCAGCGGGCAGACCCAGTGCATTCAACAGCGTGGTGGCAAAAAGCGTAACGACGGTAAAGCTGGTAACCAAACCGCCGACTACCAACCAAGGCCGCGCTTTGGAGCCTTGGGATACAGCTAATACCAGCGGCAGGATGGGCAAAATGCACGGCGAAATGCCCGTGATAAGGCCACCGATGAAACCGATGGCGATTGTGCTGAGCATAGTAGTGTGACCTTTCTTGAATTTCTGCAGCGTCGGCGCGCAGATCGCGGCGCGCTGTTTTGTTAGTCATGTGCTTTTTCGGAGCCAGCTATGATGCTGGATTGGTTGTGGGGCTGAAAGTTAGCTGAAGATATCGCACTGGATCTCACAGAAAACTGGAATAAAAAATGACGTGGCAACGTAGACAAAAACTTCTTGAAAAATTTTCTGATTTATCCAATCCGGTTGTGGGATGGCTCCGCAGTAGTACATGAAGGCAGTTCGCTGAACGCAATGTAGGGCTGGCTTCGCACCAAGATTTTCACCGCTATCTCGAAGGAGAAACCCCCATGTCTGCACATATTTCTATGAAGAAGTTTTTCGTCACCGCCGCTGCTTTTGCAATCAGCTCGGTTGGTTTGGCCGCCTGCAGCAACGATGATTCTGCGGAGACGCCCAGCACCACCTCGGAAACTTCGACTCAGATGAGCAGCGAGAAAATGACGAGCGAGAAAATGTCTGACGACAAAATGGAACACGACGACAAGATGGAGAAAGACGACAAGATGTCTGACTCCGACAAGATGGAGAAAGACAAGATGGAGAAAGACAAGATGGAAGGCGACTCCATGGAGCACGACGACAAGATGGAGAAAGACGAAATGGAAGGCGACAAGATGAACAAGTAGTATCAGAAGCTGTGTCTAGTTGCAGCCCCGAAGAACATGCTCGCCTGGACGCGCTCGTCGCAGGCGTCGCTCGCGGGGATCAGCGCGCCTTTTCACAGCTTTATGATGCTCTCTCGCCATTGGCGTTTGGTGTGGTAATCCAGGTATTGGGTAATAGTTCCCTAGCCGAAGAAGTTTTGCAGGAAGTCTTTGTAGAAGTCTGGTACAAGGCAGATAACTTCGACTCGGAACGCGGACATGCCCGCACTTGGGTTGGTCGGATCGCCCATTCGCGCGCAATTGACAAGCTGCGTGCGCATCGTGCCAGTGTGCGTCGTGATGACCAAGATTATGCATTGGATGAACGTATCCGAGGCGTTGATGTGGAAGGTGAAGCTTTGTCGAACGTGGAGGCGTCGCGGCTGCGTGCTGCCGTTGACACAATTGGCGAGCCACATCGCACAGCCGTGTTGTTGACCTTTTTCGACGGGCTCAGCCATGCGGAATTGGCAGAATCCACTGATGTTCCATTGGGGACCGCAAAAACGCGGGTGCGCGATGGAATACGAAAACTAGCAGCTGTTTGGGGAAGGGGTGAGTCGCACCATGAGTAATACAGAACAATTCGATGACGAGACTTTTGACTCCTTCCTCGATTCCGTTCCAGAACATACTCCGCCGCGCCATGTGAAAGACAAGGTGCTGGCAGAGATTTCTGGTGGAAACCTTGCTGCTAGCGTGACTGAAATTCCGGCTCGGGCGGAATCTAGCCCCGAAGAAACCAGCACCGTGGTTCCACTACGGGCACGCTCCGGGAAATCACGCAAGCCAATGTGGGTATTCGGCGGCGCTGCGGCTGCAGCGCTGTTGGTGGCCATCACGGTGATCACACCCGTGCTGAACAGCGATTCCGCTGGTGATGGCGATGGTGCGATCGTGGCTGAAGAAAGCGCTGCAGAAGGCGCACACGAAACCACCGACGGGCATGAACAGATGCACGAGATCATGTCCGCAAACGATATGGTCAAAGGAGCGACGACCGCGGAAGGTGCGCGGTTGGAAATCGTGTCGTCTACAGAGATGGACAAAGCCGGTGCGATGGTGGATGGCCAGCCGGAGCTTGCCGACGGCATGGGCGCGCAAGTATGGTCCGTCGACAAGAATGGTGTGGTGCGCTCGGCAGGCGTGATCGGCCAAGACCCGCACGACGGAGTCTGGATGCCTTTCGATGCGGCAACGAGCAAGGTCATGGTCACTGAAGAACCTGCCGATGGCAGCGAGTCTCCGAGGGGACGCATGCTCGCCGAAGTCGTACTCGAGGCTTAGGTGCTTGCTCGCATCCTGAGAACTTCGTTGGTATTCAGTTTCACTTGGTAGGCTGGCTCCGTGCACATTCAAACCCGCAAAATCGACCTGGACCCCGCTCACGCACGCACAGTGCTGGGTACCACCGACGAAAATCTTCGCGTGTTAGACAACCATGTGGACGCGGATATTTTTGCCCGCGGAACCATGGTGAAAATCACCGGCCCGGATTATGAGGTCGCACGCGCGGTCAAAGCCTTTGCTGAGCTCGAAGCAATGGCGCGGCGCGGGCATACCGTCAGTCCGGATGGCGTGAAGCACGTGTTATCGCTGCTGAGTGAAGATTCGCCCATTGCAGTCGCGCAAGCGCTCGGGGGCAGCATTGTCTCGCGGCGCGGGAAAAAAATTCGTGCAAAAACCGTCGGCCAGGCAGAATACGTCGATGCGATCGACGAAAACACCATTGTTTTTGGCTTGGGTCCGGCGGGTACTGGTAAGACATACCTGGCGGTGGCTAAAGCCGTGCAAGCTTTGCAGAACAAGCAGGTACAGCGCATTATTTTGACTCGCCCTGCGGTCGAAGCTGGCGAGAAGCTCGGCTTTTTGCCGGGTACGCTTAATGACAAGATCGACCCGTATTTGCGTCCTTTGCACGATGCCCTGCGTGACATGCTTGACCCGGAATCCATCCCGCGTTTGATGGAAGCGGGCATCATTGAGGTTGCCCCGCTGGCGTATATGCGCGGGCGCACGCTCAACGATGCATTCGTGATTCTCGACGAGGCGCAAAACACCACTGCGGCGCAGATGAAAATGTTCTTGACGCGTCTGGGCTTTGGTACCACGTTTGTGGTCACCGGTGATGAATCGCAGGTTGATCTGCCGCGTGGGCAAAACTCTGGCTTGCAGACGGTACGCCGCATTTTGCGTGGGGTCGAGGGAATCCACTTCGCGGAAATGGGGGCGGGTGATGTCGTGCGTCACTCGCTGGTTGGGCGCATCGTTGATGCATACGATTATTACGAAAATGAGCATTCTGACAACGGTCACGGCGGCCAGAAATCACAGTCCCGACACTAGCGAGGCAGGAACCAACCATGAGTATCGAATTTTTCAATGAGTCTGGTTTCGACGGCATCAATGAGGAAATGCTGCTTGATGTCGCCGCGTTCACGCTGGCAGCGATGGATCTCAGCCCAGAAGCCGAAGCCACAATCACCTGCGTTGACGAAGACACCATCGCTGAACTGCACATGCACTGGATGAACCTGCCGGGGCCGACGGATGTGATGAGCTTTCCTATCGATGAGCTCACCCCGGGCTTTCACACCACGCGCCCGGATGCGGATATGGCTGGCCCAGCAATGCTCGGTGATATCGTGCTGTGCCCCGCGTTCGCGCAGAAACAGGCAGATGCCGGCGGGCATAGCTTGGCGCACGAGCTGGCTTTGCTGACCACGCATTCGTGTTTGCACTTGTTGGGGTATGATCACGGCACCCCGGCAGAAGAAAAAGAGATGTTTGCCCTACAAAACGAGATTCTTGCAGACTGGTACGACGACGTCCAACGTCGCGGGAAGAAATTCCCACCCAAGCCGACTGGACCGCAAGCATTCCCGTCGGCAGCTGATAGAGCCGACTTGGATGAACAATTGGCCAGCAACGCGCTTGCCGACGGCGAGATCCCGGCGATTGGCGAACCACAACACAACGATGGCGAATCCACTACTGACGAGTCTCAGGTTGAGAGGTAATTGATAATGAATATGAACACGATTTTGTCGATCCAGTCGCACGTCAGCTTCGGCCACGTAGGCAACTCCGCGGCAGTATTTCCGTTGCAGCGCGCTGGATACGAAGTGTGGCCAGTGCATACCGTGAACTTCTCCAACCACACCGGCTACGGCGACTGGGGTGGTCCGCTGCTGCCTGCCGACCAGGTCGCCGATGTCATCAACGGGCTGGAACGTCGTCAAGCATTCGAGAAGATCAACGTCGTGCTGTCGGGCTACCAGGGAAGCCCGGAAATTGCGGATGTCATCATCGACGCGGTGCAGCGCATCAAGAAAGAAAACCCGAATGCGCTCTACGCCTGTGATCCGGTGATGGGGAACGCGAAATCGGGCTGTTTCGTGGATGATTCAATTCCGCCGTTGCTGCGAGACAAAGTCGTGCCGGTCGCGGATATCGCCACCCCGAACCAGTTTGAGCTGGGCTTTTTGACCGGCAAGGCGGTGGAGACCTTTGATGAGGTCTTGGGCGCTGTGCGCGCGTTGCAAGAGATGGGGCCGCGCGTGGTGCTGGTGACCTCATTGGTGCGCCCGAGCAGCCCCGACGACGTCGTTGAGATGCTCGCCGTCGATGGGGACGAGGCTTACCTGGTGCAAACCCCGTTCCTCAATTTCAAGCGTAATGGTTCCGGCGACGTGACTGCCGCCTTGTTCAGCGGGCACTATGCCTATCACGGCGAGGTCGCCAAGGCCCTCGAGGCGACGGCTGCCTCGGTCTATGAACTGATCGAGACCACCTATAAGCGTGGTTCTGCTGAGTTGGACCTGATCGCGGCGCAAAACGCCTTCGTGGATCCAAAGCACCACTTCGAGGTCGAGGCCGTTGAATTCGGTTCCGCTGGCGACGCTGCTACTGAAGAGAGCTAAACCATGAGCATCGATAGCTACCTTGATGTACCCGAAGGATTCCGCTCGGGGTTCGTCAGTTTCGTCGGCCGACCGAATACTGGCAAGTCGACGTTGACGAATGCCCTGGTGGGCCAAAAGATCGCGATTACGGCAGACCAACCAGAGACCACCCGGCACGCGATTCGTGGGCTGATCCACCGCGACGACGCGCAGGTCGTTGTCGTGGATACCCCTGGGCTGCACCGTCCACGCACCTTGCTCGGTGAGAGGCTCAACGAGCTGGTGAAAGATAACTACTCGGATGTCGACGTGATTGGTTTTACCGTCCCTGCTGACGAGAAGATCGGCCCGGGTGATCGTTGGATTTTGGATAATATCCGTTCCGTCGCGCCGAACGTGCCGATCATCGGCATCGTCACCAAGCTAGACAAGGTGGGTCGGGATGCCGTCGGCAAGCAACTGCTCGCGCTCCACGAGCTGCTCGGTGGCGACTGCGAAGTAGTGCCAGTTTCTGCTACCGAACGCACCCAGATTGATGTGCTCACCGACGTGATCGTCCAGCAGCTGCCCGAAGGCCACAAGTTCTACCCGGATGACCACATCACTGATGACGATAATTTCACCCGCATCAGCGAACTTATCCGCGAGGCTGCTTTATCGGGTCTGCGCGATGAGCTGCCGCACTCGGTGGCAGTGGAAATCGACGAGATTCTTCCTGACGACGAACGGCCGGGCGTGAGCAATATTCACGCGGTGCTTTATGTTGAACGCCCTGGGCAAAAGAAGATCATCGAGGGCAAGGATGGTCGACGCTTTGGGCGCATCGTGCACACCGCGCGCAAGCAGATCATTGAGTTGCTGGGGCACAACGTGTTTTTGGACCTGCGCATCAAAGTGTTGAAAAATTGGCAGTCGGATCCGAAGTCGCTGGGGCGGTTGGGATTCTAGGTCAGAAACTCGAGATGCACAGACGTGGCGCGTAGCAAGCCCTATCGCGAAAATGCCGTCGTCGTGCGTACTTATGATTTTGGCGAGGCCGATCGCATCATCGTGTTGCTGACCCAGCGCCACGGGGTGGTGCGCGCGGTGGCGAAAGGCGTGCGCCGGGCGAAATCACGATTTGGTTCCCGCCTGGCGCCATTTGTGCATCTGAATGTGCAGCTGTACCCCGGGCGCAATTTGCACACGATTACCGGCGCGGATACGGTGGCGTTTTTTGCCACCGGCATCATCGATGATTACGAGCGCTATACCGCAGGATGTGCCATGTTGGAGGCCGCCGAGCGCCTCGCCCAGCCTGACGACGAATCACTATTCACCGCATTGATTGAGGCTTTGGGCATACTCGCCGCGGCGGCAGACCCAGTGGCGGTGCTGGATTCATTCTTGCTGCAAGCCATGGAATTTGCCGGTTGGGCGCCGGTGCTGTTTGCGTGCGCGCAGTGCTCCCGTCCGGGCCCGCACCACGCGTTTCACCCTGGCGTGGGCGGGGCGTGTTGCCACGAGTGCCGTCCGAGTGGCTCGGCGGATATCGCCGAAGAAGTTCTGCACTATATGTGGCTATTGGCTGGCAGGCATTGGGAAAAAGCCGCAGAGATCACTGCGGCGCACCCCGACTATTCCGCCGCGGCGCACCGCTTGGTGCGTGCGCACCTGCAATGGCATATGGAACACAACGTCAAAGCGCTGAGCATCATGGAACAATCGCTGTAATTGGCGGCTGCTCTAGCTTGCAGCTAGGAATGAGCACTCCGGTTGTAAACTATCAGGCGATGAGTATTTTCGACACGGACCACCAGATCCCGCAGCAGTTCATTCCGCGCCACATAGCCCTGGTCATGGACGGAAACGGCCGTTGGGCGCAAGAGCGCGGCATGGAGCGCACAGAAGGGCACAAGCGAGGCGAGGCTGTGCTGATGGATGCTGTCGATGCCTGCCTGGAACTTGGTGTGGATTACCTTTCGGCGTACGCGTTTTCTACGGAAAATTGGCGTCGTTCTGCCAGCGAGGTTCGTTTCCTCATGGGGTTTAACCGTGATGTGTTGCGTCGGCAGCGCGATGTGCTACATGAAAAAGGTGTGCGTGTGGTCTGGGCGGGCCGCCGTCCGCGGTTGTGGCGCAGCGTCATTAAAGAGTTGCGCGAGGCAGAAGAACTTACCAAGAATAACTCGCGGATGACGCTGGTGATGTGCGTGAACTATGGTGGCCGCGCCGAGCTTGCCGACGCCATGCAGCAGATGGGGCGCGATATTGCAACTGGGGTGCTGCGTGCGAGCGATGTCAGCGAAAAGACCATCGGGCAGTATCTCTACGACCCGCAAATGCCGGATGTGGATTTGTTTTTGCGCCCGTCGGGTGAAAAGCGCACCTCGAATTTTCTGTTGTGGCAATCGGCCTATGCAGAGATGGTTTACCAGGATAAACTGTTTCCTGATTTTACCCCGCAGGATCTTTACGACGCGGTTGCTGAATATGCGCGACGGGATCGTAGGTTTGGAGGCACCAAGTGAGCGAGCGCGCCAGCACTGCCGAAAACGGCAGCCAGAGCGAGAACGCCAGCCAGGGCGCACAAGCTGGGCCTTCACAACAGCAACTGGAGCGTTGGCGACGGTATCTTGCGAATGAGCGTTCCGAGGCCGAAGTCTATAAAATCCTGGCGGCGCGGCAAAAGGATCCAGAAGACCGAGAGATCCTTACCAAGATCGCTGCTGCCGAATCACGCCACCAGCAGTACTGGCGTAACAAGCTGGGGGATCAATTAGGTACCCCGCGCAAAGCGGATTTTAACACCCGGTTTTTGGGTTTTCTGGCGAAGAACTTCGGCTCTGTGTTCACCTTGGCGCTGATGCAATCGGCGGAATCGCGCAGCCCGTATCTAGCGGACAACGATGCCTCCGAGCAGTTGGCGATGGACGAGCAAGTCCATGCCGAGGTCGTGCGCGGGCTTGCCAACCGTTCGCGCGAGCGTATGTCTGGCACTTTCCGCGCCGCGGTTTTCGGGGTCAACGACGGGTTGGTCTCAAACCTGGCGCTGGTGCTCGGCGTGCTGGGTTCTGGTGTGGGCAGCTCAGTGGTGCTGCTTACCGGTGTTTCTGGGCTGTTGGCCGGGGCTTTATCGATGGGCGCGGGCGAGTTCATTTCCGTGAAATCACAGAATGAGTTGCTGGGGGCTTCGCAGCCGCAAACATCGTCGTCGGCGATGGCTGCCAATGTTGATGTCGAGGCCAATGAGTTGGCGCTGGTGTTCCGTGCCCGTGGTATGTCGCAAGAAGATGCTCAGGCGAAAGCGGATCAGTTATTTGCACAGATTTCGCATGGCGGCGACGCGGGGGAGGAAGAAGAATTCCACCAGATCCATTCTCCGGGTGGTGCTTGGGAGGCGGCGATTTCCAGCTTCTTGTTCTTCGCCGGAGGCGCGCTGTTGCCGATCCTGCCGTTTATCTTTGGCGCTTCTACCACAGTCGGTGCGGTGGTCGGCGTCGTTCTGGTCTCGCTGGCGCTGCTGGTGACAGGGGGAGTGACCGGAATCTTGTCCGGCAAACCGCCCGCCTGGCGTGCGGTGCGCCAATTGCTCATTGGTCTAGGTGCAGCTGGGGTGACCTACGTGCTGGGCTTGGCGTTCGGCGGAATCGTCGGCTAGCAGCCGAAAGCTGCCGTTGCCGCCCGGCAGGTTTTATTTTTCAGCAGCAGCTTTTTTGCTGCAGTCGGCGCACACGCCAAAGACCTCGGCGTCGTGGCCGGTGAGTTGGAAACCGTAGGCGGCAACCACGTCGCGTGCCCAGTCTTCGACGGGGCCACCATCGATTTCTTCGGTGCGCCCACAACTAGTGCACACCAAGTGGTGGTGATGATCGTGCGTATCGCAGCTGCGGTAAAGAGTTTCGCCCGACGGCATGTGCAGTACGTCGACGGCTTCGATCTCGGCGAGTGATTGCAGCGTACGGTAGACCGTCGTCAAGCCAACTTGGCTTTCGCGGTGCACCAATTCGTGGTGAATAGTTTTTGCAGAAGCAAAATTGTCCAAGTCGCGCAATACTTGGACCACAGCAGTGCGCTGGCGGGTGTTGCGCGCACCCAGTTTGGGGATGGCGGACTGTACGGAAGACATTCTTCCAGTCTATTTAAGGAGCGATGCTGGCCGCAATGGCTGCGATGTTGAGCGCCTCGCGGCGAGTGAGTTGGTAGGTTACCTCGCGCCCGCACGAGTGAGACGAGACCAAGCCGGACTGCTTGAGAATGCGCAGGTGCTGGCTCACCAGTGGTTGGGAACGTCCCAATTCGCTGACAAGTTCGTAGACACAGCAGTCGCGCTGGCTCAGGCAGTGCAAAATTTGCAGGCGCAAAGGAGAGTTGAGTGCACGGATAATAGTCGCCGCTGCGGTGGTATTCGCGATAACGTCGGTGGGCATCACGAGTCCTTCCTGGTGAGTGGTATATCCATCGCGTCGCGTGCGCCACGGATAGCGCTCCCGTCTATTGGGAGCAATCTTCAATAAGTGCAATCTTAAACGTTTTCAGGCGCCTGAACAAAATCCAAGCAAGTGTTACCTTATATACACTGCATGTTTGTCTAGAAACTCACCCCCATCCGG
The DNA here is from genome assembly GCF_041224285.1 of Corynebacterium drakensteinense. Classification (NCBI taxonomy): domain Bacteria; kingdom Bacillati; phylum Actinomycetota; class Actinomycetes; order Mycobacteriales; family Corynebacteriaceae; genus Corynebacterium; species Corynebacterium drakensteinense. The sequence continues at coordinate 44,891 of NZ_JAXOFP010000011.1, forward strand.
GTTCGGCCGTGAATATAAGTTGCGGCAGGGGAGGTAGTGGTAGCTCCGACGATCGCTGTAATGCCGAAGCGTGGTTTGAGCTTTGGGTTCGAGCTTGGGTTACCTAACTCTAGAAGGCTTGCGTTGACGCGGTAGGATAGCCTGCGACGACCCGTACCGTGTGGGTGCGGACGACAACCGACTTATCCCCTACCAGAGGAGTCCTTTTCACAATGGCGAATGTCATCGACACCGTCGTAAACCTATGTAAGCGCCGCGGCCTGGTTTACCAGGCTGGTGAGATCTATGGCGGCTCGCGTTCGGCATGGGATTACGGCCCGCTGGGTGTCGAGCTCAAAGAAAACATCAAGCGTCAGTGGTGGCGCCACATGGTGCAATCCCGCGATGACGTCGTCGGTATTGATTCTTCCATCATCCTGCCACGCCAGACCTGGGTCTCGTCGGGCCACGTGGAAGTTTTCACCGACCCGCTGGTGGAATCGCTCTACACCCACAAGCGTTACCGCGCTGACCACCTGCTGGAAGCCTACGAAGAAAAGCACGGCCACCCACCAGAAAACGGCTTGGCGGATATTAACGACCCAGAAACCGGCCAGCCAGGTAACTGGACCGAGCCACGTGCATTTTCTGGTCTGCTCAAGACCTTCTTGGGGCCAGTCGACGACGAAGAAGGTCTGCACTACCTGCGCCCAGAGACCGCGCAGGGTATTTTCGTGAACTTCAAGAACGTGCTGACCTCCTCGCGCATGAAGCCACCGTTCGGCATCGCGAATATCGGTAAGTCCTTCCGCAACGAGATCACCCCGGGTAACTTCATTTTCCGCACCCGCGAGTTCGAGCAGATGGAGATGGAATTCTTCGTTGAGCCGGGCACCGACGAAGAATGGCACCAGTACTGGATCGATGACCGCCACCAGTGGTACATCGACCTGGGAATCAAGCCAGAAAACCTGCGCCTGTATGAGCACCCACCAGAGTCGCTGTCGCACTATTCCAAGCGCACCGTCGACGTGGAATACGCCTTCGGTTTCCAGGGCTCGAAGTGGGGAGAGCTGGAAGGCGTCGCCAACCGTACTGACTACGACCTGCGCGTGCACCAAGAAGGCTCCGGCGAAGACATGTCGTATTTCGACCAGTCGAAAGAAGAGCGCTGGATCCCCTACGTCATCGAACCGGCTGCCGGCCTGGGCCGTTCCATGATGGCATTCCTTGTCGACGCTTACCACGAGGAAGAAGCCCCGAACGCCAAGGGTGGCACCGACAAGCGCGTCGTGCTGCGCCTGGACCGTCGCCTGGCGCCGGTCAAGGTTGCGGTTTTGCCATTGTCGAAGAAGGAAGAACTCACTGGCCCAGCCAAGGAGCTATCACAGAAGCTGCGCCAGCACTGGAACGTCGACTTCGACACCTCCGGTGCCATCGGCCGCCGCTACCGTCGTCACGACGAGATCGGTACACCGTTCTGCGTGACCTACGACTTCGATTCGCTGGAAGACGGCGCCGTGACCGTGCGTGAGCGCGACACGATGGAACAAGAACGCGTGGCCATCGAGGACCTGGAATCCTACCTGGCTGCCCGTCTGCTGGGCTGCTAAGAGCGGGGCTGCTAAGGCCGCGCGGTTGCAGAGCTGCGCGGCCGAAGAGCGGCAAGCCTGCAAGCTGCACAGCTGTCAGTTAGGCGTTACAACAGAAAGGCACGCGTATGCGTTATACCAGTTGGGACCGTAATGACCGCAATACGCCAGTGTTGCTGGAAGAAGACGGCCCGCAGCGCCTGGGAGTTTTCAGCGACGACGTGGCCGAGCTCGACGGGGCTCGCTGGCAGCTGCAGGTAGAGCAATCCCGCGGGATTGACGTCGTTGATGCAGAGACCACTGAGTCGAAGCTGGCGATTGACGGCAACCTGGCGCGTGCCTCCCGTCTGCTTGCCCGCGTTGGTGACCGGGAATTTACGCTGGTTAATGAGTCGGGCAAGAATTGGATCATTGACGACGAAGACGGCAACAAGATTGCCCAATTCACCGGTGCGAACCGGGGAGTGCGGCGTGCCGTTTTAGAATTCGATGCTGAAACCGAAGCAAAACCACTGGAGCGTGATGAGATCATCGCGTTGAGCTTCGCTGCCCGCATGATTCTCGAATCGCGGCTGTCTTCGTCCGCAGTCGGTATTATCGCCACGCTGCTGCTGTGCACAGTCGTGGCGATCCTGGCCTTTTTGTTTTAGCTAAACCCCAGCTGGCTCTAGCTCGGTATAGCTAGTTTTAGCTGGGGTTTAGATGGGATTTAGGGTTTAGAACGATCCTCCGGAGTGACCGCCGCCAAAGCCGCCACCTCCACCGAAGCTTCCGCCGCCACCGAAACCGCCGCCGAAGCCACTGCTTCCGCTGGATCCGCCCAGGATGGATCCCAGCACCATGCCGGTCAACAATGAGCCGGTTGAACTACGCCCACGCCGGTAACCGCGGCTGCCGAGCCCACCGAAACCACCACCGTGCGAATTCATCGAACGCTGGTGGTCTTTCACATCATCTTCGGCGCGCTTAATCGCAGCCTGTGCGGCCTGTCCGGCTCCGCGGGCCGCTTCGATCGCCAGACGCGCATCGGTATCACGCAATTGCATGGCCTCGGCGTGCATGCGCTGGGCGTCGGCAAGCGCGGTGCGAGCGCCGGACTTCACAATGCGGCCACGGGAAGAAATCAGGTCCTCGGCCGCGCGGATCCGTGAGCTAGCAGACTGCAGTTGCTGCTGTAGAAGCTGCAGCGTGCGCTGGTGATCGGCGGATTTTTCACGGACCCGATCGAGCTTGTCGTCGAGCTCGGTATCGGCATCCAGCAGCTGGTTGTAGCTGCCGAGCGGGTCGGTATCTTTGTTCTCCTTGGCGTGAGCCAGAGCCTGGTGCGCATTGTTGACGATGGAATCGAGCGCATCCCAATCAGCCGGTGTGCCGTCCTGCGAACCTTGTTGTTTCAGTTGCTTGGCCTCGTCGATTTCATCTTCGACTTCAGCGATCAAGTCATTAATGCTGGATTTCGCGGTCGCGATATCTGAGCGCGCATTTTCCACGCCATCAAGCAGTCGGGTGGTGACTTCCAAGGCGTGTTCTGCCTCGCGAATGGTTTCCACCAATCCTTGCTGCTGGCCGGCGGGTTTATCGTGCAGCTGGTTGGCGTGCCCGAGCAAATCCTCGGCTTCTTCCAAAGAAACCTCGGCCATCTCTGGGTTATCAGCGATAGAGTGCAGCACCTCGGCTGCATAGTTTTCCCGCAGTGATTCCATGGTGGATTGGGCACGCTGCAACTGCGCACGTGCTGCGACGCTGCGCTGGGTGAGTTCGGAGATCTTGGTGTCTGCCTGGCCAAGCAGGTTGCGCATTTCGGCGAATTTCTCGGCTTGCGAATCCAACTCGCGATCGGCCTTGCCGCAATCGGAGATGATCTCGACCAAACGGGCACGGCGCTGATCTTCGGGCAGTGCGTTGTGCGAATCCAGCTCTTTCTTCGAGCGGAAGGCGCGCTGCATGACGGATTTCGAGTTATTCATCGCGCGAGTGAATTGGCGTGCGCGGTCGGCGCCGAACTCCGCGATTGCCAAATCGAGTTCTTCTTTGGCGCGGCGGATGGATTCATCGGTCGAGGTGATTTCTTCATCGGCGCGTTCTTCCAGCGTCGCCACCGGCAAGCGCAGCAGGGAACTGGTGTCGTCCGGCGAAATCTGCCGGGCGTCGGCGAGCAACTTCGTGGAATCCTGCTTGGTCTTGCGACGGTTGTAGTACCAGATACCACCGCCACCAGCGACGACGGCGAGACCGCCAGCAGCAAGCCAGCCCGCACCGTCGGAATCGCCACCGCTGCTTGTGCTACCGTCACCAGCTGAACCGGTGCGCACCGCCTGCGCGGCGGCTAATCCTGCGGCTGCGAAGTCGTCGTTAATCAATTCGTCGTAAGCCGCAGCGGATGCAGCATCGAGTTTGTTCTGGCTCCAAGTACCACCTGGGGAGGCATAAACGTCGTATTGGCGGTCTTCTACCGCGATAGCAAGCACACCGACGTTGCTGCCCTGGCCACCACCGTTGGCCGCGGCGGTGGTCTCTGCGAACTCTTGCGAGCTCATCGAACCGAAGGTGTCGGTGTAGACGATGTAGAACTGGATGCGGTCGGATTGCTGCAGGGCTTGCAGCTCTTCGGTGATGGCTTGTTTTTGTTCGTCGTTCAGGATGCCGACGCCATCTACCAGCTGGGATTCGAGCCGGCCAGCGTCAACGGCTTGGGCGAGGGTGGCCGTGTCCACGCCGTGTTGTGCGCTTACATCGTGTCCTGCGGTGGCGGCGTGTGCAGTGCCTGCGGCGCCAGAGGCCTCTGCTACACCGAAGGTCGCAGCCCACCCGGTCGCCGCGGTCAGTGCCGCGATCCCGGCTGCGGTGCGGAAACCTCGCGGGCTTCCAGAACCAAGCAGCCGACGTCGAAAAACTGTTGGAGTTGCTGAAACTGAATTCTGCCGCATGGCGACGATAATACCCGCGTTGCCCATAAGGCAGACTAGAAAGCGTGAAATTGCGAAACCTCCGTGCTACCGCGACCACCACCGCCATCGTCAGCACAATCGCCGCTGTTATCGCAGCCCCGCTCGTGATCGCCGGTGTACAAGCAGCCCGTGTTCTGGTCATCGCTCGCCGACGCATCTATCTGCCGGAATACGAACCCGAAGCCATCGTCGTGTTGGGGACTGCGCAATATAACGGTACGCCGTCGCGGCAATTCGCGGCACGCCTCGAGCAGGCGAAATTCGCCTCCCGCATTTTTCCGGATGCCCAGGTGTTGTGCTTGGGCGGTGCGCTCCCCGGCGATGACGACACCGAAGGCGCGGTCGGCGCGAGGTATCTGCAAGCACGGGGGATCGCCGCGGCAGAAGCCGTCGGCGAAGGCTCTGATACTTCTGCCAGCCTTGCCGCGACGCTGAGCCGCTACCCGAACCTCGCGGGCTGCGACGTCATGCTGATCACCGACCCGAACCACAGCTTGCGCGCGGAAAAAATCGCCCGCCGCTACGGGGTGATTCCGCAGGCATTTCCCACGCCGTATTCTCCGAGCCGGTACCCGAGCTGTGCGTGGTGGAAATCCTTGACCCACGAGATCGGCGGTCTGTGCGTCGCCGATGTGTATGTCCGGGCTGGCGCGTCGCATGCGATTAGGCTGGAAACCATCTTGCGCCGAGTGCAATCCGCGGTGTGGCCATCGCGCCGGGCACGGCACGAGGAATTGCGTCGGCAATACGAGCAGGCACAACAGCCAGAATAGGGGAGCACGCAGTGAGCACAGGCCGTTTTCATTATCGCGAAGCCGATATGCAACGCCGCTATGCCGAGCCACCGAAACAAAGCAGCTTGTCGACGCCCACCGGGTCAGGCACAGGTGCTAGCAACCCGCCAACATTCGCTGAACAGCGTGACGAGTTCTCCCGCGACCGCGCCCGCGCCCTGCACTCGGCGGCGCTGCGTCGCCTGGCGGATAAAACCCAGGTCGTCGGGCCCCGCGATGGCGATACGCCCCGCACGCGGCTGACACACTCACTGGAAGTCGCGCAGATTTCGCGTGGCATCGGCGAAGGCCTGGGGTTGAACCCTGATCTCTGCGAGATGGCCGGGCTGATTCACGATATTGGCCACCCGCCGTATGGCCACAACGGCGAAACGGCCCTGGACCAGCTGGCCACCGAATGCGGTGGTTTTGAAGGCAACGCGCAAACGCTGCGCATTCTCACGCTGCTGGAGCCGAAAATTCTTGACGACGCCGGCACCAGCCGCGGGCTCAACCTCACCCGGGCAGCCCTGGATGCAGCGTGCAAATATCCACGGATAAAAACCAACACGGATGGCAGCACGAACAAGAAATACGGCTGCTACGACGAGCAAGCAGATGTCTTGGACTGGATCCGTGCCTACGATCCGGCTGACAACCACCGCAGCGGTCTCGCGCGGCCGACGATGGAAGCCCAAACCATGGACTGGTCGGACGATATCGCCTATTCCGTGCACGACGTCGAAGACGGGGTGGTCGCCGGCCGAGTGAATCTCGCGGTGTTGTGGGATTTGGTTGAGCTGGCCGCGTTGGCAGAAAAGGGCGCGAAGGCCTTCGGTGGTGACGCAGAGGAGCTCCTCGACGCTGCCGGTGCGCTACGCGACCTGCCAGTTATCGGAGCCGCAGTAGATTTTTCGCCGAGCCTTTCTGGCTACGTCAAACTGAAAACCATGACCTCCGAGCTGGTGGGGCGCTACGTCGGCGCGACGATTACGGCGAGCCGGGAGCACAATGCGGAGCTCGTCGACAAGCAACAGCTGGGGCGATACAACGGCGAGCTGATTGTTCCGCGCCAGGCTGCGGCCGAGGTTAAGCTGCTGAAGACGCTCGCGGTGCTGTACGTGATGGACGAGCCCTCCCACCTGGCGCGGCAAGATCGGCAGCGCGAACGCATTTTTGGCGTTTACGACTATTTGGTGGCGGGCGCGCCGGGCTCATTGGATCCGATGTTTGCGCTGTGGTGGAAGCAGGCGGACTCGGCGGCGGGACGCCAACGGGTGATCATCGACCAGATCGCCTCGATGACGGAATCGCGCTTGGAACGGCTGGCACACCAAGCGGCACAGCTGTCGGGCTTTTTGAGCTAGGCCTGGTTTTTGCGCTCGCCAACAACGGGTATTCTTTGGAGCATGGCTCAAGGACGGATCCCCGATAGTGATATTCAGGCAATCCGGGAGCGCGCCGCGATTGATGAGATCGTCGGTGAATACGTCCAACTGAAAAACGCCGGACATGATTCGCTCAAGGGGCTTTCTCCGTTCAAAGACGAGAAGACGCCGTCGTTCCACGTGCGCCCGCAGCGCGGCTACTACCACTGCTTTTCGTCTGGCAAGGGCGGTGATGTTTTCAGCTTCTTGATGGAGATGGAACAGCTGAGTTTCCCGGAGGCCGTGGAGGCCGTTGCGGAAAAGATCGGCTATCACATCACCTACCAGGGCGGTACGACGGGCGGGCGCCGGGAAAAACCTGGTACCCGGCAGCGGTTGATTCAGGCGAACCGGGCCGCGCACCTGTTTTATCGCGAGCAGTTAGAAACCGAGCAGGCGCGCACCGGCCGTGAGTTTCTGCTGGAACGCGGGTTTTCGCGCGAGCAAATCTACGAATTTGAAATCGGCTATGCCCCGGCCGGCTGGGATACGTTGACTAAGCACTTGTTGCGCAAGGGGTTTGAGTTCGACGAGCTGGATAAAGCTGGGCTGTCGAAGATGGGTAAGCGCGGCCCGATTGATCGTTTTCACCGCCGGTTGTTGTGGCCGATCAAAGATATCGCCGGCAACGTGATTGGCTTTGGTGCCCGCAAGCTTTTCGACGACGACAAGCTGGGCAAATACATGAACACGCCGGATACCATGCTGTATCACAAGTCGAAGGTGCTATTCGGCCTGGATATGGCGAAAAAGCATATTGCTTCCGGACACCAAGCGGTGATTGTGGAAGGCTATACCGACGTCATGGCGATGCACGCAGCGGGGGTAAAAACCGCCATTGCCGCGTGTGGTACTGCGTTTGGCCAGGAGCATTTGCAGGTGATTCGCCGTCTGATGCTGGATGATAATTATTTCACCGGCGAGCTGATTTATACCTTCGACGGTGATGAGGCCGGACAGAAGGCTGCGATGCGCGCGTTTTCTGGTGAGCAGAAGTTTTCTGGGCAGTCTTTCGTCGCGATTGCCCCACCCGGCATGGACCCGTGTGACCTGCGTTTAGAGCATGGCGATGCAGCCGTGCGTGATTTAGTGGCTGATCGCATCCCCATGTTTGAGTTCGTTGTGCAGTCGATTTTGGCGAGCCAGAAACTGGATTCGGTCGAAGGCCGCCTGCAGGCTTTACGACGCACCGTGCCGGTGGTGGCCGGTATTCGCGACGAGCCACTGCGACTGGAATATGCGCGCCGCTTGTCTGGGTGGGTCGGCTGGAACAGCCCAGATGAAGTGGTTGCTCAGGTTCGCAGAGAAGCCGCGAAGGCGCCGAGTACGCAGGAAACCGTCAAACGTGCCCGTCGTTTTGATGGGGAGAGTCAAGTTGGTGCATGGCAGGATCGGCCGGGAATCGTGGCGCCGAATCCGCGGGATACTTATTTGTGGCCGCAGCGGGAATCGCTGAAGTTGGCGCTGCAGTACCCGCAAGACGTCGGCGACTACTTCGACGGATTAGGCGAGGATGTATTCACCAACGACGCCTACCGTGCGGTGCGGGCTGCGATTGATCAGGCCGGGGGAGTGGCACATGCTCGCGATGGCGTCGACTGGATTGCTGCGGTAGCAGAGAACATGGCGGATCTAGTGGGGCGCTCATTGGTTTCTGAGCTGGCGGTCGAAGAAGTTCGTTATGCCAGCGCTGGACTCGAGGCTTATGTGGATATGGTGTTATCCCGTTTGCAGGAATCACGGGTGGGCGATCAGATCGCGCAGCTCAAAGCACAATTGCAGCGCATGCGTCCCAGCGACGATGAGCAAACCTACCATTCATTGTTCGCCGATTTGGTGGCGCTGGAGCAGGCGCGCAAGGATCTGATTGCGCGGGCGTTTCGCTAGTTAGTTTCTGCGTTAGCTTCTGTGGGGGCGCATCCCGAAACTAGCGCGCTGCTAGCTAGTTTTCGTCGCGGTCGCGCTAGTCCTCGTCGTGTTCGTAGATGCGATCGGATTCCGAATCGCTGCCAGCAACCTGGTCGCGAGTGTTTTTCCCAGCGCGGAGATCTTTGACCTCGCGCATGCGCGGTTCTGGATCAAGCCGGTCGGCGATCGCTTTGCGGGCAGAGCGTGACACTGATTTTGTGACCGGGGAGTTGATGGCCTTTTCGTAGGCATTTTTGATCTGGTGGTACCGCTTTCGGCCCGCCTTCGTGCCGAAGACGTATCCCGCGGTGGCACCGACGACGAACTGAATCATGGTGAAACGTTTCCCTTTTCTTTGCGGTTGCGCACCCTGTGGTGCAGTGGGTGCTATGAGCTGTGTCCTAGCCTACCTGTCTTGGACGAGTTTTCTTGGCCTACCTGTCTTGGACGAGTTTTCTTGGCCTACCGGTTTCGGTGTAGTTAGAGCTGCTTAGTGTCTTGGTCTATTTGTTTCGGGGTTTTCGAACTAGCGCGGCTCTAAAATCCCAGTCTTCAAGGTATTGGCTAGATTTTTAAGGCAAGCGTAACCACGGTCACCCGGCGACTTGCTGTGATATATGCCCCACAATTTGGGGCTTAGACGCATAGTTGACGTGTCAATGTATGTATACTCGCTTATCGTGTCGAGCTGGAGTTCTCAGAGGCTAGACACCGCCTCCCCAGCAAACGCTGGGAAAACTCACAAGACTCATAAGAAGGGTTGAAGACATGAAATCGAATAACTTCCGTCGCGTATCGATTGCGGCTGCAACCGCTGCCTTGGGCCTGACCCTGGCGGCTTGCAATGATGGTGGCACCAGTGCCCCAGTGACTGTCACTGAAACTGCTGCACCTTCGCAGCAGAACAACCAGGGCAACCAGGACAGCGGGCAGGCTACTGTCACCGTCACCGAAGGTGCTAACGCGAACACCGGCGGCAATGCAGGTGCCGGCAACGCAGGCGCTAGCCAGGCTGGCGGCAACGCTGCCACCAACGACCTGCCAACCGAGATCACTGGCTACTCCGGTGAAGCAGAGCGCGACCTGACCGAAGAACGTCTGACTAAGGACGAAGTAGCTCAGGTTCTGCAGCGTGCCCACAACGGTGAAGGCAAGGTCAAGTGGGACAACGACGGCTACTGGGAAGTTGAAGTTGGTGGCATCGACATCGACATCGACCAGAACGGTCTGGTTCTTAACGTTGACCGCTAAATAGGTCCCCTCCGCTTCTGCATAGCTTTGTGACTATGCAGGGCACTGAATAATTGGTTCTTTTGGGAACCCAGCGAAACCGTCCGATGCGCTTAGCGTGCCGGGCGGTTTTCTTATGTAGCGGTGGGGCTTGCGGCATCCTGTCGCGCGGAGAACATGCCGCTGGTAATCATGTCTATTGTGTCTTTTTTGCAAATAGGCGTGGTAAAAGAGGCCTTTTTCGTTCACTATTTGTAAAAAAGACACCAAATCCCGACACTCCGACAAGGGGGGCAACCCCGGACACACTTTTGTCTATTAACCCCACACTTTTTGTCGTATAACCCCAATTCCACGACATGCGAAACATTTTTAGGCATTTCCAGATACGTTCAGATACGTTGGGCAAAGTACAAATAGCCCCGCCAACCAGCAAAAAACGCTAGCTAACGGGGCTGTATGTTGCTCCTCCAACTGGGCTCGAACCAGTGACCCTTCGATTAACAGTCGAATGCTCTGCCAACTGAGCTATGGAGGATTATTTTCTACGTCTTCCGGCTGGACCTTTGGTTCTGATTTGTTCTGAACTTTTCGGTCTGTGCCTTCCGGCGCAACGATGATTAACTATATAACCGTATTTAATACTGTGCAAATCACCAGCTCAAAATATGTTTTTGGAGCTATTTGGTATTGCTTATTGTTGGGGGGTTGTCAGGCGGCGGCACAAAGTGTTGCCCGTCGCATCGGGAATAAAACTCGGTTTCGCGTCGTTGGTATTGATAGCACGATCGACAAAACCAATAATAGCTGCCTATAGATTAAGGAAGGCCTGAACACGAATGAGTGAAAATATGGACGTTGACGTACTGGTTATCGGATTCGGCAAAGCCGGCAAAACCATTGCGATGAACCGTGCCGCAGCGGGTGACAGGGTGGCTCTGGTGGAACAATCCAGCGCAATGTACGGCGGTACTTGCATCAACATTGGCTGTGTGCCGACGAAAGCCTTGCTTACCGACGCAGAACGCCACCACGCACGGCCAACGGTCGACGGCTCCACGGCTTTCGCAGAAGCCATTCAACGCCGTGGCACTCTGACCTCCAAGATGAACCAAGCCAACTTAGATCTCGCGGAAGGCAAAGGTGTCATTGTCGTCGACGGCCACGCTAGCTTCATTAGTGAAAAGACCGTGGAAGTCACCGGCGGCGATGACCGCATGGAGATCACCGGCGAGACCGTGATCATCAATACCGGCGCAGTGCCCGTCGTTCTGCCGCTCCCGGGTGCTGATTTGGAGCGCGTCATCGACTCCACGGCAGCACAGCAACTTGATGAGCGCCCGGATTCGCTGCTGATCGTTGGCGGCGGCCCGATCGGCATGGAATTTGCGACCTATTTCGCGAAATTCGGCACGAAGGTGACCGTGGTCGATACCGCCGACAAGCCGTTCGCCAACTTTGACCGGGATATTGCAGATCACGTCGGCACGATCATGGATGATTTGGGCATCACTTGGGTTACAGGTGCGCAGGTCACTGAATTCCGCGAAAACGGTGCCGACGCAGTCACCACTGTTTGGAAAGACGGCGACGGCAATGAACAGACTGCCGAGACTTCGCACGTGTTGGTTGCAGTTGGACGCAAACCGGCGACGAAGGATCTTGGTCTGGACAAAGCGGGCATTGAGCTGACTGAGCGGGGTGCGGTCGCCGTCGACAAGCACCTGCGCACCAACGTCGAGGGAGTCTATGCCGCGGGTGACGTCAACGGTGGGCCGCAGTTCACCTATGTGTCATTCGATGATCACCGCGTGATTCTTTCGGATCGCTGGGGTGATGGCTCGCGGACGACCGACAACCGTGTGGTTCCGACGACGACGTTTATCGACCCTCCGCTGGCGACGGTTGGTTTGGGTGAAGACGCTGCCCGCAAAGAAGTCGAGGGGCGCGGGAACACTCTGGACGTTAAGGCAGCGGATATCAAGGACATTCCGATCATGCCGCGCCCGAAGATTCTGGGGAAGCCGGAAGGTCGCGCGAAGATCCTGGTGGAGCGTGAGACTGATCGCATCGTCGGCGCAACCCTGCTGTGCGTGGATGCGCAAGAGCTGATCAACACGCTGGCATTGGCGATGTTTGCGGATATTTCAGCAAGTACCGTCGGCAGCGGAATTTATACCCACCCAAGCTCAAGCGAGGTTTTCAACGCTTTGCTGGGGTAGTGCTTTCCGACGGTTAAACTGCCGTTATACTAAACAACAGTTTTGGCGCTCGGGCTTGCGGGCTCGAGAGTGCGAAAACTGGAAGGGGCTATAGCTCAGTCGGTTAGAGCAGTGGACTCATAATCCATTGGTCGCGGGTTCGAGCCCCGCTGGCCCCACAGAATGGCATCAGTTGCGGCATAGTTGGCATTAGGGGTCGCAACGTGGTGGATATGCCGGCGGTATCTGTTCTGATTCAGGTGCCGTCGGCTGTTCTCATTTTCGCCCGGATTTCCCGGTTAGAGTTAGGCAGTCTATTTCCGCTAGCAAGCACGGTATTGCCAAAAGCTAAGGTTCTTATTCGCAGGCTACTCCGTCACCGTCACGGTCTAACTTGGTGCTATAGCCTGGATTTCCTCGGTACAGCGGGGCAGCGCCAGCTGCACGTGCTGCAGCGCAGTTAGGGTAATAGGCGCTCGGAGCCGGAGCCGGAGCCGGTGCAGGTGCAGGTGCAGGTGCTGGAGCTGGTGCTGGTTCAATATGTTGTTGTTGCTCTGCTGGCTCCGAAGGGAGTATTGGGCTTGGCTCGTCGACATATTTTTCAGGTACATGAGAACCACTAGTGGTGCTTGTCTTCGTGCTAGAAGACTTGCTAGAAGACTTGGTGGAAGACTTTGTAGTTTTGCGAGTCGTGGAACTTGCGGAAGTTGTGGTCGTTGACTTCCTGGTAGAAGATTCCGTCGGGGTACTCGACGAACTAGTCGTAGCAGCAGGCTTGTTATCTGGTTGCTTTGCTTCTTCAGTTGGCGGAAACAGAATCAATCCAAGTACAAAAAAGAGAATGGATACAGGGGTAACGATCTTCCAATGCCGATTAAGTGCTGAGGACGGGTTTGAGCGATCTCGACGTTCATGCAACAAGAACCAGGCCCCAGGGATTGTGATTGCCAGTCCAATTAAGATGGCTGCGAAGAAGCCCGCAAACCCACCGTACGTAGGTGAGGTAATAAGAATCAGGAATCCGAACCCAACGGAAACCCAGGCAAGGGCCATTTTGATGCGAGAGCCATTACCAGGTTGCTGGGTAGAAAATTGTCCAGGGGTGGTCAACGTAAGGCCTTTCAATTATTTGCCAGGAACTTGAACAGAATACCCTAGAAAATAAAGAGAAAGTTACGTTTAGCTGATATCGGTGGACCAGATGTGCACCGGCTCGCCGGACTTCTGATTGTCGATATAAGCGCTGAGCATGCGGGCGATGGCTTGCCGACGCAGCGTGCTATCCGGGCCGTCATGATCCCCGGCAGAAACATTGGCACCAGCCTCAGCCCTCAGCGCAGCGGTCACATTATCGAGTGCTGCTAGTTGCCAGGTTGCGCCATTTTGTCGGTTCCGTGCACGCCCTTCGATGATCCCCAGATGCTTCTGAATCAGCGCCGGAGCCACCTCGAGTTGCTTCAAGCCCTGCTCGGCTTGCTCCAACAAGTGATCGGTTACCAATTCGGCGACGGGGATAGTTCCCAACGTCGGCCAGCTCATGTTTGCATGGATGCCATCGCGGGCACCGGCGAAGAAGTTGTTCGCCGCATCCTCGAAAGACAAACGCGACCACACAGGTCGTGTCTGGCCGACGAGGAAGTTCACTAGGCCGTAGTAAAAAGCAGCATCGGCAACGATGTCCGCCACGGTGGGGCCAGCGGGCAACAGGCGGTTTTCCACGCGGATATGGGACAGCTCCGTGTTCGGATCATAAATTGGGCGGTTCCAGCGCCAGATGGTGCCGTTTTGCATATTCAGGTAGTGCAAACCAGGTTTGCCATCGGTGACTATCGGAGTGCCGGATTCCACGCGATCTTCAGGTAGCAATGGCGAAAAGTAGCGCACGTTTTCTTCGAACAGATCGAAAGCACTGGTTATCCAGCGCTCGCCGAACCACACCCGAGGGCGCACACCTTGCGTCACCAATTCCGGGGTACGGGTATCGATGGATTGCTGGAATACCGGGATGCGGGATTCATGCCAGAGTTTGTGCCCGGCGAAAAGCGGGGAATTCGCGCTCAGCGCGGTTTGCACACCCGCGATGGCTTGCGAGGCATTCCACGCGGCCGCAAAATGGTTCGGGGAAACCTGCAGGTGCAGCTGGATCGACGTGCAGGTGGATTCCGGGGCGATATCGTCAAAACCGTGCTGGTATCTCTCCTGGCCTTCCAGCTCAATATGGACGAGCTCGCCACGTGATTCCAACACAGAATTCGATAGCGCCTTGTAGCGATTCTCGGAGGTCATCCAGGCAGGATCTTCCAGAAATTCCGTGGTCACGCTGGGCAGGGTGCCGATCATCGCGACTTCCGCATCAGCTTCGTTCGCAGCCGCGCGCACGGTGTCTAGGCGATCGTTCAGCCCGTCTTCCAGCTCTTGCAAGCCGGTGCCAGAAATCGATAGTGGAGGGTGGTTCATCTCCACGTTATAGGCGCCGATTTCCGACTGGTATTCGTCGTCAAGCGCAGCCAATACGTCGCTGTTGCATGTTTTAGGCTGCATATTCTTGTCGACGAGATTCAGCTCTAGCTCCAGCCCGATGGTGCCCTGGTTGATGAACTCGGCTTCCTGCAGGTGCCGGTCGAAGACCTCGAGATCGTCAATCAAGCGTTGCCGGTAGCGCGTGCGCTGGCGCGGCGTATAGGACTCGTTACTGACTGCATCTCCCATGCTGGCCAAGTATAGACCGGCGTGTGCTGGGGATTCCGACTTTTATGCAATGCCTGGACGGGGCGAGGTGGAACGGGGCGACTTTATACTTCTTTATACTTTCGGCCAATTTATAAATAAGTATAAAGTGGGGGCATGCAGGAAAGCCCATATACCCCAAGTTCGATTGCTCGTGACCTTGTTGGGCGCGAGCAGCAGCTTCGCCGTGCTCAGATGATGCTGACATCTGTCAGTAGTAATAAACTTGCGGAAGAACTGCAGATTTACGTTGGCCCTCGCGGGGTCGGGAAAACATCTTTACTGCGATCAATTCAATCTGCAGCCCAGAACCAAAGCTTTGAAACTGTGTGGGTAACAGCAGGCGATGGTGTCGTAATTGACGAATTGGTGTCAGGTATTGAAAAGGTCTTGAACAATCATGCGCGACAAGTTAGTATTGCGTTGTGGGACATGATTAAAAACATCAAAGTCAGTATTGCCGGAGTGAGTGTCTCTGGTCCTGGCTCGAGTGAGCTTAAAACTGCACATATGGGGTCTTCTTCGCATTCGCTTGGTAGGCAATTGCAGGACATTCTTGTAGCGGTGGGTAAGGACTTACAAGGAACCGAGAAAAGTGCCGGACTTGGCATTTTCGTCGACGAGATTCAGCTTGCCGACGGCCCGAGCATCCGTGCATTGGCTTATACCTGGCAACATCTGCAATCAGAAGGTTCGGAATTGCCGCTGTTTTGTTTAATGTCTGGTCTCAGCCACAGCCAAGATGTGATCACTGAATATGCGAGCTTTGGAGAACGGTTTAATTATATTAATCTCTCCAACTTGGATGAAGCTAGCTCGGCGGAAGCTCTGCGTCGGCCCGCTGAGAAAATGGGGGTGAAATGGGCGCCATCGGCATTATTGGATGCTGCTAATAGTGCCGCTGGCTACCCATATTTTTTGCAATTAATTGGGGAGTGTTCGTGGGAAGCTGCAGGCCTTCCAGAACCAGGTGGAGTGATTTCTCCTGAGGTGTTAATGCAGGCGAAATCTATCTTCCACAATCGATTGCAGCAGTTTTATCGATCACGCTGGATGAAAGCCAGTGAGTCCGAGCAGGAGATCATGGCCGCTATGGCGCAGTATGGGGATGAGCCGGTGAGGCGAGGGAGTATTGCCCAAGAACTTGGGAAACCATCGTCGGCGCTCAGCATGCAGCGTCAGAGTTTGATGGATAAAGGCTTAGTAGAAAGTACCGGATGGGGCATGATGTCTTTTACGGCTCCTGGTTTCGGGGACTATATCCGCAAGCTGATCGGCGCCGATGAATAGAAGCTGCCCAAAGTAGGTTAACGGTTGCTACACCCACATCCCAGCGACATAAGTGGCTTGCGCTAGGTGCGCGGTGGCGTCGTCGATAATTGACACCAAGCGGGTTCCGCGGCTGATCGGTTGGCCTTCATATTCGGCGATGATGTCACTAAGATCATTATCAGCGAGGCTGCCGCAGTAGGCGGCTAAGGCATCGAGCGTTGCAGCGACATAGCTGCGTAGATGCTCGAAGTCTGCAGCATCCTGGAGCTGGATCTTCGCGGCATCGTCGGCAGAATGCCCATAACCCAGGCTGTCGCCGGCGTCGCCAAGCGCCAGGGCAGCCCGGCACTGGCTGGAATACCACAACTCGTCGTCGCCGGTGAGGGCCGACAGCTGTACATCAATCTCGCGGCCGGTGTGCCAGATCAACCAGGCGATGGAATTGGGGTGCCCCACCGGATGTTGGTTGAGCTGCTCGGCACTAAGGCTGGGCAGTGCGGTGAGCACGTCTTTCGGACGGGCTGCGAAGTCAAGGAGTACGTCGATTCCGTTCATGCGCCCCATCGTAGTTCTCACTAGTTATCGCGGCAGCAACTCCGCAATGCCTGGGCAAAGCGAGACTGGGGGCATCACCGTTGAAAATTAGTGCAGCGGTTCACCTGTCACCGGGTCTAGCCCGTCATACCGTGTTCCATCAGGTGCGACGTTGCAGAACTCTGGTGGACCAACGCACGAGCGCGCCTCTTCCTGGATGTATTCTGGTCCGCCATTGTTGTGGAAACACCAGTCGGAATACTGGATCGAGCCATCTGACATTAATGCAGGTCCTGGAGTGCCTTCTAAACATTCGATGAGGACTGGTTTTGGTGGAGCAACTGGTTGTGCTGGCCGCTGGACTGGTGCAGAGCTTTGGGGAGCTTTTCGAGATGGTTCCGGTGGTGTTGCGGAACTAGAAAGAGATGCTTTCGGTGTGGCGCTTGTACTGGTATCCGGCGCCGCCGCTTTGCTGCTTGACGACGTTGCGGTTGGGCTTTTGCTACTGGCTGAGCTGGTCGTTTGCGACGTCGAGGGTGATTCTGTTTCCGCAGTACCATTGCTGCATGCTGCAAGTGTGAATGAGGCAGCTGCGAGAGTTATTATGAGCCGTTTCATCTTTGCAACCCTATGCCAGCATTCCCGTTGCAAAGGCAGTGCCCACGATAATTACGGAGAATACCCACGCGATCGGGAATGCTAGCTTCAGGTAGCGGCCCATCTGCGCATTTGCTAGGCCGAGTGCCAGCCACAGAGCCGGGGAGAACGGCGAGACGAATGTACCAATCACATTGCCCAGAATCAGCGCGCTGGCAGCACCTAGGCCGGAAATATCGTAGGCGGCGACGGTTTCTTGCACGATTGGCAGCACCGAGAAGTAATACGCATCAGTCGAGGTCAACAGGTCCAGCGGCACGCCCAGCATGCCGACGGCAACGTGCAGGTACGGCCCGGCGGCTTCCGGCAGCACGTTAATCAGGGACAGCGCGATGGCTTCCAGCATGCCGGTTTCGTTCAGCACGCCCAGGAACATCGCGGCGGCGATAATAATTCCGGCCATCGACAGCGCGTTTGGTGCGTGGCGTTTCAAAGCATCGGCTTGCTCTGCCTGCGAGGTGAAGTTGATGATCAACGCTAGCGTGGCGGCAATCAGGAACGTCGGTGCAGGAGGCAACAGCCCAGCCAGCAACACCACCAGCGCGGCCACAACTACCAGCACATTAAGCACCGTCGGCACGGTGCCGGAGCGGAATTTGTAGCCTTGTTCGAGTTGTTTTTCGCGTTGTTTCTGCTCAAATTCGTCGGCAATGGCGTGTACGTCAATGTTGTCAGTGGCGGGAAGCTCACCAGCAGCCTGCAGCGCGCTAATCCGGCGCTTTTCCCGCACACCCAGCGCAAAGGCGACCAGAATGACGAAAACCAGCGCCAGGCCTTGCATCGGGATCAGATGCATCCATACGGTGTTGGTGTCCTGCGAAATCACCGCGCCCGCGCGACCCAACGGGCCACCCCAGGGCACCATGTTCATCACAGAAGCTGCCAGTGCGACGATCGTCAGCAGCACGTACCGCGACATGTGCAACGCTTGGTACAGCGGCAGCAGCGCAGGAATCGTTAACAGGAACGTCGTCGAACCAGAACCATCCAGGTGCGCGACCACACCAATCAGACCCGTGCCGACGGCGACTGCCACCACGTTTCCGCGTGTGGTTTTGATCAACGCCCGAATAATCGGGGTGAACAAGCCGACGTCTTGCAGGATGCCGAAGAAGATGATCGCGAAGATGAACATCACGACGACCTTCATCACCGAGCTCAGGCCTTCTTCGAAAAACGTCGCGAGATCTTCCAAGCCATAGCCGGTGATGAATGCGCCGATGACCGGCACTAGTGTCATAGGAATCAGAGGGTGTGTTTTACTGCGGATCAAAATGCCGACGGTGGTACCCACAATGAGCAGACCCATCAGGGTCAAACCGAGTTCTGTTTGCATACGCAACAGATTAGCGGGGCCAAAGTGCACACCACATTTCACGGACAGGAAAGATTCATGTCAGCTGCTCAAGACTAAAATCGATAGTGAATCCGTAGCTATTGCTGTGCGTGTGATGCTTTAGTAGCATGAAGACAACATGACCGGTTCCGCTGCCCACTTTGATGTGGGAGTCCAGGGCCGGTCTTTGTCATAGGCAGGAGCTAGGGGTGGAGCAGACTAAAGGATTTAAGACTTACGCTGAGCAGATTGAGTTGCTTCGCACACGGGGGATGAAGTTTTCTGACCCAACGATGGCGGAGCACTTTCTTGCTCGCCTAAATTACTATCGACTTTCAGGGTACTGGTACCCAATGCGTAGTTTTACTGAAAACAATGGCATCGCATTGGACAAATTCGTCGACGGAACCACATTTGAACTGGTTATCGCTCTCTATGAGTTCGATGAACGTCTCCGCCATACAGTATTTATTGAACTAGATCGCATCGAAATGGCTATTCGAGCAATGCTTGGCTATGAATTGGGGCGGATCGATCCACTCATACATCTGCGCGTACACAAATTAGGCGCTCGCGCACGTCAAGTGCGTACAGGCAATCGTAGCGTTCATGATCAGTGGTTGAGCAAATATAAAGCCGCGCTTAACGCATCTAAAGAGGATTTCGTGTCTCACCATAAAGCAAAATATGGAGGAGAAATGCCGATTTGGGCAGCTGTCGAAGTCATGGACTGGGGGATGCTTTCTTATTTATTTGGTATGGCGCCTAACATCGTCCGCAATCGAATAGCGAACCAGTGTGGATTAAGCGGCCCCCAGCTGGAGTCATGGTTGAAATCTCTGAATATCCTCCGCAACTACGCGGCACACCATGCTCGTATGTTTAATCGTTCTTATGACATCAAACCAAAATTGAATAGCGATTCCCGTCTAGCTCCAGTAGCGGGAGTTATGAACAGAGCCTTCGGGCAGTTGTCACTTATCCAATACCTACATTGTCAGTTACATTTGTCTCGAGCTGAACTTTTACCACGGCTATTGAACGAATATCCGCATAATTCTATCGTTCCGATTGCACGCATCGGGGCGCCGCCACGGTGGTACGAATTTGACCTATGGACGAGATAGTGCGATTGCGCTGGAAAAAGCACTAATCTCATAGAAAGCTTTAGCGTTTAAGCAGTCAGGAAAGATTCATGTCAGCCGAAATTATCACCGCGTTGCTGGTCGGCTCCCTCGCCGCGGGCTGGGTTGATGCCGTCGTCGGCGGTGGCGGGCTGATTCTCATTCCGCTGATCCTCGTCCTCAACCCCACCATGGCGCCGGCGCAGGCGCTGGCGACGAACAAAGTCGCCGCGATCTTCGGTACTTCGTCTGCTGCGATCACGCTCGCGCGCCGGGTTCCATCCGCGCTCAATGCCCTGAAATATGCTCCGTTGGCTCTCATCGGTTCTGCGGGCGGTGCGCTGTTGGCGGCAAGCGTCGACAAGCAGATCATGCGCCCGGTGATCATCGTGTTGCTGTTGGCCGTCGGATTGTTCACGGTGGCGCGACCGTCGTTCGGTGCGGTGAGTGGCACGCAGAAAACGGCGAAATTGAGCCGCAACCGCCTACTGGGTGTGCTCGCGCTGGTGGGGGCGATTGGTGTTTACGACGGTGTGTTCGGCCCAGGTACAGGGTTGTTTCTGATCATGGGCTTTACGATGATACTTGGCACCGATTTCATCGCCAGTGCCGCGCGGGCGAAGATCATTAACGTCTCGACGAATATCGGTGCGCTGCTTACCTTCACCCTGCAAGGTGAGGTGCTGTGGTTGCTCGGCCTGGCCCTAGCGGTGACGAATGTGGCCGGTGCACAGATCGGCGCGCGCATGGTGTTGGGGCGTGGCACGGGGTTTGTGCGGGTGGTGTTGCTGGTGGTAGTCGTCGTGATGGCCGGCAAGTTGGCGTTGGATCAGTTTGGTGTGACGGGATAGACCACGAGATCGTCGCCGCACCGGAGTAGCGCCGCACCGGAGTAGTCTGGCGCTATGACTCAACGGCAAAAACTCACTTTCGACGGTCACCGAGGCAACGAATTGGCGGCGCGACTGGATAGCCCCGCCAACCCACGCGCTTATGCCGTGCTGGCGCACTGTTTTACCTGCTCGAAGGATTCCCCGGCTACCTCACGCATTGCCAAACAGCTGGTCAAAGATGGCATTGCGGTGTTGCGGATTGATTTCGCGGGCCTGGGGCATTCCGAAGGCAATTTCGAAGATTCCACGTTTTCTGGCGACGCCCAGGATGTGGTGGCGGCTGCGGAGTGGTTGGAGGAGCATTATCAAGCACCGCAGTTGCTGATTGGTCATTCGCTCGGTGGTGCGGCGGCGTTGGCTGCGGCTGCTGATATTGATTCGTTGCGTGCGGTGGTCACCATCGCCGCGCCGTATGATCCGGAGCACGTCACTGGTTTGTTTGCTGGTGCGCTGGACGATATCGCTGAAGATGGTTCAGCATCGGTGAAAATCGGTGGCAAGACCGTCTGTGTGGGGCAGGGGCTCGTCGACGACCTGCGCGGATTTGATCAAAAAGAGCGCATTGCGGCGATTGATGTGCCTTTGTTGGTCATGCATTCGAATGCCGATGATCTTGTTGATATCCACAATGCGCAGGGTATTTATCGGGCTGCGCGGACGACGAAGTCGTTCATCATGCTCGATGGTGTGGAGCATTTGCTGCACCGCGACAAACAGGCCCAGCATGCCGCGCAGATGTTGGTTGGCTGGGCAGCGCCATACCTGCCGGAGGTCGCCGACGTTGATGGTGACGATTGTGCAGACGAGCGACGCCGTTATACCGAGGATGGCGTCGTCAAGGCCCGCCTGACCGGCGATGGTGATTTTGCCACGGAGCTGCGGGCGGGTAGCCACCGTTGGATTGCCGATGAACCCACTAGCGTGCCGGGCGCGAAAAACACTGGGCCGAATCCGTATGACATGTTGCAGGCCTCGCTGGCGACGTGCACCGTGATGACGATGGGGATGTATGCCCGTCGCAAAAAGTGGGAGCTAGGAGATACGGATGTCGTCGTCAGGCACGAACGCGATAAGCAGGGCGTGACGACGTTGACCCGCGTGCTGCATTTCGACGACGCCCTTTCGGCCGAGCAGCGCGACAAGCTCACCGCAATTTCCGAGAAGTGCCCCGTGCACAAAACCCTGCATGGCGAGATCCAAATTGAGACTCGTGATGCTGCGCACAATGAGTCTCAGGATTAGCGCTGCGTGAGCAGAAAGCCCGCCTGCTTTTGTAGTCTAAACCCCATTTCTCGCGTACTATGTTATGTATCACTGTTCGGCGGTTGAAAATAAACTTCTGCCGCCGACAGTTTGTGAATTGCCAACGCACAATGATTAACGCACAACAGTTATTGCACGACGATTAATACGCAAAGGTGAGTGCACAACGTTTCATGCGCGCTGAGCTATGCGCACAAAGCACAGCGGGCATGACGCGCGTAGAGTCAACCTGGTGGAAGGTGATGAGGTTATGACTGCCGAGAACACACAAAATACTGCAGAAACCGCGAGCAACGCCGACGATATCGTTATCGTCGGCGCAGCGCGGACGCCATTTGGAAAGCTCTTAGGTAGCTTGTCGACGCTGCCAGCAACAAAGCTCGGCGCACATGCGACGCAGGCGGCTTTGAGCAACGCCGGCATCGATCCGGAGGTCGTGGATGCCGTGATTTTCGGGCAGGTGCTTCAGGCTGGCGCCGGACAAAACCCGGCGAAACAAATTGCGCTGGGTGCCGGGATTTCGCGCCGCGCGCACACGACTACCGTGAATAAGGTCTGTTTATCCGGACTCAGCGCCATCATCGACGGCGCTCGTTTGCTGCGTAGCCACGAGGCTGACGTTGTGGTTTCCGGTGGTGCGGAATCGATGTCGAATGCTCCGCACCTGCTTACCTCGTCGCGGGCGGGCCGGAAGTTCGGGGATGTCACTGCGGTGGACCATATGGCCCATGATGGCCTGGTTGATGCGGACAAAGGCATTTCGATGGGAGAGCTGACCGAAGAATACGCCGATACCTATCCGGTGAGCGCGGAGGAAGAAAACGAATGCGCTGCTCGCTCGCACCAACGTGCTGCCGAGGCACGCGATAGTGGAGTTTTCAGCAAAGAGATTTCTCCAGTCACGGTGAAAACGCGGAAAGGCGAGGTCACCGTGGATGCCGATGAGGGCATTCGTGACGGGGTCACCGCAGAAAAACTCTCGCAGCTGCGTCCAGCGTTTGCCGAAGGCGGTTCTATCACCGCAGGTAATTCTTCACCGATTACAGATGGTGCCGCGGCGGTCGTGTTGACGCGACGCGGCTACGCGCAGCAGCAGGGATGGGCAGTCTTGGCGACGTTGCGTGCACCCGGCCAGGTTGCCGGCCCTGACGGCTCGCTGCAGGCGCAACCGGCAAACGCGCTCCACGCTGCGCTCGACCGGCAGGGATGGAATGCCAGCGATCTTGATGTCGTCGAGATCAATGAGGCTTTCGCGGCCGTCGTAGTGAAATCCGCGCAGGAACTTGGTCTGGACCCGACGGCGGTGAACCGTCATGGTGGTGCCATCGCTTTGGGCCACCCGATTGGTGCTTCGGGTGCGCGTTTGGTCGTACACGCTGCGCATCAGTTGGCAAGCGGTAATGGCCAGCGTGCTGGTGTGTCGTTGTGCGGTGGCGGCGGCCAGGGCGAGGCGCTGCTGTTGGAAGCAACGCACTAATCCGCGTACTAGATGCGCACAGAATAAACCGCAAAGATCAAACCACACATACTAAACCGCACAGACAGAAACTGTGCAGAGATTGAGAGGTTGATGATGAACGCGCAGAACGATTTTGCAACAATCCAGACAGAAACCCGTGGCAGGGTAGGCCTTATCACTCTGGACCGGCCGAAAGCGTTGAATGCTTTGAACCAGGAACTCATGCTGGAGGTTATTGCGGCTGCGCAGGAACTCGACCGCGATGACAGCATCGGCTGTATCGTGCTGACGGGATCAGAGAAGGCTTTCGCCGCGGGAGCCGACATCAAAGAAATGGCGACAAAAACTGCCACCGAGATGTTCATGGGCGATTGGTTTTCTGAATGGGACCAGTTGACTCAGGTTCGGACCCCGTTGGTTGCGGCAGTCAATGGTTATGCGCTGGGCGGTGGCTGCGAGCTCGCCATGATGTGCGATTTCATCATCGCTGGTGAGAAAGCACAATTCGGCCAACCGGAAATTAATCTTGGGGTGTTGCCGGGAATGGGCGGCTCGCAACGGTTAACCCGTGCCGTCGGCAAGGCCAAAGCCATGGAAATGTGCTTGACTGGCCGCATGATGGGTGCCGAAGAAGCTGAGCGGGCAGGTTTGGTTGCGCGTATCGTCGCAACGGACAAGCTTGTCGACGAAGCACTGCAGGTCGCAGAAACGATTGCGAATAAGTCTTTGGTTGCTACCACGATGGTCACGGAAGCAGTCGATGCTGCGTATGAAACCACCTTGCGGCAAGGCTTGCAGCATGAGCGGCGTTTGTTCCATTCGATTTTTGCTGCAGAAGATCAAAAGGAAGGCATGGACGCCTTCGCCAATAAGCGCGACCCGGAATTTAAACACCGCTAGCGCTAAGGCTTAGTCCGACAGCGCGGGGGCTTAGTCCGACAGCGCTGGAAAGTCCTTGTCCGAGTACTCGGTGTGCTCGGTAGCGGTCTCAGCCGGAGCGCCAGTGGCCACATCAGTTGCGTGAATCTGGTTCTCGCGTGCACGAAGATCAACGCGGCGAATTTTGCCGGAGACCGTTTTCGGCAGCTCGTAGAATTCCAGTCGGCGAATGCGTTTATACGGAGCTAAGCCGTTGCGGCAATGTTGCAGGATCGACTCAGCAGTTTCTGCATTCGGCTCGTATCCTGCAGCGAGTGCAACATAAGCCTTCGGTACGGCCAGGCGGATTGGGTCTGGCGACGGGACGACGGCAACTTCAGCGACGGCCGGGTGTTCGATGACCACGGACTCCAGCTCAAACGGTGAAAGTCGATAGTCCGAGGCTTTAAAGACATCGTCGCTGCGGCCGATGTAGCTGATGTATCCGTCCTCGTCTCGTTCTGCAATGTCGCCG
This sequence comes from Corynebacterium drakensteinense, assembly GCF_041224285.1. Classification (NCBI taxonomy): domain Bacteria; kingdom Bacillati; phylum Actinomycetota; class Actinomycetes; order Mycobacteriales; family Corynebacteriaceae; genus Corynebacterium; species Corynebacterium drakensteinense. The sequence continues at coordinate 69,607 of NZ_JAXOFP010000011.1, forward strand.
GTGTGGTAGTAGCCATCGCGGAACACTTCGCTGTTTTTCGCTGCATCCCCGAAATAACCGGGGGTCAGGCCGACGGGGCGTGGATCAATGGATAGGCAGATCTCGCCTTGGTCGCCGATCTCGTCGGTAGCTGGGTCGATGAGCACGACATCCATACCTGGCTGTGGGCGTCCCATGGAGCCGGGCTTGACCTTTTGGCCGGGTGAATTCGCAATTTGTACGGAAGATTCGGTCTGTCCGAAGCCGTCGCGGATAGTGGTATTCCAGGCTTTTTCTACGTAACGAATCAGTTCTGGGTTCAGTGGCTCGCCGGCTGCGACGACTTTCTTTGGTGGATTGGGCAGCGAGTCGAGGTTCGCTTGCGCCAACATCCGCCACACCGTTGGCGGGGCACAGAAACTGGTCACTGATTCTTCATCCATTTTGTCCAATAATGCTGCGGCTTCGAAACGGGCGTAGTTATAGACGAAGATCGTGGCACCAGCGATCCAGGGCGCAAAGAAATTCGACCATGCGTGCTTTGCCCAACCAGGGGCGGCGACATTGAGGTGCACGTCGCCGGGTTCGAGGCCAATCCAGTACATTGTCGACAGGTTGCCGACGGGATAACTGGTGTGCGTGTGCTCAACGAGCTTCGCTTTCGACGTCGTGCCCGAGGTGAAATAAAGCAGGAGAGTGTCGTCGGCCTTGGTCTTCGTCCGCGGACTAAACTCCCGCGGCCCGTTGTACGAATCGGCGAAGTCGAGGGTGGGATGGCTGGTCTGTGCTGGTTGCTCGCCGCCGATTTGAATCACCGTGAAATCGCCGGTGACATTCTGGAATTTTTCTGCGTCGTCGTCATTCGCAACCACCCAGGAAACCTCGGCGCGTTCAGTGCGGTCTTGTAGATCAGTCTCGCCGAGCATGGCGGTTGCCGGGTTCAGCACGAATCCGCCTTTGATGCAGGCCAGCATCGTTTCCCACAATTCGACCTGGTTATTCAGCATGAGCATGACGCGATCGCCCGGGCGCACGCCTTTGTCATCTAACCAGGCTGCGAGTTGTGTCGCACGCGCAGATAATTCCGCGAAGGTGCGGCGTGTGCTGGTTCCATCAACTTCACTGATCACCAATGCTGGCTGCTCTTTGGTTTCGCTATCGGCAGCGAGATGGTCGAACCAGTCGCTGGTGAAATTGAAGTGCTCAAAACGGGGCCAGGAAAAACCTTTGCGCGCTGCGGCGTAGTCCGTGCGGTTTTTGACCAGAAAGTCGCGCGCTGTGCGGAATTCTTCTGTCACGGAACTGGTGTGGCCTAGTTGCTGAGTCGATGTCATATCTCTACTCCCGTCATGTGAACTGTATTACATTGCAGTGTAACTGGTGATGTGCATTATTTCGAGAGCACAACAATATGACTGCTCGGGGTTCGGTTCGGTGGGGGTGAATGCCGTTCATATGGGGCCCGGGAGATTGGTTTTTAGCAAAATATGTGACCCCGACGGGGTTTTCCTATTAACGTGTTGTGTATCACTCAATAAGTTTTCTGACAATATAAATTCACCGATCTACGAAGTATCCGAGCTACGAACCCACCACGCCGTGAAGCCACACGGTCACGAAGGAGACGAACCATGACGAACTCGCAATCAGCACAGAATTCACAGGCTGCGCCTATCCCGCAAGCTTTGGCATCAATTGCCTACCCTGCCGTCGATATCCTCGATGTTGCTGCCAGCCTGAACTCTGCCGAACGTGCGCAGTTACAACAGATCCACGAGTTTTTGCAGACTGAGGTCCGGCCAAACGTCGCCGAGCACTGGGACCGCGAAGAATTTCCTTTCGACTTGCTACAAGAACTTGCCAAGCAGGGCCTTGGTGAAATTGAACTATCGGAGACTTCGCGTCTGTTCCGTGGTTTAGTCTATGCAGAGCTCACCCGAGCCGATGTGTCCTTATCAGCGCTGGTCGGTATCCATAACGAGTTGATCGTCGGTGTCATCAACCAACTCGGTTCCGACCAACAAAAGGATCGCTGGCTGGGTCGCTTACGCCAGTTCCAAGCTATCGGCTGCTTTGCCCTGACCGAGCCTGAACATGGCTCGGATATTGCAGGCGGCTTGTCGACGACGGCCACGCGCACCGAGCAAGGCTGGGTGATTAACGGCGCGAAGCGTTGGATCGGCGCAGGCACATTTGCAGATTTTGCCATCGTTTTCGCTCGCGATGTTGCAGATCAACAGATCAAAGGCTTCCTCGTCGAGCTAGATCGCGAGGGCGTGTCGACGGAAAAGATTAGCGGCAAGCTGGGGCTACGCATCATGCAGAATGCAGACATGCTTTTCGACGACGTCGTCATCCCAGAAGAAAACCTCATCCCGGGGGCTGCCTCTTTCGCGAACACCAACGAATTTTTGTGTAGCTCGCGCGCCTGGGTGGGGTGGCAGGGCGCTGGCATTCAGCTAGCGATTTTTGATGCGACGCGGCAATACGCTGTCACCCGCGAACAGTTCGGGCGTCCGTTGGCGAAGTTCCAACTCGTCCAAGAGCAACTCTCGCGAATTCTGGGCAACGCCTCTGCTTCTCTAGCGATGATGGCGCAGGTCGCGTCGGTGCAGGAGGCAGGCCGTCTCGAAATGCCGCATGCCGCGTTGGCGAAGGCGACGACGACGCGCTTAGCCCGTGAGTCCGCTGCCGCCGGGCGTGATCTCGGTGGTGGAAACGGAATTTTGACCGAGCATGAACTGGCAAAACTTTTTGCCGATGCAGAGATTCTGTTCACCTATGAGGGCACTTACAACATCAATTCTTTGATTGTGGGCCGTGCCGTCACGGGTGTATCGGCTTTTGTATAGCTGGCTGCGAGCTAAAACGTTCTGATTGTTCTTAGTATCCAGCGATTATTTGTCTGAGTTAAGGAGTTTGTTGTGATTATTGGTTCTGGGGTCTCTGCAGTTGTCTCCGGTGGTGCCTCTGGTTTGGGTGCTGCTAGCGTTCGGGAATTGGCTGAACAAGGGGTGAAGGTCTTCGCTCTTGATTTGGAATCATCGATCGACAAGCAGCGTTCCGCTGGCGCCTTGCTAGATGGCGTGGAATATCTGCCGGTTGACGTGACCGACGGCGATGCAGTGGTCGATGCGGTCGCCACCGCACAAAAATCCGCGCCGCTACGTGTGGCTGTGGCGTGTGCGGGAGTGTGTCCGTCGCAACGTATTGTTTCGTCGAAAGGAATGCACGACTTTGGTCTGTTTGCCTCGACGATAAACGTGAACCTCATGGGCTCGTTCCACCTCTTGGCTGCTGCTGCACAACAAATGGCAGGCAATGAGCCAGTTGATGATGACGGCCAACGCGGCGTCGTGGTGTTGACTTCGTCAGTGGCAGCTTTTGAAGGCCAGGTTGGTCAGGCCGGGTACGCAGCATCGAAAGGTGGGGTGCATTCGTTGGCGTTAACAGCTGCGCGAGACCTCGCCTCCAAAGGAATACGAGTCAACGCAATCGCGCCGGGCATAGTGGATACGCCCATGATGGCTGGCATTGCTGCAGATTTTCGGGCTGAGCTGGAATCGCGCGTGCAGTTCCCGCGGCGCCTGGCACGCCCGGAAGAATTCGCCGGCATGGTTTCGTCGTTCGTCGCCAGTGATTATCTCAATGGTGAAACCGTGCGACTAGACGGTGGCCTGCGCATGCCACCGCGCTAAGCGAGCTCGAACTCCTTGCGTAAGATGTGGCTATGAGGCAGGCAAAACTACCAGCGCGGGATCGAATTCTGGAATGTTCACGAGCACTATTTAGCGAGCACTCGTTCGATAAAGTTTCTTTGCGTGATATTGCTTCGCAGGCGGAAGTTTCCGTCGCGCTCATCGTCAAGCATTTTCAGAACAAAGAACACTTGTTTGTGGAGACGATTGATTTTGCTGTGTCTTCAGCTGCGTTATTTTCTGGCTCGTTTGAGAACTTGGGCCGAACTGCCGTAACTGAGACATTGACGGCGCCTTCCACAGCGCATTACTCCATTGCCCGGATCATTTCGATCGCAAACGGGCAACCTGGAAGTTTGCATGCGATTGGAAAACGCATAAAAGCGGACGTTTTGCAGGTGTTGACTAAACGCATCGCTGAAGAATCACCCAACGCCATGCCTAAGCCTGAGCTGCGTGCGCAGGCTGCGATGGCACTGTTGGTGGGGCTTTCGGTGATGCGCCGCTTTGGGGATACCGATTTTGCCACCTATACCTTTGATGAATTGGTGACGTACTACGGTTCCCAGGTACAAGATATTCTCGACGGGAATGCTGCGTGCTAGCAGGCAAACGCAGCGTAGTAGCAGGAAAAAGCTACGTACTAGCGCCCCAGGCGATTAGGATTTCTTCGCATCGCGTACCCGTTTGATGATCGCCGAGAAATCTAGTGAGCCGTTGCCTTCCTCGACAAAGTCTGCAAAAAGCTCCGTTACTTGCGAGCCGAGCAACGTTTCGGTGCCGGTTTCTTGTGCCGAGACCATCGCCAGGTTGAGGTCTTTGAGCATCAACGCGGACGAGAATCCTGGCTGGAAGTCTCTATTTGCGGGAGAGTTTGGCACGACTTCTGGCACCGGACAGTTCACCGAGAGTGACCAGCTGTTTCCGGTGGCATTCGAGACCACATCGTAGAACGCTTGATGGCTCAAACCGAGCCGCTCACCCAGCACCAGTGCCTCGGCCAATACTGTTTGCTGCACGGCCAAGATCATGTTGTTGCAGGCTTTGACGGCTTGGCCTGCTCCAGCTGGCCCGCAGTAAGTATGTGTTTTGCCCATCACGGTAAACAGCGGTTCTGCCTGCTGGAAATCTTTTTCCGGCCCGCCAACCATAAAGGCCAGTTGCCCCGCCTCGGCTCCTGTGACACCACCCGAGACCGGTGCATCGATGAACGCTGAGCCACGAGAACTCACGAGTTCGGCGAGTTCACGCGCTTCCGATACTGCGATGGTGGAGGAATCGATGCACATTTCTGGCTGTGCACCGGCTTCAAATGCTTCGGTGAGCACGTTTTCGACGAGCTCACCGTTGGGCAACATCGTCATAATGATATCGGCAGATTTGCTGGCCTGTGCGACGGTATCGAAGACCTGCACTCCGGCCTGCTCGGCGGCTTGTTTTGCTTCTTCCGAGACATCAAAACCGCGGACGGTATAGCCGGCTTGAGCTAGCTGGGCAGACATCGGACCGCCCATATTTCCTAGTCCGATGAATGCGATCGTGGGGAGAGTAGACATGGGTTCCTCCTAGAGTTTTCTACGGTCTGAATCCATCACCGGAACTTAATCCATCACCGGCATGGAAAATTCTGGACCGCCCGCAGCTTCGTTGCCGGGCCACCGGCTGGTGACGGTTTTTGTCTTGGTGTAGAAGCGGAATGCATCCGGGCCGTGTTGGTTGAGGTCTCCGAAACCAGATGCCTTCCATCCACCGAAGGTGTGGTAGGCGATGGGCACTGGGATAGCGACGTTGATGCCGACCATGCCGACTTCGACGCGGGCAGCAAATTCACGCGCGGAGTGACCGTTGTTGGTGAAAATCGCCACGCCGTTGCCGTATTCATGCTCACTCGGTAGTGCCAGGGCGTCTTCGAAGGAGTCTGCACGCACCATCGTGAGCACGGGACCGAAAATTTCTTCGCGATAAATAGCCATCTCTGGGCTCACGTTGTCGAAAAACGTCGGGTGTAGGAAGAAGCCATCGGCAAGATCGTCGCCATCGTATTCCCCGAGACCGTCTGCTTTGCGGCCATCTACAACCAGCTCGGCGCCCTCGTCAACCCCGCGGTCGATATAACCGAGCACGCGCTGTTTCGCTTCGGCGGTGACGAGTGGACCGTAGTCAGCATCCGGATCCAAAGAATGGCCGACCTGCAGTTCCGGTATTTTCTTTTCGATCGCAGCACGCAATTTCTGCGCGGTGTCTTCACCGACTGGAACGACAACGGACAGCGCCATGCAGCGTTCACCCGCCGAACCGTAGGCTGCTCCGACGACGGCGTCAGCAGCGGCATCGATGTCGGCATCAGGTAACACGATCGCGTGGTTTTTCGCGCCACCAAAGCATTGGGCGCGCTTGCCAGTGGCTGCGCAGCGTTCGTAGATATATTGTGCGATCGGGCTCGAGCCGACGAAGCCGATGGCTTTAATCGTCGGGGAATCCAGCAGGGCATCGACGGCTTCTTTATCGCCGTGGACGACGTTGAATACTCCCGGTGGTCCTCCTGCTTCGAGGAATAGCTCTGCCAAGTGCACCGGCACTGAAGGGTCGCGTTCAGAAGGCTTGAGGACGAAAGCGTTACCAGCTGCCAGTGCTGGGCCGGCTTTCCACAATGGGATCATCGCGGGGAAGTTGAACGGCGTGATGCCCGCGACGACGCCGAGTGGCTGGCGCATGGAATAGGTATCGATGCCGGGGCCGACATTGGTGGAGTATTCACCTTTGAGCTGGTGCGGAGCCCCTAAGCAGAATTCGAGTACGTCGGTACCGCGGCTAATATCGCCCTTGGCATCCGGGAAGGTTTTCCCGTGTTCCAGGGAGAGTTGTCGGGCGAGCTCATCGTGGTGCTCGTTGATCAGCTGGATCCAGCGCATCAGCACGCGCAGGCGCTTTTGTGGATTCAATGCTGCCCAGCCGGGCTGCGCTTGTGCTGCATCGTCGATCACCGTGTTGACGTCTTCGGTGCTAGCGAGCTCGACTTCGGCCTGCACCGTGCCTGTCGACGGGTTATACACTGGGGAAGTCTTGTTGCTGGTTCCTGATTGGCGGCGTCCACCATAAAAGTGTTGGATATTCATATTTCCTCCTTGTGTGAACTGGATCTCAATTTGTGTTGTTGTAGATCCTATTGGGAGGTTGCGGGTTTCGCAGCAGGTGAATGAGATTTACCCCACTTAGTGTGGGTGACAAAATGATTATGCGTAGGGCTGTAGACCCCAGTAGGGAAAAATAGTCCGCGAGGTGGCCACAAGCGCGGGGCAGGGGCGCTCAACCAGGTGTCGAAACGGCTGATAGCTGTAGATATTCTCGTCCACCGCATCATCGCCCAGAAGAGGCTGGACCTGCATCCCGATAGCGCGCGCCCAGTCTGTGGGCAGCGGCGCGTGTCGATCAAGCTCCACGCCTGCCACCGCAGCCAGCAGTTGTGTCCATGCGCGCGCCACGGAGTCTTTGTGATAGCCCCCGCCACCGAGCGCCACCCACTTTCCGGCGCAGAATTTATCTGCCCAAGCAGCTAAAGACCGGTAGGTAAGAGACAAGGCGTCGATGCTGATTTCAAGGTCGGCGAGCGGATCGGCACGGTGCGGGTCAGAACCGTGTTGGGTAATCAAAACTTGCGGCCGAAATTTTTCTAGCACCAGGGGAATGATCGCGTGTGTGGATTGTAGCCATTCCTCGTCGGCTGCATTTTTGGATAAAGCGATGTTGATGGCGGTGCCTTGCGCGCCGCTTCCGCCGATATCGTGCGCATGGCCAGTACCAGGAAACAGGTACAGCCCGGATTCGTGCACGGAGATTGTGAGCACGTTGGGATCATCCCAAAAGATTTGCTCCACGCCGTCGCCGTGGTGGGCATCGAAATCGAGGTATGCGATGCGGGATGCACCATGGTCTTGCAGCCACTTGATGGCGACTGCTGCGTCGTTGAACATGCAAAAACCACTCATCGTGGTGGAGGTGGCATGGTGCAAACCACCGGAGAGGTTCACCGCGCGCTGTCGTTTTCCCTCCCAGACGGATTGCGCGGCAGCAACCGTCGCTGCCACTACGCGATCAGCAACCACAGCTAGTTCGGGAGATACCGGGTTGTCTTGCGTGCCGAGCCCAAAAGCTGCGTTGGGCAGACCTTGCCGCGCAGCGGAAATATAGTCCGGGCTGTGCACCCTTTCTAAATCCTGACCAGCAGATTCAGGTGGGGCAGTGACGTCGAAAAGCGGGAGAACGGAAAAATGATCCGCTAACCGTAGGGCAAGGCTGACACGATCCGGCCCCATCGGATGATCGCGGCCCAGGTGATAGCGGTCAAGGTTGCCATCGGAAAACAGCAGCGGCTTCGTGCTCAGTGTGGGCGCTGTCATCATGTCTGCTCCCGGATATGCGTTGTCAGTGCCCGCGCTCCCGGATCGCGTTGGTGCGGCGGGGTGATAGAAAGGTGCGCGCCGGCAACCACGGTGCGTTGCTGCGAGGAGATCACCGGCGAGAGCACGAGCTGGGAGATTTCGGGGTGCTCATCTTTGAGCTTGGCGACGGCGACCACGAGCGTTTCCAGCGATGCGCGGTGAGCAGACCGCAGAATAGGCGCGGCTCGCAGACGGTCACAGACCTCCCGGGCGTCGGCAAGGCTCAGCGGTGGAACGGCCCACTGCACATCGCCGAGCACATCACTAGCGATACCCGAAATACCGACGTTGATGATGGGCCCGAGCTTGATGTCCTCGAACGCGCGGATCGTCAGGGTAGGGCCAGGTGAGACCGTCTTTTGCACGATCGGTGCCAGCTGGTTGATGCTCATGCCGTGCTCGGCGCCCATAGTTGCCAAGGTTTCCCAGGCGTGGTGCAGCTCAGCGTGGTTGTGGATGTGGCGGGTGACCGGCACCAGGTCGGGGCGAGAGCGCACTGCGGGATTCGTCGCGCGCACGACGACATCCCAGCCAAGTTGTTCCGCAGCGCGTAGTGCTTCAGCAACGTGGGAGGCGGGATAGCTTGGTAGTACGTCGATGCCATAGTGCGCCAGGACGCGGGCGGTTTCCTCCGCGCTTGCCACCCGACCTTCGGCAGGTGAAGCGAGAATTTGCGACTCTGGGCTGCCGCTAGTTTCTACCGGTAGAACTGCTTGTCGACGGTGCTGGCTGGCATAGATATGTGACAGTGCTTCGAGTCCATCTGCGTAAGTAGACACCACGGGCAACTGGCCCATCGCTTCGGGTTGCTCGTCACTCGACGACGACAGCGACGACTGCGACGGCGACGACTGCGACAGCGACGACGGCGGTGTGGTAGTGGCAGTGTCATTTGCCTGCGAAAATCCCACAAAATTCGCCACCAACGGTTTGTTCGTTTCTGCAGCGATACGCTCGAGTTCTTCTCGAATCTGGCGGTGGCACGTTCCGATCTCGACGACGGCAACGACAACGGCATCAACGTCGGAGGAATCCAACGCGCGGGAGACTTCGTCGACAAGCAACGCTGGTGCGTCTTCTGGCGTGACACACGCGGCGGGGGCAAGTTGGAATCTGCGGGCGGCGCTTGTCATGTGCTGGACCAAACCAGCCGAATTAGATACCACCGCCACCCGTCGGCCAGCAATCAGTGGTTGGCGCGCAAGTATGTGGGTAATGGCAAACATGACATCGCGCCGGGCGACCACCATGGCTCCGGTTTGGCGCACAACCTGGTCGAAATACTCTGTAGAGTCCGCCTTTGCTGCCTCAGCAGAATCTGGCGCCGGAGCCTCAGCAGAAGCTGGCGTCGGATCCTCAACCGCATCATCCGTGGCTGTCACAGCACGCCCAGGGTTAAAGACGACGACGTGTTTGGATAAAGCCAAGCGGCGCAACACCCGAAAAAATTTGCGCGGATTACCAATGCGGTCTAGCGAGAGCAGACAGATCTGCGTCGCATCATCCGTGGACCAGTACTGCATCATGTCATTGGCAGTAATGTCGGCGAATGCGCCTGCCGCGAGGAAGGAGCTGATCCCACAGTTGTGGGCGATGGCCAGCGACAACGTGAGAGCGGCGACGCCAGAAGACTGCGTGAAAATCCCCACTGTGCCAGCTCGCGGCATGGGCGCTGGGGTGGTGTTGAGACGGTGCTCGGCTGCAGTGTTGATGACGCCGAGGGAGGCGGGACCGAGGATTCTCAAGCCAGCTGCACGTGCATAGGCGACTATCGCGCCAGCTTCTTCGGAGCTCATCTGTGGAGAGGTGCCCTGGGAGGGGAAGATGATTGCCGCGGCGTTGTGCTCGGTTGCACTGTCAATGGCGCGGTGTAGTTGTTGCGTGCGGTGCTCGGCCTTCTGGATGCCGACGACGCTAGGGTCTGCGCTAAAAAGGCCTACTTGTGTGCGGGTAGCTGACGGGCTGGGGAGTGGCTGCAAGATTTGGCGTATGGAATTTGCCTCGGCGCGCAGCTCACGGCGCAGCATGACTTCGCGGGAATCCGCAGTAGCGGCGATGGTGAAATCCACGGTGATGAAGCCGTCGGAAAGCTCCGGGCGCACGCTATAGCCAGCCCGGCGAAAAACTTCTTTCATCGCGCGGTTGTGCGGCAGCATCTGCGCACAAAAGCGGTCGATGTTGTGTTCGCGGCCGATTTGGGCAAGGTGTTCCAGCAAAATATTTGCTACGCCCCGGCCGTGGTGGGCATCTTGGACTAAGAAGGCGACGTCGCCGATGCACTCGGTGCTGTGCTGGTCGGAGCCGCCGTGGGTAATCACCTGGTACCCGGCGACGGCAATGATCTGGGATCGATACACCAACGCCAGGTGCACCTGGGAGTTGCCGTCGGAATTGAGCCATTGCTCTAGTTCGGCTGTGGTGAGTTCGGGATGCGAATTGAAAAAGCGCAGGTATTTCGATTCTGCGGAGACCCCGGCATAGAACTGCAGTAGGTTCTCGCGATCAGTGGGAAGGATCGGGCGCAGCACTGCGATGGCGCCGTCCGCAAGAACGATGTCGGCTTCCCACGTGGTATTGGCACCCAAACTGTGTTCCATATTAGTACTGTAAAGCAGTTCGCGAGTTGCCGCAGGAAAATCATCTGCTCGAGCGCATAAACTAGATGCCATGAACTCAGCACACACACCGCACAACGTGGAATCGTTCGAGAAAATTGCCGACTGGCCGGCCGATAACGTCGCTGCCGCGCTGCTTTACGACGGTGAACTCACCCAGAGCGTAGGCGAGCAGGATCGTGTGTTCGCCGTAGCCTCGGTGACCAAGCCGGTGGCGGCTTATGGCTTTGCGATGGCGATCGAAGAAGGCGTGTTTGGCTTGGATACCCCGGCTGGCCCGGAGGGGTCCACCGTGCGCCATTTGCTCGCACACGCCAGCGGGGTGGGGCAAGATGCGGAGAACCCAGACCGTGCGCCGGAAGAGCGCCGTATCTATTCCTCCGCCGGCTTCGAGATTCTGCAGGACAAGCTCGAGGTCGAGACCGGAATGGGTTTTGCCGAATACCTTGAGCTGGGGTTATTTGAGCCATTGGGGATGAGCCGCACGAAACTGCAGGGCTCTGCCGGTTATGCCTTGGAAACCACTGCCGCAGACCTGGTGCGGTTCGTCCAGGAGGTGCTGGACCCGCAGCTGTTGGATCCGTCGACCGTCGACAAGCTGCTCACCCCGCAGTTCGCTGACCTGCGCGGCATCGTGCCTGGTTATGGTATGCACAAGCCGTGCCAGTGGGGGCTAGGTTTTGAGGTGCACGGCAGCAAAGAATCGCATTGGATGGGCAGCGCGCTGCCGGAGAATACGGTGGGGCATTTCGGCATGTACGGCTCGTATATCTGGTTGGTGCCGGAGAAAAAGATCGCGCTGGTCGCCCTGACAGACCGCGAGTTTGGCGACTGGGCCAAGCCACTGTGGGCAGAGACGAACGACGCGATCTGGCAGGAGCTAGCGCAGTAAGACTAATGCTGGCTGGTTAAAGCTGGCTGATTAATGTCGGCTGTTTAAAACTGGCTCTGGAAAAACTCCCACACCAGCACGTTTGCGTTGGGAGCTGCCGTAAACCAGGTGTGGCCGTTGTTCGCTTGCGGGCTGACCATGGTCGAGAATTCGGTTGCGGCTAGGCAGTCGCTGCCAGAGATCGTGTGCGCGCCGACGACCCAGTTGTTATCTGCGGCCTCTGGTGCGCAACCGTTGCGCGCGGCGAATTCGTCGAAGACTTGCCGTGCGGCTTTGTAGTGCCCGCCGTGACCATTGGCGCCACCGTGAATGTTGATGATGTGATCATCCTGGTGGTGCATCAGCAGAGTTGGCACGGGCGCGTGTTCGACACAGTTGGAGACCGTCGCGTCGTAGTAGGCGCCGGCCGCGCTGGCGACGCCGTCGACAAGATCCGGTGCGTGACAAGCCAGGTTGAGGGCTGCACCGCCGCCGTTGGACAATCCCGTGGCATAGATGCGGTCGGTATCGACGTGGTAGTTGGCGCTGAGGTCAGCCACCAGCGCGCGGGCGAAGGCAACATCATCGTCGGTGGTTTGCGCTGCGTAGTGCGGCCCACCCCAGGCCGGTTTGCCCTTGAATTTGTCGACAACGCCTTGCGGGTAGGCAACGATTGCTTCGGTGCCGACCGCGTGGTTGAGCAGGGCTTGGTCGCGGAAGACCTGCGCATCCGTCCAGGCACCCGAATACCCTAGTACGACGGGGTAGGCGCGGGCTGGATCATAGTTGGCCGGTAGGTCGAGCAAGTAGTGACGCGGGGTTCCGTTCACATCCACGGTGCGGGTGCTCGGCGCGGGCGCGGCCTGTGGGGCTTGTTGGGGTTGCGCCTGGCTTGCTGGGGTGGCGATGGCGAGCAGGCCTCCGAGGGCTCCGGCAGCGAACGCGGTGCCGAGAGTGCGGAACGATATTTTCATGAGCGCTTAGCCTACTGCAGATTTTTAGCGTTGACTAGACCGCGGGCGGGCGATCGCGGGTTTTGTGATCAAGGTGTAAAAGTTAACTAGTGGGATTACAGTGATGTAAGTTGCTGAACTGCGGTGATGGAAAAACCCTCAAGTGAGACTTGATTAAACGGGGGTTAAAGATGATGTTGAGGGTTGCCCCTGGGGTGGGTGGGGTAGTTGAATCGACTCTGGCGCAAGCGAGTGCGAGCACGTTGGGGAAGACGATGCTCGTCTGGCACCACATTCTGCATGCGCGCTTGGCCACGAGGCTGCCATGATGGTTTCATGACGCTGTGGAATCATCGAGCGTGACATGCGGGCATCACCTGGGCAAATAGAGTCGCGGGTGGTGGGTGTTATGCACTATCGAAGGGCTGTGACCTGCAGATGGCATTACTCGCATCTATTCGCCAGCCCGCGCAGTCGTGGGCTGCCCCAACGTCGGCAGGTGAAGACACTGCCGTGAAGTTGGCGCCTGGTTATAGTCAGGCCGTCGTGCTTGTCGACGCTATGCCCAGGCGGTTTCGGCCTGCCGTCGAACGCGCGATGGCAGTGTGCCTGCGCTCTGATCCGGTGGATGCACCGTTCGGGGCAGACCCGCTGACCGCTGATTGGTGCACGCGCTGGGTACGTGAGGCCCACTGTAATACTCACTGTGATGGGGAAGTCACGGTTGGGTGCAAGCAGCCGATTTGCGCGCCGACGAGCGAGTTACTGCAGCTGCGCGCGATGCTAGAGAAGCTCGGCAAGTATGGCAGCTTCAGTGCTCGGGTGGAGATTCAGCAGGATTAGTGGGCCGTAGCGTCGTTAGCTGTGGCGTCGATATAAGAGACCACGTCGGACACCGTCGTCCAGCTGCGCACGGTGTCTTCTTCGAGGCGTACTTTAAACTCGTCTTCGATCTTGACGACGAGTTCGATCATAGATAGCGAGTCAATGGCCAGATCGCGCAGTTGTGCATCGCGGGTGATGTCGTCGGTTTCGGCCGCGCTGGCGTCGTCAAGCAGTGGCACCAGGCGGGTGAAGGTGTCGAGTTTATCGGCAAGATCCATGCCGCCAGTCTAGACCAGTGGTGGGGTGGGTTGCGCCTGGCAATCCACCGAGTTACAGCTGCAAACGCTCTCGCCACGTGCGGCGGCGCCCAGGCCGTTTTACGGTCACAGTCGATCCCGTAACCGCCCCGGTGAGGATTACGCGCGGGGCCTGCGGGTTCGGGGTGGTCTGGAGGATATCGAAGGTTGAGGCGAGATTATTCGCTAAGCGATTTTCTACAGGAACCCCTTCGGGAGCGATGATGCGGATCGTCGCCATCCGGGCTGTGATGTTGAACTCCACGAAGAGGGAATCTGCACGCGCCTGGCGCAAATCGATAAGCAGTGTGCCAGCATTCACCACGAATTCCTGTCGCTCAGGTACTCGCCAGTCTCCCGTGAGCTCGATCGTGCCGAGGGTAGTCTTCAACGGCACCGGAGAAGAATATTGGCCATAGCGAGCGGGGCCGTGACTAGGTGTAGGGGCAGGGTGATAGCGAGCAGGACCGTGACCAGCTGCAGAACCGTGGCCAGGTGCAGAGCCGTGACTAGGTGCAGCTCCAGGTCTATGACCAGGGTGAAGCCCGGCACCTACGCCCGGCCCAACCTGGCCCAGGTAATCCCGGCGAATGGAATCCAGCACGTCCGCGGATTCGCACGACCACACGATGCCCAACAAATAATCGAATTGTTTGATGTTGATCCGGCCCGTACCTACCGCGCGGGTGAGCTCGTCCTGCACCTGTTGACGCTGTTTGTCCGACGGACTCGACATGTTTTCACCAACCCAAGATCTGCAACCAAGCCGGAACGAGACAATCCCGGCACGTGCAAAACAATACCTGCCGTCTCAGATTAAACGCACTAAACCCCGGCCAGAAACCGAATTCCAGCCGGGGCAGGTGCTAGGCGCCGAGGTAGAGCCCGCACGCAGCGGATTCCAACCTAGCCGGGCCCGCACACAGCGGACGCCAGTTACAGCTACAAACTACGCCTTGGTTGGGTCATCCAAGTGGAACTTCTTGGCGGCCTTCTCGGCAACCTCTTCGTCCACGGTGCCTTCCTTCGCCAGGTTCAGCAGGGTAGCGACGACGATCGATTCGGCGTCGATGTTGAAGTAACGACGTGCAGCCTCACGGGTATCGGAAAATCCGAAGCCGTCGGCGCCCAGTGCGGTGTAGGTGCCTGGCACGTATGGGCGCAGCTTCTTCTGCAGGTCGGTGCCGAAGTCGGAAACACCAACGAATGGGCCGTCGAAGCCTTCCAGCTGCTTGGTGACGAATGGCTTTTCTGGGTTGATCTTGCCCTGCTGCAGCGCTTCTTTGTTGCGGGCGGCAGCTTCGCGGGCCAGCTCGATCCAGGAGGTCACGGAGAACACAGACGCCTTGACGTCAAATTCTTCGGCCAGGATCTTCTGTGCGCGCAAAGCCTCAACCATGCCGACACCGGATGCCAGGATGTTCGCCGGAATCGAGCCGGATTCGGCGGTGTTGTAGTGGTAGATGCCGCGGTGCAGGCCTTCGACGTCCAGGTTTTCTGGCTCGGCAGGCTGATCCATTGGCTCGTTGTAGACGGTGAGGTAGTAGATGACATCCTCGCCGCCTTCTGGGCCGTACATGCGGTCGATACCACGGTGGATCAGGTGCGCGATCTCGTAGGCAAACGCTGGGTCGTAGGTCACCACAGCCGGGTTGGTGGCAGCCAGCATTGGCGAGTGGCCGTCCATGTGCTGCAGGCCCTCACCGGTCAGGGTGGTGCGGCCGGCGGTGGCTCCGATCAAGAAACCACGTGCCATCTGGTCGCCGGCGGCCCAGATTCCGTCGCCGGTGCGCTGGAAGCCGAACATCGAGTAGAAGATGTACAGCGGAATCATCGGCTCACCGTGGGTGGCGTACGAGGTGCCAGCTGCGGTAAACGATGCCACCGAACCGGCCTCGTTGATGCCCTCGTGCAGCATCTGGCCGTCCTTGGCCTCGGTGTAGGACAGCATCAGGTTGTGGTCCACCGGCACGTAGTTCTGGCCGTGCGGGTTGTAGATCTTCAGGGTTGGGAACCAGGAGTCCATACCGAAGGTCCGGGCCTCATCCGGGATGATTGGAACGACGCGCTTGCCCAGTTCCTTATCGCGCATCAGCTCTTTGAAGGTACGCACCAGCGCCATGGTGGTAGCGACCTGGTTCTTGCCGGAACCCTTGCGCACGCTGCGCAGCTTGTCCAGCGGTGGCACCTCGATCGGGCTGTACTTCGCACGACGCTCCGGCAGGTAACCGCCGAGTTCTTTACGACGCTCCAGCATGTACTTGATTTCGTCGGAGTCTTTGCCGGGGTGGTAGTACGGCGGCAGCGCTGGGTCTTTCTCCAGCTCTTCGTCGCTGAACGGGATGCCCTGCTTGTCGCGGAACAGCTTCAGGTCATCCAAGCCGATCTTCTTCATCTGGTGCGTGGCATTGCGGCCTTCGAAGTTGTGGCCCAAGCCGTAGCCCTTGATGGTCAGAGCCAGGATGGCGGTCGGGCGGCCGTCCTTCTTCTCGGTGGCGCGCTTGTAGGCGGCGTAGATCTTGCGGTAGTCGTGGCCACCGCGGCGCAGTGCCCAGATTTCGTCGTCAGACATGTCTTCGACCAGTTTGGCGGTGCGCTCGTCGCGGCCGAAGAAGTGCTCCCGCACGTAGGCGCCATCGTTGGCCTTGAAGGTCTGGTAGTCGCCGTCGGCAGTGTTGTTCATGATGTTGACCAACGCGCCGTCTTTATCGGCGGCGAACAGTTTGTCCCATTCGCGGCCCCAGACGATCTTGATGACGTCCCAGCCGGAGCCGAGGAAGAACGATTCCAGCTCCTGGATAATCTGCGAGTTACCGCGCACTGGGCCGTCGAGGCGCTGCAGGTTGCAGTTGACGATGAACGTCAGGTTGTCCAGGCCGTTCAGGGCAGCGAAGTGCACCAGACCACGGGATTCGGCCTCGTCCATTTCGCCGTCACCAAGGAATGCCCAGACGTGCTGCTTGGAGGTGTCTTTGATGCCACGGTTTTCCAGGTACTTGTTAAAGCGTGCCTGGTAGATGGCGTTCATTGGGCCCAGACCCATGGACACGGTAGGGAACTCCCAGAACCAGTCCATGCCCTTCGGGTGTGGGTAGGAAGGCAGGCCGTTGTTCGGGCCACGAGAGACTTCTTGGCGGAAGCCGTCGAGGTCTTCTTCGTCCAGGCGGCCTTCCAGGAAGGCACGGGCGTACATGCCCGGCGAGGCGTGGCCCTGGAAGAAGACTTGGTCGCCACCGGATGGGTGGTCTTTGCCTTTGAAGAAGTGGTTGTAGCCGACCTCGTAGAGCGGGGCTGCGCCGGCGTAGGTGGAGATGTGGCCGCCGACGCCGATGCCTTCACGCTGTGCGCGGTGCACCATTACCGCGGCGTTCCAGCGCATCCAGCGGCGGTAGCGCTTCTCGATTTCTTCGTCGCCCGGGAATTCTGGTTCCTGGTCGGTGGGGATGGTGTTGACGAAGTCCGTCGAGGTCAACGACGGCAGCGGCACACGCTTGGCCGAGGCGCGTTCCAGCAGGCGCAGCATCAGGTAGCGCGCGCGGTCGGACGAGGCGTTTTCTAGCAGACCGTCGAGCGAGTCCATCCATTCCCGGGTCTCTTCCGGGTCCTGGTCATTGAGGTAGGAGGCAACGCCGTCCCGGATGAGTGGGTGGTTGGATTCGTCGCTGCCGAAATCCTGCGCGGGGTTTTTGTTGTTTACAGAGTTGTCGGATTGATCCGCCATTGTTGTTCTCCTTGCACAGATAATTGGCACCATTTAGCGGCACTACTTACGGAATCTGGGGCCGCCGGGGTGGGGCCGCCAGTGGCTGCGGTAGCGCGCGGGTGTGTGGGATCCATGCTACCCGCCCTCCTCGATAGTTGAACAACCCTAAGCAAATCGCACGAAAAGCCGCACATTCGCGCTCATTCGTTGTAGGGTGTGGCTTGTAGCTGTTATCAAGCTGTATTCGAGAAACATCAGGAAGGATTAACACAGTGGTAGACATTCCGGGTGGCGACGAGCGCACCCAGGATCTTGCACAACGTCTTGGAATCGAAAAAGGCATGGTGGTGCAAGAAGTTGGTTGGGACGAAGACTGCGACAGCAGCATTTCCGAAGCCATTGAGGATGTAATTGGCGAGGAGTTGTTGGATGCAGAGACCGACGAGCTTTGCGACGTCGTCTTGCTGTGGTGGCGGGAAGAAGATGGCGATCTAGTCGACGGTTTGGTGGACTCGATTACTCCGCTTGCCGACGGCGGCTGCATCTGGTTGCTCACCCCTGGCGCGCAGAAGCCGGGCACTGTGGAACCTGGTGTGATCTCTGAGTCTGCGCAGCTGGCTGGAATGGTGCAGACGAAGGCAGATCGCTTCGGTGACTGGCAAGCCTCGTGCTTAGTGGGCCGTGGCTATACCAAGTCCAAAGGCGCTGCTGTTTAAGCCTATATAACTAACTTGATATAACTCCATAAAATGGCCATTACGCTGGCGATTTGCCAAATATTATGGTGGTCATGTTATGGTAATCCAGTACCTCACACAGAGGGAAAGCGGCTTTAGCTCAGCTGGAAGAGCAACTGGTTTACACCCAGTAGGTCGGGGGTTCGATCCCCTCAGGCCGCACAGCATACGGACCGGGAACCGAAAGGTTTCCGGTCTTTGCGTTGCGCGTGGGTGGGGTGATTGGCGGGGTTAAATCGTGGGGGTATTTTGCCTTCGATTGTTCAACGATCTTGTTATTGGGTAAGCGAAACTTTAATATTCTCATCGATGACTGCATTGGGTAGTCATTGAATGATTTGAATTCACTTGACACTGCTGAGAAGGCAGGGAAGAGCCTGTTTCCGTCGATAGGGAGATTCTGGTCCTTTCGTTTCCTTAGCGTCGGTGTTCTTGTTTGAAAGGACCTAACATGGCAAAAGCCATTTCTAAGCCGTTGGCTCTCGCAGTTGCAGTGGGATTGACACTCGGTGGATCGTTCGGTGCTGGCGCTCCTGCGTTTGCGCAGGGGGATGCGCCTAATCCAAACGAAGGCCTGCCGGCCGGTGTCACTGAAGAAGATTTGGTCGATGGTGCTCGGCAAATCCTTCCTGGCGCTGCCGCTATCCCATCCGGAGATAACTTCACCTTGACTCTGCATAAGCGTTTGAATGCTCAGTCGCTGCGCGATGCAACGGGTGAAATCGATTCTCAGGCTAGTGGTACGCCATTACCAGGGGCGAAATTCAAGATTGAGCGCTTAGAAGGTGACATTCGCACGCAGGCTGGTTTGCGTGATTTGGTGAAAAAGACCAACGACTTCAACTCTAACGCGAACCGCACAGCCGGTAACAAGCCAGCTACCGCCGGGGGTAGTGAGCAAAATGGCGAAACGAATGAGCAGGGTGAACTGTCGTTTTCGAAGCTCCCTGCAGGTGCGTACTACGTTGAAGAAACCGGTACACCTAGAGGCATCAATGAACAAGGCTTTGTAGCGAGCAAACCATTCATTGTCCTGGTGCCAATGGTGAACGAAGCTGGTAATGGGTGGAACTCTAACGTTCACGTGTACCCCAAGAACTCTGCGGTTTCTGTCACAAAGCAAGTAGTAGATGCCGACAAGCATGCTGAAATTGACGGAGTTGAGGGCCGCACTGGTCAGCGAAGCACTGTCACTTATACGCTGGAAGGGATTGTACCGGGCGCACCTGAAGGATCTGAACTTAAAGAACTCATGATCCGAGACTCATTCGACAGCAGTGAGTTAAAACTTCCTGAAAATTTCGCCCCAAAGGTTGAGCGTATTCCTGGAGGAACGGGTCCAGCTGAAGCAATTGACACGGCTTCGTACACAGTAAACACGAACGCAGATTTGCCAACAAATACTCAGAATCGTGCCGAAGGTGCAGACAAAGCTTTCAGCATTACTTTTGCTGATCCAGCGGCGGCTGGACTGCAAGCAGGCGACAAGGTCCGCATCACCGTGGAAGCCACGCTGCTGAACGCACCTGATCAAGATATTGAAAACAGTGTGGATGAGTCAGGATTTTTCCGTGGCCCAGATGGGGACCAGAAATTCGAAACACCCAACGACAAAGTGGTTACATACGTTGGAAATATTCGCGTCATCAAAGAAGATGAAAACAATAACGAGGTTAAGCTCGCCGGAGCAGAATTTGGCCTAGCAGACTGTAAAACTCCTGACAATTACATCCAAAAAGGTGTAACTGGAGAAAACGGAGAATTGACCTTCGAAGGTATTCACGTCTCTGATTGGATCAACAATGAAGCTCCAGCAGACACTGTCAAATACTGCTTGACCGAGCTTAAAGCTCCAGATGGCTATATCAAGACTGCCGACAAGCCTTACGAAATAACGCTTAGCCGTGAGTCTAAGGAACTCGTTGACCGGGATGGCCAGACGATTCGTCGTGTTTCCTTGGAAATCACTAACCTTCCGGACACCGAACGCCCAATCCTCCCATCGACCGGTGGCATGGGTATCCTGCTCGTAGCTCTGCTTGGTCTCGGAATCATCGCCGGTGGTGTTTACGCCGCTCGTCGTAACTCCGCAAAGGCCTAATAGCTTTAGGAGCTTCAGCGTTTTCTTCACGCGAAGGGTGCAATCGCATTGATTGCCCCTTCAAACGAAGATAACTTTACGCCCGACGCATCGCGCATCGGGTTTAAGTGAACTTAAAATAACTATTCAACATAAAAATTTCATTAATTTAGCCTTATTTAGAAAGACCGGGGTTCCACTGTAATGACCCTTGCTACCCGTCAAACCACGGCGCCACCAAAGCCAGAAGAAACGTCTGTGTTTCGCCGCGTCGTCGTGCCGGCATTGATCATTTTGGTGGGAATTTCGGTTCTCTTATATCCGGTGGTTTCCACCCAGTGGAATAACTACATTCAGCGCAAAGTTGTCGAAGACTACAGCTCGCAGATTCAAGACCTCCCCGAAGAACAGCTGAATGCAGCCATCAACGCAGCACACGAATACAATGAGACTTCCGTCGGCGGGCCAATCCTGGACCCGTGGCTGGCTCGGGTGTCTGAGGATAACCAGGATTATCTGCGTTATATGGACCAGCTTTCTGGGCTTCCTGCGATGTCACAAGTGTCGATTCCATCCATCGAATCTTCCTTACCGGTCTATCACGGCACGACGGAAGAAGTGTTGCAAAAAGGCTTGGGCCACCTGTACGGCACTTCGTTGCCAGTTGGTGGGGAAGGCACCCATTCGGTTATCACCGGGCACACCGGCCTGACGACGTCAACGATGTGGGATAACCTCATCGATATGAAAGAAGGTGACGCGATTTATGTCAACACCTTCGGCCAGAAAATGAAGTACCAGGTGACTTCCACAGAGGTAGTGCTCCCACACGAGACAGAAAGCCTGGCCCAGCAACCAGACAAAGATCTCATTACTTTGATCACCTGTACGCCGTATGGGGTGAACTCCCACCGCTTGCTTGTTCACGCTGAGCGAGTACCGCTGGATCCCGAAGACGACTCTGCATTCAACCAGAAAAACGCCATCTTGCAGTGGTGGATGTGGGCCCTGCTGATCGTCGCACTGCTGGCCATCGCGTTTTTGCTGCACTGGATCCGCAAAGAACGTCGTAAAGCAGCCGCTAACAATGGTGATGGTGACGATGAGCAAAGCGCAGAAGATGTCGCAGGCGTAGCCATGAACAAGAATGTGTCATCTCGTAACAACAAACCAGCACCTGGAAGGCATCGTCGTGGCAACTAGTTTTCGATGCTTTTGCCTGGCGGCAACCGTGGCGGCATCTGTGGCGTTTTCTGCACCGGTTTCGCTTGCCGACGAACGCGTGATCACTGGTAACGATCAAAACTTGTCCGCAGACGAAATGGAAGCGAAGCGCGAACAAACGCTGAACATCAAAAAGGTGCCGCGGAATCCGCATGATGATCCGATACCGGGGGAAAAGCCTTACGGCGGGGTGGAAGGGCTAACGTTCCGCCTATCCAAGGTGCAGGGCGTCGACGTGACCACGACTGAAGGTCGCGAGTCGGCCAAGAAATACACCGTTCAACGTGCACGGCATGAAGGATTCAGTGAAACCCGTGAAGCGAAGACTAACGCTGACGGCGTTGCGGTATTCGAACAGCTTGGCCCTGGGCTGTACTTGATTGAAGAATTCGCACCCGATGAAGACCACGAGTGGCGACTATCCCGCCCGCAATTGGTCATCTTGCCGCTTGGCGACGTCATGGGCGAGAACTTCAGCTATGACAACGTATTGGTGACGAAGCCTGATCCAGGGGAGACGCCGTCAACGACTCCACCGGGTACCCCGCCGGAGGAACCAGGAACACCACCAGGTACACCGGAAAAGCCAGGCGATCCGGGGACTCCTCCGAGTAAACCGGGGGAACCCGGCGGCCCAGAAGGACCAGACGCTCCCGATTCTAATGGGGAGCGACCTGATGGCGGAGATACCGAACGCCCGCGTGATGGAGTGTTGGCAGTTACCGGTGCGAACGTGATTTGGGCGTTGCTAGCTGGCGTCGCACTGATCGTACTGGGAATTGTGCTCATGCGTCGTCGTAAGCACAACTAAATATGCTTTAATGAGCAAAAACCCCACGCTTGGGCGCGCAGGTAAAAACCTACAAGCAGGCCCTGGCGAGCCGTAACGGACGGACACAAAAACATGGACCATCAGGCCCTGCTCGCATCTGTCAGATATGCACTGGTAACCAGCGCGAGCTTGTTGATTGCAATTGCCGTTACTGTTGGTGTCACAGGTCTGGTGTCGCCGCAGAAGGCACGTGCCGAGGACACGGTTGAAGAGGCTCAAATAACCGAGGCGGAATCACCGGATGAATCAGCCGTGGAAAGTACCGTGGAGCCAGGCGCACTTGTACCAGCAGAAGAACCTAGCCCGGTAAATACGGACACCGAACTACCGGTGGAATCATTGCCTGATTTTGGTGAAGAAGGAAATGCAGGTCAACCTAGGGGAGCTGGTGCGGAAATGGACGATGGTCTCGAGTGGTTTGCTGCACCCATAGCAGGCGAGCGGCGTTTAGATATGTCGCCCGCGAGGTTCTTTTACAACCGGGGCCGCGGTGGGGTGACAAGCCTTGTTCAAGGGCTGAAGGCTCAAAGAGAGCTGAAGGTAAAACGAATCCGTATTGCTTTCACCCGGACAGATGCGCAGGATAACCGGATCCTTGAGGTAAATGGCGCTCGCTTTAGCAAAAATAGAGAAGTTTGCAGGGGCCGCAATGTCACGACGGAACGGTTCGGAAACAAAGTCATTGAGTTTGATGTCTCTCGTTGCGGCATCAATATTTGGGAAGGCTCTAACGACGAGCTGCGTGTCGAGAATATTTCACTCTCTGGAGGCGGCAACGTTCCTCCAGATGCCTTCGCGATGAATGTTTGGGTCGATGATGTTTTTGATCACGGGGATCCACGTGAATGGAACAAGGATGTAGAAAATGGGAAGTTGACCACCATTATTGAGCCCGAGGATCGGCTAGAGAACTCCCACGTGTTGATGACCCGCACCATTACACAGGATGCGAAAATCTCGGGTCCGTTCATCGCCCGCGTGCAAAACCAAAACGGATTCGACGTCGACGGCGGACAAGCACCAGCGGAACTACGCATCATTGGCCCGGATGGTAGGGAGATATTTTCTAAACAGATTAACGCAAATGCGGGCCACGCTGCAGCAGTTGAAGGAGGCAACGGTTGGGGCGGTATCGATTTTAAGGAACAACGGGAGTTCACCGTGCCGGCAAGCTCGCGCGTGGAAGTAGATATGTATTTGCACGGACGCAATAAGCATGGACGGAACCTAAAAGAACCGAATAAGCGATCACCGCTGGGCCCAGGGGCGCTTGAGTTTCGAACCGAAATACTGGAACAACGACGCCAGTTGTGCGTGCAACCCGACAAAACGGCATCGGTAACTGGGTTCCGGCTGTCGGCTAAGAAAAATATAAGCGGCACGATTAGCGGTGTTCAGTCCCTTCGTTTCGGTACCGGAAATGAAGCCGAAGAGATCACGGCCCGTTACGAAACCAACATTGATGGTCTACAGCTTTCTGGAACATTCGCCACTGCCGTAACACAACCTACAGGCGGGCAAGGAGCGGAAGGATCGCCGAAACCTTTCTGCGTTGATTTTTCATTCAACGCAGACCGGACCGTGCCAGAAAACGAAGTGGAGAAGTACTTCGGCCTGGAGCTGGATTATGCACTGATTCAGTTCGAAGCTAGGGCCTTCGACTATGACGAGCGTGACAGCGAGAATAAAACCACATTGGTGGGCGCGAAATTTGCCGTGTACGCAGCAAAGAGCGCTGATGATCCCGCTGCAGGCGAACATGCGGATCAACCTGATTGGGACAAGCGTGTGTGGAGCAGTGATCAAGCAGAAACTGCGATGTTGACTCCTGGCATCTACTACCTTGTAGAAGAACAAACCCCACAAACTACAAGACCAACGCTGCAGGCGCAGGTCGATGCGCAAGACTATTCTTTGCTTCCCGGGCCAATCCGGTTTGAACTTACCTATGGCGAAGGAAGCAACAACGGCTTCGGCATCAATGTTCCTTCATCGGCTGAAGCTCCCTTTGTGCTGAGTGCTCGAGTCGAAGATGGTCGTGCGATTATGGATATCGGAAACATCACCCGTGGCGAGATGCCGCTTACCGGTGGCCGTGGTGTCTGGGGATGTGTGGTCGCTGGTCTACTGTTGTTGGCAGTTGGTGGGTTAGCTACGCAGCGGCGTCGGCAAGCATAAAGCTCACACATTAGGCATTGGAGAACGCATGAAACCTGAGCCGTTTAGTTTCCGGCGATTGTTGGGCGAGATCCTGCTGACCGCCGGGCTGTTCATCGTATTGTTCGTGTTTTATGAAGCATTCTGGACGAATGTGAAGTCAGGGCAGCTGCAGGCGCAAGCCAATGAGCGCATGGAGCAGCACTGGAAGGAGACCGGTGGCGGCGTGCCGGGCGACGGTGTTGCTGAACTGGATAACGGGCAAGCGTTTAGTCGGATCTATATTCCGCGGCTGGGTGCCGATTATGAATACGCGGTGTTGGCGGGGACTTCGCAGGACATCTTGGCTGCTGGCCCGGGGCATTATGTGGATACGCAGGGGCCAGGCGAGATCGGCAACTTTGCGATTGCTGGGCACCGCATCGGGCAGGGGGCGCCTTTTGTGCACCTGGAAGACTTGCATGCGTGCGACGCCATCGTCGTCGAGACTGCTACGCAGTGGATCACCTATCGCGTGTTGCCCCTAGACGGCGTGCATGGGGGAGATGTGCCGGTGGGGGCTGAGTGTTTTCATGAGGAGCAACGCGCCAAGCTCGCTGATGAGTACTCTGGCATTGCCGGGCGGCATATCACGCACCCGGGCGATGTTGGAGTGATTGCGCCAATCCCTGGTGTCGATCTGAGCCAGGAAGGTGCACCGGTGGCGAGTGAATCGATGGTGACATTGACGACGTGCCACCCGTGGTTCTCGAATAGTCACCGCATGATTGTGCACGCGATGGAAGTTGAAGCCCTGGACAAGGCGAGTGGGCAGCGCCCGGCGGCGTTGGATGAGGCTGTTTAGATCTTGGGGCCTGGCCGATAAGGCCGCCTGGGGTGGGCCGAGCTAATAGGATGAGCGACGCAGAAAGATAATGAGGTGAGGTATGTATCGCGGATTGTGGAATTTGCTGCCGGGTGGCGTGGTAGTGAAAACTCTGCTCGCTGTGTTGCTCGCGGTGGGGGCATTTTTCCTGTTGATGGAAGTGGTGTTCCCCTACGTTGCAGAGCTGATGCCGTACTCGGACGTGGCGGTGTAGTTCGTTTTCTATACGGGGTTTTCCACAGCGGAGGAATCTAGCTTGCAACTCCGATACATAACAAAGCCCTTCTCCTAGAGTTTGACAGCGTTGCTCAAGAGAAGGGCTATGTGGTTCGTTGTTATGCGGTCTGGTCTGTGGTCATTAGCTAGGCGTTACGTCGCCGCAATCCAAAGAATCCTACGGCTATTAAGATCGCACCGGCAAGTGCCCAAGGAATGACACCAACACCACCGGTCTTGGGGATTACGCCGGTCTTGATATCTGCAACCTGCATAACCATCAGCTCGCCTTCGCCTTTCGTACGTATCAACGGGTTGAAGTGTACTGGGTTTTGTTCCTAGGCATTTACCCTATTTTCCATTATTTCCCGAGACTCATCTTGTTCCCAAAACGCGTCTTCAACCTCAACCGGGGTTCGGTACCCCAAGCT
>NZ_JAXOFP010000012.1:0-82259 GCF_041224285.1 Corynebacterium drakensteinense
GGGTGGGACAACCCCAGGGGTGGGCTTTGATTGTTCCGGCTTTACGCAATGGGCATGGGGACAAGCAGGTGTCGACCTACCGCGCATGGCACACGAACAAGCCGTTGGACAACAGATTTCTGCCAGCGAATTACGCGAAGGAGATCTCGCAGTATGGGATGGGCACGTAGCGATGTATGCGGGCAACGGCGAACTTATCGAAGCGGGTAGTCCGGTTTCCACATCACCATTGCGCACCAACAACTTGGACATGAACTTCCACGGCTTTTACCGCCCCACCGCATAACGCAGCCACTGCACGCAACTTAACAGCACACAGCATAGTTGGGTTCGCTAAACTTAGTGCCCATGACTAAGCGCGCAATCATCCCGGTTTCCCTCTCACTGAATAACGGTGATTTCTACACGCTATGGGCTCCGACATGGAAAGAAAACGGCTCACAATGGGAAGCATTTCTTGGTGACGACGACAACGTAGTGGTTTTCCCCACGGTTGCCGAAATGCTGCTTTATTTGGAAAACGCCACCAAGCATGACCTACGTGATCACCCGAAATGGGACGATTTCGCCAAGCTCCCAGAATACCGTGCCACCCCAGAAGATCGCGACCACTACGATCTCATCGGTCTGCCGCATTATCTGGCCGAGCGGCCTTCCTACGACGCGGTAGCGACCGCGGCAAAAATCTTGTCGCTCACCAAAGCGCTCGGCAACGTCTGCGCTGATGATGACACGATGATCTTTTTCTCGACCCACTCAGTGCTCAACAACGTACAACGCGGCGCCGAACACTACTCCGGTGAACATGGACTTTCCGAATGGTCATCGGTCGGCCGCGCGGTGCTGACGAACTGGGAAAAAATCGAATCCAACTTGGCGGATAGCGTGCGCATCGTCGATGTCACTGCAGAATTCTCAACCGTCGATAAAGATGCCATTGCGGATGCCGAAAAACGTCTGCAGGCCTCGCAAGAAAAAGCAGATCAGGAACGCGCCGAGCGGGAAGAAGAACGCAAGCGTCAGGCAGAAGCCGCTGATCCTTACGATTCTTCTGCCTGGGCAGCCGCCGGTATCGATCCAGTGAAAATCACCGTCGATGGCAAATCCGTGTACACGCTGCGCTGCTACCTCGATGGCGCACCGGTATTTTTGGGCCGCTTCGGCACCATCAACACTTTCCCGACCGGTCGGCAATTACTGCGCTGGATCATCGAAAACGACGAACATGACTTGGCAAAAGTCGCAACCTGGGAAGACATCGTCACCGCCGCCAACGCCGGCGAATTAGAGGTCACCGTCCACCGCGATAACGCCTATAGCTTCCAAGGTCTGTCCGAAGACATGGAAAAAGGCCCTGAGGCGGTCGATATACCGCAGATGTCGGCCTGCTACGAGCTGCTTGCCGATGCTGCCGACTGGGCCGGGGATGATTCCATCAACTCATACATGCTGGCTAATCCACGTTTCCAGGACTACCTGGGCTACATGCTGGGTTCGCAGCAAACTAGCGGCTACGTTCCTTCCAAGCCGTACACCGACCACTCCACAGGGTGGCGAGGCCTGGAAGAAATGCTGGTCAAGCGCTTCGCGAAGTTCTAATCCTCCGGCGCATCTGAATCATCAGCATCCTCATCTGGCTGACGCAATTCTGCGTCGGCCAGTTTTTCATATCGCGGCAAGATCTGGGTTTCCAACAGCTGCTGGCGGGCAGGTTCCGACAAAAAGCTGGCCTGCACCGCCTTCGCGGTGAGATCGAAAAACTCTTCCAGGCCGTAACCGAAGGTCTCGGTCAATGCATTCATCACGGCACTGCAGCTACCGTTGCGCAGATCTCCGGCAGAAATCGTGCAGCTGAACCCCAATTGCTGCAGCAACGGCAGCGGGTGGTCCGGCAGCTCGTCGACGGCGGCCTCGCCAAGTGAATCGTCGACAAGGTCGTGCACCGGTGTCATTTCGGCAGTGATGCCGCGGTCGCGCACCCAGCTAGAAACCGCACCTGGCACGATGCCCGTCATATCCGCGGAAAAATCATCCACCAGTCCGAGCGGGCGGCCGAGTCGCACAGCTCCCAACTGCACAGCGGTAGCGATGGATGCGATATCCCCGAGACCATCGATGACGAAGGGCAGATAATGTGCGCGCAATTTCTCGCAAGCAGTGGCTAGTTCTGCCTCGCCGGAACTAGCAGCACCGTCGGCAAGAATAAAACCTACCCCCGCCAAGTTCGGATCGCCCTGGGCAGCGAGCGCCAGATCGACAAGCTCGGTGATATTGCCCGCTGCTTCGCTACCACCAGCAGCACCACCAAGACGAGTAGTAGCCACCACCCGAGCCTGGATACCTTCCACGGCCACGGCATCCACCGCGGTGGCGAAGGCGTCGGCAAGCGAGAAATCCGCGTGGCAAAAATCCTCCACTACCACGCGTAGCTCTAGGTAAACCACATTGTCGTCGCGGTAGCTTTTCACCACCGACTGGATGTGCGCAGCCAGCTGCTCACGAGTGGTCACCGTGGAACCATCGTCGGCAAGCGTGGGCAGCTGTTCATGAATAGTGACCTTCGGCAGCTCGTTGATCAGCTGCGCGGCGAAATTTTTGTGCTCGGGGCTAATAGCAGGAGTCTCAATCATGCACACGATGGTACCGCCGATGGCACCGCACCAAATTCACCTGCCAGTTTGCCCGCCCCACCCTAGTCAACAGGCAATGCGGGGATAACTGCGAGTAAACTTATCGCCTGTTATGAATGACTGCACACCCGGCCGCCGCGCTGTCGCTACGTGTTGCGCAGCCTTTGTGGCCACCAGCATAGTTACTGGCACCACGATGTTCGGCGCCCTAGAGACCCCGCTGGGCACACCGTACGCCCACGCTCAGCAGGAAGAACCCACCCCGCTGGAAGGCCCCGCTGACGATGCCAACGGCGCGTCGCCAGGCGAGCAAGCCCCGGAACCACTCAGCCGCGAAGAAGCCCCGGATACCAGCTCATGCCCAAACCGCGTTCACCCGCCCAAAGCACGAACCACCTCTGAGGCAGTCGCGCCGGGCGATCCCTCCCCTACCCCGCTGCCGCCGCTAGAGAAACAAAACTGTGGGGTGAGCACTGCTCCAGGTTTTCAGGTTGATGAGTCCGTACTCGCCTCGGCGTGGCTGGTCGCCGATATTGATTCCGGCGAGATCATCGCGCACAAAGATCCGCACGGGCGGTATCGTCCGGCTTCGATCATCAAGGCGTTGCTGGCGCTGGTCGCGATCAAAGAGCTGGATCTGGACAAAACCGTGACCGTTACGCAGGAATCGGCCGACCAGGTTGGTTCCCGGGTCGGGATTGGCGCGAATGGCGAATACACCGTCGAACAGCTGCTGCATGGTTTGTTGTTGGCCTCAGGCAACGATGCTGCGCACGCTCTGGCACAGGAACTCGGCGGCGACGAAGCGACGCTGCGCAAGATCAACGAGCTTGCCGACGAGCTGGGTACCACCGACACGTACGCTGCGAGCTATTCCGGTCTGGATGCCCCCGGTAACTCGGCTTCTGCCTATGATCTGGGGCTGATTTATCGTGCGGCCTATCAAGATCCCACTTTCGACCGGATCGTGAACACCGAGTTCATCGAGTTTCCAGGCTTCGGCGAGCACGAAGGCTTCGAGGTGTGGAACGACAACCATCTGTTTTTGTATGACCCAGACGGCATGGGCGGGAAAACTGGCTATACCGACGATGCCAACCACACTTTTGTCGGCGCACTCAACCGCGACGGGCGCCGGTTGATGGCCATCATTTTGGATACCACCGTCGACAAGGCACGCGCCTGGGAACAAGCGCAGAAGCTTCTGCACGCTGGTTTTGCAGTGCCACCAGGAACCGAGATTGGCGAGCTCACCCCGATTGCGGATTCCGACACCGAACCGGGCTTGACCGAAGGCGCAACCCCGGCACCGCAAGATTCCGTGGATGCGTCGGCCGACGGTGACACAGAAAACGTCGGCGGCGCCAGTGATTCTGACGTGCCGGCGTGGGCAGCGCTCGTGGGCGTGCTCACGGTGATTGTTGCCGGAGCAGGCACCGCCGCTATCGGCGGGTTTTTTCTCCGCCGCCGGAAGTAAACAGTCGGCGCACTGCCCAACCACCGGCAGCACCCAGTCCTGCACCTGCTCCGAGCAGCAGGCGCGACGATGGACGTTTTTTCACCTCGTTGCGCACGCGGATGACCGCAGGTTCTGGCACCGGAACTTCCTCAGTTGCACGTGCCTGCTTGGTGGTTGCAGTAAACGCCGAAACGTAGAGCACCACGCGCCAGATCAAATACAACACGATCATCAAAGCGATGATTGGTCCGAAGATCGCGCCGGTAGGGCTACCTGTGGCCGAAGACAGGATCACGGTAAACAGCTGCTTGATCACTTCAAAAACAAGTGCGCCTAGCAATGCACCAATGAAGCCGGCTTTCTTGGGCACTTTCTTACGCGGCAGGATAACCACCAGCCACCACATGACCAGGAAGTTCGCCAGAATACCAACGAACAGCGCGGAGAAGAACAGAATATAGTTCAACCCTGGCATGACATCGTCAACATTCAGCCACTCTAAAACGGTAAAAACAATGCCAGACGAACCCACAGCGGTAATGCCGAAAGCAATGACGAATGCCAGGATCAAGCCAATCAGGCCCAGCAAATCATTGAACTTCTTGACGACGAAGTTGGCCCCGTCGTTCGGATCCATGTTCCACATCGAGGAAATACCGGCACGCAGGTTATGCATCCAGTTCAGGCCGGTCCACAGCGCAGTCAAGCCACCAATTCCGGCCACCGCACCACGGCGCTCCACCGCGCCTTCCAGGATTTCGTTGGCGATCTCGCCCATCTGCCCTTCCAGCGATTCAGTAATTTGATCCTGGAAACTAGCGAAAAGCTCTGGACGGCCCGCCAAGACCTGCGCCGCAGCCGCAACGATCAACATCGCAATCGGAAAAACCGCCAACACCGAGAAATACGTAATACCAGCGGCAAACTGATTTCCACCCTGCGCACCATAACGCTCGACAGTGCGCATGACGTGGTCGAAAAAATCAGACTTGTGCCGCATTTTCTCGACGAAGCCAGGATCATCGTCCCGCACGCGTTCGATGCCGTAGTTGTCCTGGTTTTTCTCAGCTGACTTTGTGGTGGTGGCTGCCACTTCAGTGTCCTTTAAGTTGGTAATGGTCTTGCGCTGGCTTGCATTAGTTTGCGCTGGATTGCACGGCCCTGGATTTTCTCTGTGAGCTTTGCTTCCTCACTCTAACGCATCCGTAGCTAACGCGGCTGCGCTGGTAAGAAACCAACCTTGTCGTAGACGTCGGCAAGCACGCCCGAAGCGACCTCGCGTGCACGCGCCGCACCGTCGGCAAGAATCTGGCCCAGCTGCGCACGATCGTCCATGAGTTCGTCGTAACGAGCCCGCAACGGGTTCGTGAATTCTTCCAACGCATCAGCAGTATCAACCTTGAGGTGGCCGTAACCCTTGCCTTCATAGGAAGCGACCAGATCATCGACAGGAGTATCGGTTAAGGCGGACTGGATGGTAAGCAAGTTGGAAACTCCCGGCTGCTGCTCACGATCAAAGGCGATCACGCCTCGGTCATCAGTCACGGCGGACTTCAGGCGCTTTGCGGAGGTCTTTGGTGGATCCAGCAGGTTGATTAATCCCTTGGGGTGTGGGGTGGATTTCGACATCTTGATCGTCGGATCCTGCAGATCGTAAATCTTGGCCGAACCTTCGGGAATGAATGGTTCTGGCACCTCGAAAGTTGTGCCGGATCGCGTGTTGAACCGCTCTGCTAGGTTACGGGTAAGCTCCAAATGCTGGCGCTGATCCTCCCCCACGGGCACATACTGCGGGTGATAGAGCAAAATATCGGCAGCCATGAGCATCGGGTAGGTAAACAGGCCCACCGACGTGCGCTCCTCACCGTGCTTAGCGGATTTGTCCTTAAACTGTGTCATGCGTGCGGCCTCGCCATAGCCGGTCAGGCACTGCAATACCCAGTTCAACTCAGCGTGTTCTGGCACATGCGACTGGATGAACAGCGTGGAACGCTCCGGATTAATGCCCAACGCAATCAACTGCGCAACACCGGCGTAGGTGCGCTCGCGCAACTGCTTCGGGTCTTGCTCCACCGTCAACGCATGCATGTCCGGGATGAAATAAAACGCATCGAAATCATTCTGCAGTTCGATCCACTGCTTCAGGGCTCCGAGGTAGTTTCCAAGGTGGTACGAATCAGCGGTTGGCTGAATGCCAGACAGCACACGCGGTTTGTCGGTAATAGGCACCGATGCGGTCATCTTTTTATCCTTTACTCAGTATTGAACGTGACACTTAATGCGGTCTTTAAGTGGTATTTCAGTGGTCTTTAAGTGGTTTCTGGCACACAAAAACCCTGCTGGTGACAGTGCAGCCAGCAGGGCGCGAATCTAGCGATGTGCTAGTCGGCTTCGGTTAAACCTTGCGGGAAGTCGGAGAATATATATCCAACGCCGTGGCGAAAGCAGCAACGATGCACGCGCCACCGATGCCCATGGTGATACCCGAAACCAGCCCTGCCATGGAGAACTGCACGTTCAGGTACCAGACAATCGAGCCGGCCAGGATGGCAATGCCGATGATCAGCCAGGATAAAACGCGAATCATACTGAATTCTCTTTCCAGTCAGTATCAGAAATTAAGTCTCTTCAATATTAGCAGCTCGCTAGCTTTCCGACGATTTTGGCCGCTCGTTTTCATCAACCCCGTGCGCATCGGGCTCGTGCGCTTTGGCCCTTTCCGCATCCGCCTTATCCCCATCGGTCTTATCCCCATCGTCATTTTTCGACAAATCCGGCTTGATGCCCCTAGCAACCTTCGATTTCGCTTTTCGCGCGGTTTCGCGCACAAACTGCGCAGATAGGCGCAGGCGCGGATCCACCGGCTGATTTTCGTCGTTATACGCGAAAATTGGCATGGACTTGTTGTACTTCACTGCCCACATGCGTACAGCGAATGTCACGATCAGCCCTGCGGGAATCACCACTGCCGGTGGGGCACCTAATTGTTCCAAGACCATATAAGTCACCGAGCCGATCAGTGCGCAGGCTGCATACAAATCGCCCATAAATACCAGCGGCACACGGTCGCTTAAGATATCGCGCAAAATTCCGCCGAAGACACCGGTACAAATCGCGGCCACGATAGCGATCAATGGCCCATGGCCTTCCGACAACGCCACCTGGGTACCCAACACCGTAAACGCTGCCAAGCCCACGGCATCAAGCGCCAAAAACAGTGAACGGAAATAGTGCATGAAAAACGACAACGAAACCGTTATCGCTGCTGCGACCAGCACGATGATCAGGTATACCGGATTATCCACCCACACCAGCGGGTAATGCCCAAGCAACACGTCGCGCACGGTTCCCCCACCAAAAGCCGTAATCGCGGCGAGCAAGGAGACCGCAAAAAAATCGAGGCGCTGGCGGCCGGCGGATAACGCCGCTGTCATCGCTTCTGCAGAAATGCCGACGACATAAGTCGCGGTCAATAACGTCGTCACGCTCATGAATGCACGTCCTTAGGTCTTTAGTGCGAAATTCGGCGTTGGTGCCATCCACCAACGTTCACGACGGCCATCTCTAATGAAATTCCACCAGCAATGGCGAATGATCCGACCAGCGCTGTTCGACGGCCGGAGCCTTTTCAACCCAAGTTTTTGCTGCCCGCTCCAGCATGGCGCGCGTCGCGGCCTGGTAATCGATGCGCCACCCGGCATCGTTGTTAAATGCCTGCCCACGATAGGTCCACCAGGTATACGGGCCGTCTTGTTCCGGATCCGGGTTCAGACGGCGCGCAAGATCAAACCACTGCGGGTCCGTGGCTGGTTCGCGCTGCGTATTCGCTGAATAGTCGACCACGCCTTGGTAATCGCCAAGGAACTTCTTCTCCTGCGCGGTCTCGTCCGGGAAGATACCGAAGACGGAATCAAAAAAGGCGCGCTCTTCCGGCAAGTGGCCAGAAACCTTCTCATTCGGCTTGTTGTTTTTCAGATCTTGACTGCGGTGGCAGATATTCCAGTCGCCACCGATCACCATATTTTCGTGGGCAGCAGCGCGCTGTGCCAAGATGCCATCAAACTCATCCAAGAACGCGTATTTTTCATCTTGCTTGGCGGTTCCTTGCGCACCTGAAGGCAGATAGAGTGAGGCGACACGTACATCGCCGAAGCTAGAGTTCAGAGTGCCCTCGATCCAGCGCCCCGCAGCATTAAACGCACTCTCGCCACCGAAGCCCACCTGGACGTCGACAAGCGGGCTCCGTGACAAGATCCCCACCCCGGCGCGGCCTTTCGCCTCAGAATCGGCAACCACCAGATGCCAGCCGGATTCCAAAGCGGGCGCTAATGCCTTTTCGGTTTGTTCCGGAGTCGCACGGACTTCTTGCAGAAGAACAACATCGGCACTGGTGTTATCCAACCAGTGATTCATGCCTAGGTTGTCGTCGTTACGCTTCTTGCAGGCGGCACGAATGCCGTTGACATTAACTGTGGCTACCGTTAGCTGAGGTTCAGACATGGCACCCACTGTATAGGGTGCGCGTCACACCACAGAAACTAGCCGGTCGGGCGTGAAGCTACGGCCAGGTAGCCGAGGTGATTTTAACCAGTCTTGGTGAATGATTTGTGGCGAAGCCAGATAGTTGGGAACCAAATAACGATGGCGGCAACGGCCAGTGCTGCACCGGCGAGCGAAGGTGCATTGTAAGCATAGCCCGCAGAAATCACGGCACCACCCAGCGCAGCACCGGCAGCATTCGCCATGTTCAGTGCCGAGTGATTCAACGCAGCGGCCAGCGTTTGGGCATCGCCGGCGGTATCCATCAAACGAATCTGCAACGACGGCACCAGCGTGGAACCGAAGAAACCAACCAATCCGAAGTTAATGGTTCCCAGCCATGGGCTGGACGAGGTGAAGTAGAAAGCAACAAGCACCAGGCAGATCATCGCCAGCGCGAACAAGATGCCCTTTTCTAGGTTCCAGTCGGCGACGCGACCACCGAACCACGTACCAGCGACCATGCCAATGCCGTAAGCCATGAGCACGATCCACATCAGTGACGGATCGAGCCCGGCGTTTTCGGTCATCGTCCAGGAAATGTAGGTATAGACAGCGAACATGCCACCAAAGCCGACCGTGCCCATCGCTAGGGTGAGCCACACTTGGCTGCGTTTCAGTGCACCCAGCTCAGTACGCACAGACGTTGCTCCCATGCGCACCATGTGTGGCATCAGATACCACAGCGAAATCAAGGTGATCAGGCCGACGACGGTGACGAAGACATATGAGGCATGCCAGCCGAACGCCTGTCCCAACGCTTGTGCCGCAGGAACACCACCGACGGTAGCGAACGACAGACCCATGGATACAAACGAAATCGCACGCCCGCGCTCGCCTTCTGGCGCCATCGAAGCAGCCGACAAACCAGCAACCGAAAAGTACGCGCCATGCGGTAGACCGGCTAAGAAACGTGCGGCGAGCAAGAGTTCGTAGCTCGGCGCGATAACCGATAAGAAGTTGCCGGCGATGAAGGCTCCGACCAGCAACAGCAACAAACGTCGTCGGGGAATTTTGCCTGTGACCGCAGTGATTGCAGGCGCACCAATGACCACGCCGAGCGCATACAGAGAAATAATGCGACCTGCGGTGTCTTCAGTGATGCCGTAATCTTGCGCAATCAACGACAGCAGACCCATAGACACGAATTCGGTAACACCAATACCAAATCCGCCCAAGCCCAGCGCAATCATGACGAGATAGCGACGCTTTTCGCTGATCTCCGTTTGGCGGGGCAAGGTTCGACGACGGGGGTTAGCAGCTATTTTTCGCAAATGACTCAGGTGTGGCACGCATGAGACCCTACGCCGAAAATTCATAGGCGCCTAGTCATACAGCGGTTGTGTGGTACGCGCCACGAAACGGCAGACAAATCGGTTTATAGGTAACCTGGTAGCGCGACAGTTTAGTGACGAAACATTCCAAGGAGTCTCAGATGGCGAAAATTATTTGGACCCGTACCGACGAAGCCCCATTGCTGGCAACCTATTCTTTCAAGCCAGTCGTGGAGGCTTTTGCTTCCACCGCGAACATTGATGTCGAAACCGCCGATATCTCACTGGCGGGCCGCATCATCGCGCAGTTCCCAGAACGCCTGAGCGAAGACCAGAAGATGGACGACGCCCTGGCACAGCTCGGTGAGCTGGCACAGAAGCCAGAGGCCAACATCATCAAGCTGCCAAACATTTCGGCTTCCCTGGTGCAGCTCAAAAATGCCATCAAGGAGCTCCAGGAAGACGGCTACGACCTTCCTGATTACCCAGACAAGCCTGCCAACGCGGAAGAAGAAGACATCCGTGAGCGCTACGACGCGGTCAAGGGTTCGGCCGTGAACCCAGTGCTGCGTGAGGGTAACTCCGACCGCCGTGCACCACAGGCCGTGAAGAACTTCACTAAGAAGCACCCACACTCCATGCAGGACTGGCCAGCAGATTCCAAGTCTGCGGTCGCCACCATGGATGACAACGACTTCGCCCACAATGAGAAATCCGTGATCATCGACGGTGCCGACGAGCTCAAGTTTGTGCTGAAAGGCACTGACGGCTCGGAAAAGGTGCTCAAGGAAGGCCTGAAGGTCGAAGACCGCGAGGTCGTCGACGCTACCTTCATGTCCGCCAAGGCTCTCGATAACTTCCTACGCGAGCAGGTGGCATTTGCCAAGGACAATAACCTGCTGTTCTCGGCGCACCTGAAGGCGACCATGATGAAGGTCTCCGACCCAATCTTGTTCGGCCATGTCGTGCGCGCGTACTTCCACGAAGTATTCGACAAGTACGGTGACGAACTGATCGAAGCCGGCCTCAACGGCGAAAACGGCCTGGGTCACATCCTGGATAACTTGGACAAGCTCGACAACGGCGACGAGATCAAGCAGGCCTTCGAGCAGGCGCAAGAAAACGGCGGCCCGCTGGCTTACGTCAACTCTCACAAGGGCATTACCGCTCTGCACGTTCCATCGGATGTCATCGTCGATGCCTCCATGCCAGCGATGATGAAGACCGGCGGCCAGATGTGGAACAAGGTCGACGAGACCCAGGATGCCCTGGCCATCATCCCAGATTCCTCGTACGCCGGTGTCTACCAGGCCGTTATCGAAGATTCGCAGAAAAACGGCCAGTACGACCCAACCACCCTGGGTACCGTGCCAAACGTCGGCTTGATGGCAAAGAAGGCCGAAGAATACGGCTCCCACGACAAGACCTTCAAAATCCCATCGGCAGGTACCGTCGAGGTCCGCAACAGCGCCGGTGAGGTTCTGATCTCCCACGACGTGGAAGAAAACGACATCTGGCGCGCCACCCAAACGAAGGATGAGCCAATCCAGGACTGGGTCAAGTTGGCTGTGTCCCGCGCACGCACCTCCGGCATGCCAGCCATCTTCTGGTTGGACGAAAACCGTGGCCACGACGCCACCCTGATCAAGCTGGTGAACAAGTACCTCGAAGATCACGACACCGAGGGCTTGGACATCACCATCATGGATCCGGTTTCGGCCACCAAGAAGTCCGTCGAGCGCATGCGTAACGGTGAGGACACCATTTCAGTAACCGGTAACGTTCTGCGTGACTACAACACAGACTTGTTCCCGATCCTGGAGTTGGGCACTTCCGCGAAGATGCTGTCCGTCGTGCCACTGATGGCCGGTGGCGGCCTGTTCGAGACCGGTGCCGGCGGCTCGGCTCCGAAGCACGTACAGCAGCTTCTGGAAGAAAACCACCTGCGCTGGGACTCGCTGGGTGAGTTCCTGGCGCTGGCGGAATCTTTCCGCCACGAAGGTGCCAAGAACGACAACGAAAAAGCCAACGTTTTGGCTTCTACCCTGGACAAGGCCACCGAGAAGCTTCTCGACGAAGGCAAGTCCCCTTCGCGCAAAGTCGGCGAGATCGACAACCGTGGCTCCCACTTCTACCTAGCGATGTACTGGGCACAGGAACTCGCGGCACAGTCGGAAGACTCCGAGCTGGCTGAGCACTTCGCACCAATCGCGGAGAAGTTCGCTGCGGTGGCCGACAAGATCGACGCCGAGCTTCTCGACGTACAGGGCGAAGGCGCAGACTTGGGCGGCTACTACCAGCCATCTGAGGAAAAGGCTTCTGAGGTTATGCGCCCATCTGCTACCTACAACCAGTTGATGGAAGAGCTGAAGAAGTAAGTGTTCTTCGCGCGTACCTGAGCGCTTAATAAGCGGAAGGTACGCCATTAGCGCTGAAGCACCCGGGGCAGAGTTTCTGCTCCGGGTGCTTTTCGCTGCAATCTGGCGCTCTTTTGCAAATAGTGGGGTAAAAACGCCCAGTTTTCGGCGCCTATTTGCAAAACGGCGCCACTAGCTTCGGCCTACAAAAGTTTTCACCTAGGCTTTCACCGAACCGACGCCCTGCAGCCCGGGTTAACGCCGACCGGACGGGAGCCCGGACCGGAGTCTGCTCAGGAAGCCGAATGGGCTTCACGCCCTGCAGCCTGGCTTAACCAGCCAGGTTACGCAGCACGTCCCAGAAAGTACCGGCCATAACGACCACACCGATGATCAGCACAAACCAGTTGCTGGCGACCGGGCGGAAACGCTTGAGCGCATCGATCCGGTAGATCGCCCAAACAGGCAGCAGGTAGGTCATGAAGCCCATAAAAATGCCACCAATCAGGGTGATCAGGTCCAGAATCGATGGGTTGATGATCGCCACTGCGGTGACCACAACGAAAACGAACAGATAGATAGCGGTGGCGACACTGCGCGGGTTGGCTTTTTGCATCCGGGTCGGAGCAACCAGGTTGCCGAAATAGCGGGTGCCTTCCACCGTGGCAAGCAGGTGGCCGAAGTACGAGGAGACAATCGCGCAGATCACGACGATGGGTGCGATATAAGCCAAGAACTGCGTGCCGGTTTCGTTTGCCAGATACGACAACACTGGGATGTTTTGCTGGTACGCCTCTTCCATGCCGTCAGCACCCAGAGCGAGCGCAGAAGACCAGACGAAGAACATGGTGAAAATCGTCAGCAAAGCGGTGGCGATCAGGATGATCTTCGAGGACTGCTTTTCAGCATCTTTGCCGTAGAAACGCTCGGTATCCAGCACGAACTGCGAGATTGCCGCCAGGAAGCTAAACGAGAACACCAGCACCGGCATGATCAAGATAATGTCGCCGAGGTTGGCGACGAAGCCGTCCGCGCTGTAGTGGTAGAAGGAGCTGAAGTCCCATTGCGGGATCAGGTATAGCGAAACGGCTGCCAGCGCGATGATCAGCGGGTAGATCACGAACTGCGCGACTACCAGCGCGGTGTTGCGCCCGAGGGCGAAGCCGAGCGTCATCAAGCCTACGCAGAGCGTCGCCAAGATTGGGCGGGAAATTTCCGGGCCGTTGAGTTGGTTTTGAATGAAGCTGTCGACGGTGTTGGTGATCGAGATACCGTAGATCATCACGATCGGGAACACCGTGAACCAGTAGATCAGCGCAACAAAAATACCGATATTTTTGCCGAAGAAGCCAGTGATGACTTCCAAGACGTCTTGGCCTTGCTGCGAGGAGCCGCTGAGCATGCGGGCATAAGCGCGGTGGGACAAAAACGCCATCGGCCCGATCAGCAGCGTGGCCACCAGCAATGGCCAGAAGCCAAAGCTACCGGCGTTGATCGGGAGAAATAGGATACCGGCACCGACGGCGGTACCAAAAAGCGCCAGCGCCCATTTCGTGTTGTTGGGTTTCTCTCCACGTACTGCCTGGTCGACCCCGGCGTCGTTCGAGTTTTCTGCCTGCGGGGAGGCTGAGGTGTGTTTTTCGCTCACGAGCTGGAGCCTTTCCGTCGTCAAGAATGTTTGAACGCAATTACAGATTGTTGAGCACTTGCCACTAGTATGTCAGCTGCATCACAAAAAACGAAAATTCACATCAACACACAAGCAGAATATAATTCTATAACTAGACAGCTCTGTTCATCTACACTGTGTGAAGCAAGTTACCGTCCACGTCGGAAAGCGTCTTATTATGCCTCACACCACGCCTTTTGGCCCCACCTCCACGCTGAACCACGCCAGCATCGGCGAATTCCGCACAGAGGCCGGCGCCATGATGGATGAGGTAACCCTGGGCTACCACGTCTTCGGTAAATTTCGCGGCGAAATGGACGGACCAAACAACGTCATCCTGATTGAGCATGCACTCACAGGTTCCTCCGATGTCTCCGATTGGTGGGGCGACATCCTTGGTCCCGGCCGGGCCCTCGATACTTCGCGTTGGTGTTTCATCTGCATTAATGCGCTGGGCGGCTGCCACGGTTCGACAGGGCCTTCCAGCATCGCCAGCGATGGGCGGGCTTGGGGTTCACGGTTTCCGGCGGTATCCATCCGCGACATCGTGGCCGCTGAACGCCAGCTTGTCGACGCCCTTGGCCTGCGAAAAATCCATGCGGTCATCGGCGGCTCGATGGGCGGCGCACGCGCACTCGAGTGGTCGCTGCTCTACCCGGAGATGATGGAGGCTGTCTGCATCTTGGCGGTCTCTGCCCGGGCTTCAGGGTGGCAAATTGGCATTCAATGCGCGCAGATTTCTGCAATCGAGCGTGATGTCAACTGGCATGGCGGCGATTATTACGACACCGACGATTACCCATTGGAAGGCCTGTGCGCTGCACGCCGGATCGCGCACCTGACCTACCGTGGCGAGCAAGAAATCGACGAGCGTTTCGGCTCTGATGCCAACGAGGGCGAGGATCCATTCGGCGAATTCCGAGATCCACACCAACGCTTTGCTGTCAATAGCTACCTGGAGCATCAGGGCTATAAGTTGGCGCAGCGGTTCGACGCAGGCTCGTACGTCGCGCTCACCGAAGCCCTTAACCGGCACGACATCGGCCGTGGACGCGGCGGACTGAACCGTGCGCTTGGCAACTCCACTGTTCCGACGATGATCGTCGGCGTCGATACGGACATCTTGTACCCGTATCACCAGCAAGAACACCTATCGCGTAATATCGGCAACTTTTTGGGCATGGCGAAGATCGTCTCGCCTGTCGGCCACGACGCATTTCTCACCGAATCACGCCAGCTGGATCGTGTTCTGCGCAAGTTCTTAAAGCTGTCTCTGCCGGAACCATACAGCATTTAGCGCGGGCCGCAGCGTCTCGCGTCCCGACAAGCGCGGGCCCACGGCACCTAGCGGGGCCGCGGCACGCTTCACCGCAAGCAAAAACTTGCACGCGACATGAAACTTTGCATACCATGTGCAAGGTTTTAATTTCTCCTGCACCTCGCAAAGGATTTTTTATGTCGCGTTTCCTCTATCGGCTCGGTAGCTTCGCCTACCGGCACACGTGGCCATTTCTGGCTTTTTGGCTCATAGTCCTCACCGGCTTGGGCATTACCGTCTCCACCGTCGCGCAGCAGCCCTCGCCTAACTTCTCCATGCCATCGATGGATTCCACCGATACACAGGAGCGCATGCAAGAACACTTCGCGCGCGATAAAGCTGAACGTGGCGAAGAATCTGCAGAACAAGATTTCGTTTCTGCCCCCGAGGGCACGGTGGTCATCCAATCGCAGGATAAGCCGCTGACCGACCCGGAAGTCATGGCCGAAATCGACGCCCTGGTTGCAGACCTGCAGGCCACGGGCGCGCTGACCAACCCAGAATCTGTGGTCAACCCCGTCATGGCCGCTGCGGGCATGGAGCAGCAACTGCGCGGACAACTCGAAGCCCAGGGAGTGCCAGAAGAGAAAATCCAGGACGATTTGGCTGCAATTTCGCCGTTATCTGAGGACGAGCACACCGGCACCATCTCGGTGACCTTCGATGCCGAGACCGCAATGGAGATCGCCACCGCGGATCGTGATGCGGTCACCGCGCTTGTCGACGGCTTTGACAACCAAGCCAGGTTCAAGGCCGGCTATTCCGGCAACGCGTTCATGGGTGAGATGGGCATGGACCCGACCGCCGAGTTGATCGGTCTGGCGGTTGCCGCGATCGTTCTGCTGGTGACTTTCGGCTCCGCCGTCGCCGCTGGTATCCCGCTGGTGTCTGCAATCGTGGGTGTGGCCACTGGTCTGCTCATCGTGATGTCTGGTACGGCCGTTACCGATGCCATCAACGACATGACACCCGTGCTGGCCAGCATGATCGGCCTTGCTGTCGGCATCGACTACTCGCTGTTTATTCTCTCGCGTTTCCGCAATGAGCTGGTTACGCTAACTGGTGCGCAACATCAATCGCCAAAAGAATTCGCCCAGACCCTACGTGGGCTAGACAAATCTACTCGCGCACACGCTATGGGCATGGCGCTGGGCACCGCCGGTGGTTCAGTGATTTTCGCTGGCGTAACCGTGCTGATCGCGCTATCAGCGCTGAGCATCATCGATATTCCGTTCTTAACCGCCATGGCGTTGGCTGCCGCTGGAACCGTCGCCTTGGCTGTACTGGTAGCGCTGACCTTCCTGCCAGCACTCGTCGGCCTGCTGGGTTCAAAGATTTTCGCACTGCGCATCCCCGGCCCGAAGGTGCCGGATCCAGAAAACGAAAAGCCGACGATGGGTCTGAAGTGGGCGCGACAGATCCGCAAGCACCCGGTCCTCAACCTGCTGGTGGGCGTCGTCATGCTAGGTATCCTGGCTGTCCCAGCAGCGCAACTGCAGTTGGCAATGCCGACGGAAGGTTCAGAATCACCGGGAAGTCCGCAGCGTCAAGCCTACGAAATGACCGCCGAGGCATTCGGTGAGGGCCGCAACGCCCCGATGATCGCCTATATCGACGCCTCCGAGGTCGCCACCGAACAACGCCCCGCGCTGATGCAAGAAGCCATGACGACGTTTGCTGGCACTGACGGCGTGGTCAACGCGCAGGTCATTAACACCACGGAGCAAGCCGACGGTATTCAAATGCTGATCACCCCAACCACGGGGGCGACCGACGAGGAAACCACCGATACGCTGGAACGCTTGCGCGAAAAACAAGCGCACTTTGCCGACGAATACGGGGCTGAATTCGGTATCACCGGCATCGCGCCGATCTTCGACGATATCTCCCAGCTGCTAACCAGCATCTTAATCCCGTACATCCTGATCGTGCTTGGCTTGGCATTCATCGTGCTGGTGCTCGTCTTCCGCTCCATCCTGGTTCCGCTGATCGCCGCGGCCGGCTACGCTCTGTCGGTGGCTGCAACCTTCGGTCTGACCGTGTTCATCTTCCAAGAAGGTGGCTTCGGCATCGTCAGCGATCCTCAGCCGATCTTGTCCTTCCTGCCGATCATGCTCATCGGTCTCACCTTCGGTTTGGCCATGGATTACCAGGTCTTTTTGGTTACCCGCATGCGCGAAAACTTCGTGCGCGTCGGCAAGACCGCAGGCAACGCCACCGCCAACGGCTTCAAACACGGCGCCCGCGTGGTCACCGCAGCCGCGCTGATCATGATCTCCGTGTTTGCCGCGTTCATGCTTCTCGACGAACCGTTCATCCGCACCATGGGCTTCGCGCTGGCCGTTGCCATTCTGTTGGACGCCTTCATCATCCGCATGACTCTGGTACCTGCCACGATGTACCTGCTGGGTAATGCCGCCTGGTGGTTCCCACGCTGGCTGGATAAGGTCCTGCCACACCTCGACATCGAGGGTGAGGCACTGGAAGAAGATAAGGACAAGCTGCTGGCACGTACCGAAAAGCAGGTCAGTGATGACTAACAGCAAGAGCAGCACGCCCAGCAAACCGAGTCTGCGGGAACGGAAGAAGGCCGAAACCAAAGAGACCATCGCGCGCGCAGCGGCAACCGTACTATTGCGCGAAGGAAGCGAAGCGTTGACCATCGCGCACGTCGCCGAGGCCGCAGCAGTTTCTACACGCACATTCCACAACTACTTCCAGTCGATGGAAGAAGCATTGCTGTGGTTTATCCATTTGCACGGCGCGGAGATCACCGCGGCCTTTGCACAAGTG
Organism: Corynebacterium drakensteinense; assembly: GCF_041224285.1. NCBI lineage: Bacteria > Bacillati > Actinomycetota > Actinomycetes > Mycobacteriales > Corynebacteriaceae > Corynebacterium > Corynebacterium drakensteinense. Next base: position 18,040 of record NZ_JAXOFP010000012.1, read on the forward strand.
CCGGAAGACTATTCCGCGGTGGAAGCCGCCCGCGCGGTGTTTGTCGTGGAAACCGATGCCGACACTGCGCCAGGCACCATGGGCACTAGCGCCGCGGGCACTGGCACTGCGAGAGGCACCGCGGGCACCAGCACCGGCGAGCAATCCTCGATGGTCGCGTTAATGCAGGTAGTGCAGCAGGTAGCGACAATGCCGAATATTAATGCAGCGAAACACGCCTTCGCCGAGCATTACGGCGACACTCCCCCGCATTTGCTTGCCGACGCTTTGGCCGCACGCATGCCAGGTGCCGATCAGTTCACCATCCACACGTATGACTGGTTGATCGGCGCCGCGATTGCTTCGGCGGTGGAGGAATATACGGCTGCGCGGGCGTCGGCAGGCAGCTCCAGTGCGGGTGAAACTAACGAGTACGCCGGCCCTGACTTGAATTCATTAATCGATAGAGCGTTCGATTCATTAAAATCGATTGGTTGATTTAATTCGAGGCTGTCACGGACAGTGGTCAAATAAATCAAATATTTATTCGACTACATAGGGTTCTGTGTGCAGCGGCATCTTATTCTTAAGTTATGTCGTTGCCACAGAAATCTTATTTAATTAACCTCCTTTCGCCTAGCTACATCGCCGGCCACACCGATTCGGGGAGCTTCCACAAGGGCTCCAATATCGATCCCGCGGCAATTTCAGGGCACACGGTGACCGACAAAGTTATTAAAGCTTTTGTGCAAGGCTCGGCAATTCATCCCTATGAGGTGCACATCAAGCTGGTCGAAGGAACCCCGATCACCTATTGCACCTGCCCAGTGCAACATCAATGGTGCAAGCACTGCGTCGCCGTCGGTTTACGCAGCATCGCATTATATCCCAAGCCCAAGGATCGCGTCCTAGAGAACTTCGTGGACACCGCCACCCCTAATCAAATCGTTAGTGCCTTCCGGCAAGTTTTTCAGTGGGAACCACAGGTGCAGCTCCCACTACAGCTGCACATTTTGGCGCATAATGGCACGTCCGTGAGCATCTCAGAGTTTCTCGAAGATCGCCTTGGCAAAGCCATTGGCAGTTTTCTGCCGCCGCAGTGGACAGAAATTAGCCCGCCAACTGGGGGTGGTGTGCAATCAGGTCTGAACGTGGGCGTCGGCAAGCGCGAGCAAGCTGCTCGGTGTGAAGAAATGATGATGATTTTTCGGCATTTCCTCGACCACGAGCACGCAGAATTAGTTTTGCCGTACCTCGAGGAATTCATAAGGTACCTTGCCACCAACCGTGCACTAAGCCTAGCAGGAAGCGAGGCGGCGAAAAACACGCTGAACGATGCGCTTGCTCTGCATTTATCCGCAGCCAAGGACGTGGTGAACTCAGCGAATGCGTGTGCTGGGGCGGAAATTGCGCACTGGGTAACCTGGACATATTTTTTCAGTGAAGAAATTGAGCCGAGTTTACCCGTTTACGCGGCCGAGGAAGCACTGGGGAACGCCGGCATAGACTACTGCGTGAATTTCGCGTTCCTGGCAGAAAGCTACTACGGCGAAGACCACCCGCGTCTGTGGCCGTACCTGCGCGACGTCATCTCGATCGCGGCACCGGCGCAAGCGAGTGCGATTACGGCGTACGCAGCAAGTTTGGGCTTGCCACGACACAACGATGCCGAGGAATAACACTGAGGCACAACGATGCCGAGGCACAACAACACAGCCGCTAGTGAGGTTCCCGGCAGGTGTTAGGATCACCAACATGCCTGAACATGCACCGGATGCACCACTACCCCACCACATCGTCGTGATGGGAGTTTCTGGGAGCGGGAAGACCACCGTCGGAACGGAACTGGCAAACCTTTTAGGCCTGGTTTACCTCGACGGGGATGATTTTCACCCGCAAGCCAATATCGACAAAATGGCCAGCGGCATCCCGCTTGACGACGCCGACCGCCTACCGTGGCTACGGCGCGTGGGCAACTGGCTCGCCGAACAAGAGCACGGCGCCATCGTTGCCTGCAGCGCGTTGAAGCGCAGCTACCGCGAAGTGTTGCTCGCCGAATGCCCCGGCGCCGTATTTGTGCACTGCACGGGATCACGCGAACTGCTGGAGCAACGAATGTTGGAGCGCACCAAGCATTTCATGCCGGCGCATTTGTTGGATTCGCAGCTGGCAACTTTGGAGCCGCTGCGTGCGGATGAACCCGGCGCAAGTTTTGATGTCGCTGAACCACCAACCCTGGTGGCGGAGGCAATGAAAAACTGGATTACAGCGCGCTGGCGCCGTAGATCACCATGACCAGGGCGAAACCAATAACGGAGATCAGTGTTTGGTTTACCGTCCAGGTTTTCAGAGTAGTCGCGGTATCCATGCCCATCAGTCGGCCCACTAGCCAGAAGCCGGAGTCGTTGACGTGAGAGGCAATGACGGAACCGGCGGCCGTCGCCAAGACGATCAGTGCCAGCGCGACTTCGGAGTAATCCGCGGCAGCCACGCCCGGTGCCATCAGTGCTGCGGCCGTCGTCAAGGCGACGGTCGCCGAGCCTTGGGCAACGCGAAGCGCGGCAGCAATCAGGTAGGCGGCGAGGACCAGGGGGATGCCCATGCCCTCCATTGATTCGGCGAGCGCGTCGCCAATACCCGAGGTACGCAATACGCCACCGAACATGCCACCAGCGCCGGTAATCAGCACGACGGAACAGATTGGGCCGAGCGCGCCGTCCATGGATTTTTCGATGGCTTCGCGGCTTACTCCTCTACGCAAGCCCAACACAGCGATGGCTACGAATGCGGTAATGAGCAGGGCGATCGGGGTTTGTCCGAGGAAACGCAGGAACTGCACTACCCCGGATTCACCGTCGATCCAGCCAGCGGTGGCGGCGGTGTTCGCACCGGTGTTGCCGAAAATCAGCAACATAGGCAGCAGCAGGATGATAGCGACGGAACCAGCGCCCGCCGGGTTTTTCGGTGGCTCAGAACGCGCCCCTAACAACAGATCCGGTACCGGCAGCGGGAATTTGCGGCCCAGGAATTGCCCCCACAGATAGCCGGAGATATACCACGTCGGCAAGGCGATAAGCAGGCCGAACAGCAAAATCAGCCCGATATCCGCATTGTAGAATTCGGCAGCTGCTACCGGACCTGGGTGCGGTGGCAAGAAAACGTGGGTGACAGAAAACGCGCCGGCTGCCGGAATACCATAAGCCAGAATCGGGCCATCCAGGCGCCGAGCGACCGCAAAGATGACGGGCAGCATAACGATGAGCCCGGCGTCGAAAAAGATGGGAAAGCCCATCAGCAGCGATGCCACGCCCAGGGCAAACGGGGCACGCTTTTCACCACATTTACGCACCAGCAATTCCGCCAGCGACTGCGCGCCACCGGAGTTTTCCACCAAGCGGCCGAGCATCGCGCCCAGACCGACCAACAAGGCCACCGATGCCAAGGTGGAGCCGAAGCCGTCGGTCATGGTCGGGACGACGCCTTCTAATGGGATACCCGTGGCCAAGGCCGTCAGTGCGGAGACGGTGATCAGGGTGATGAAGGCGTGGATGCGGAAATAAATCACCATCAACAAAATCGTTGCGACGGCGGCTGCGGCGATGCCTAACAGCGGTGCGGTGCCCAGTGTGGGCTCCCAGGTATCCATTGGTGACATTGGTGCAACTTTCTACTATTTGCGGCGCACGACTAACTGCCCAGTGCATCCACAGAGGCAGACAAAAACATCAGCGCTGCGCCTGCAACAGCGCTGAAAGCGGCGTCGAACCGGCGCGAACGCACAGCAAAAACGCCCAGCTTCGCGGAATCGCAGGTCAGCCGCAACACAGCCAGCCAGAGCATCGCCACGCCCAGGGCAAACGTGGAACGACGCCAATGATCCGCCACCAAAAACCAGGCGGCGGCAGCCAGCAGCACGATAAACGCGGCCATCCCAACCCACTGCAACCACCCGGGTACGCGAGAGGGAGCCAGGTTCAGATCATGCGGGTTAGCCAAACCGCTGCGGTCTACCTTCTTTCGGTGAGTGCTCAGGCGACGAGCACCAGCACCGATCGGCGGTTCGGCGCGACGCCCAGCCCGATGCGAGAATGGTTTATCCGGCATGCAATTCTGCGCGCTCCACCACGTTGTGCACCAAGAACGCACGGGTCAGTGGACCCACACCACCGGGGTTCGGTGATACCGCACCGGCCTTCTCCCAGACATCGGGTGCGACGTCCCCGGCGAGTTTGCCGTCGACACGCGAAACGCCCACGTCCAATACGGCAGCACCTTCTTTCACCATGTCTGCGGTGAGCATATGTGGCACACCAGCAGCGGCGATGATGACATCAGCGGCCTTGGTCTCTGCCACCAGGTCTTTGGTTCCGGTGTGGCACAGGGTGACAGTGGAGTTTTCGCTACGACGAGTCAGCATCAGACCAATTGGGCGTCCCACGGTCACGCCACGGCCGATAACCACGACTTTCGCCCCATTGAGCTCCACATCAAACCGGCGCAGCAGCGAAATGCAGCCGTTCGGGGTGCACGGCAGGGGTGCGTCCTCGTTGAGCACCAGCTTGCCCAGGTTGACTGGGTGCAGGCCGTCGGCGTCCTTTTCGGGGTCGATGCGCTCCAGTACCTCGTTTTCGTTGAGATGCTTCGGCAGCGGCAACTGCACGATATAGCCGGTACAGGCTGGGTCCTCGTTGAGCTCATCAATGACGGCGAGCAATTCTTCCTGGCTGATATCGCCGGGCAGGTCGCGACGGATCGAGTTGATGCCCAGGGCTTCGCAGTCGCGGTGCTTCATTTTGACGTAGCTGTGCGAGCCTGGATCATCGCCCACCAACACGGTGGCCAGACCAGGGGTAATGCCCTTGTCGCGCAGCTTGTCGACGCGCTTTTTCAGATCGTCGAAGATTTCGTCTCGGTAGAGTTTTCCATCCAATGTCAATGCAGTCACGGCTACCATTCTAGACTCTTGCCATGGCCGATTTGCATGTTGTCTTTGATAATCCGGTGATCCCCTCGAATACCGGCAACGCGATCCGCTTAGCTGCGGTAACCGGAGCCCACCTGCATTTGGTGGAGCCACTGGGGTTCAACTTCGATGATAAGCACTTGAAACGCGCGGGGCTGGATTATCACGATCTGGCGGATCTGCAGATCCACCCCAACTTGGACGCGTGTTTGGAATCGCTTGGCGACGGCCGGGTCTTCGCCTTTAGCACTGGTGCCAGCACTTTTCACACCGAGGTGGATTACCAGGACGGCGATATTTTGCTCTTCGGTACCGAGCCCACGGGGCTTCCTGCCGAGGCACTAGCGCACCCGCGGATCACCGAGCAGGTGCGCATTCCCATGCTGCCGGCGCGGCGGTCGATGAATTTGTCGAATTCTGCTGCCGTCGCGGTCTTTGAGGCGTGGCGGCAACTGGGTTTTGCTGGCGGAATCTAGTGAAAAGTCCCCGCCTGTTCTAACTCCGGCAACGTGCGCTGGCGCAGGTATTCCAGGAGTTCTTCGGCATCGTCTGGCGAAAGATCCGCACCAACCATGTGCACTGGCCCGCCAACCAGGTCCAGGCGTAAACTGCGCAAACCAAGCAGCGCCTGTATCGGCCCCCTGCGCAACGAGAGCTCTTGGATGTGCGGCTCGGCGACAACCGCAACGCTCCGGCCGATACGACCGTGGTGGATGATCACGGCGTCGTCGACAAGCGTGACGCCCTGTTGTTGGTAATCAATCGGCGAGCACCAACGCGCCTGCTTCGGCGAGGTATACCGGGGCCGACTAAATCCTTCCGGCCGGGCAAATTCGGTGAGGTGCTCGTCGGCAAGCGGGGTGACCAGCGCGGCAATCTGCTGGGCCTGTTGATTGCTGCCGACGGGCAAGATCATCGTGGAGCCGGAATCACTACCGGACATAGCGCCGTATCCTGCGACATTGACCTGCACCATCCACCAGCCAGTCAGCCGCCACAAGACGGGTTGGCGGATTTCGACGGCATGGATGCGATTGAGCGGTACTGATTGCCGACGCCTGCTGGTGAGCCCGTACGCGATGTCGAGGGACGGTGAATTGTTCGGCCCGCCGGTCTCGTTGAGCGTGGCGGTGAATTGCCACGCGTTGTTGAGGTTCCCAATGACCGCGCCGATAACTGCAAGGAGGAACACAATTATTGACCCACCAGACAGCGGCGTGAACAGCTGAGAAAGCACGACAATAACCGCGATCATGGTGCTCGGACGCAGCGCCATTGAGCCGAGCACCCGCCCGGTAGGAATCGGCGGGATGATTACGCGGTTCGGTTGCTCAGCGGCATGAGCCGGATGGGCGAGATCAGGCTTGTGTGCTTGCGCGGCATCACCGGCTGGGGTTTCTGCTGGCGTCGCTTCCGGTGCGCCGGGTTCTGCGGTGCCCGAGTGCGCGATATCAGGCTCGGTTGATTTTTCACCACGCACGCGCTGCAGAACTTCCGCGCGTAGGCGTTCTGCTTGTTTCTTGCGCAGATATTCGACTTCAATCACAGAATCCGAGCCACCGGCAGTCTCGACGCGGACTTTCGCGAGGCCAAAGATGCGGGCGACGAACGGCTCGACGATGTCGACGGCTTGGATGCGATTGAACCGTGCAGAGCGCACTTGGGTAGAAAACACGCCCTTTTTGCGCGCGATTTCTTCGTCGTCAAGCCGGAAGCCCATGGCCCGCCACCAGAAATACGACAGCCCCACGATGAGTACCGCGATACCGAGCAGAATCGCGGTGCCAATGAGCAGGTCGGTCAGGTGCTCGCCGTCTGCCCAACTGGAAACCGCGTTGATGATCGTCGAATTGATGTTGACGAAAGTGACGACGGCCAAACCAACCAACAACGACCAGAATTCCAGGATCGGGGTGAGGAAATGGACGCGGTGCCACTGCTGCTGGTTGGCTTGTGCCTCGGCCGGTGGGTGTGAAGTCTGTGCACTGTGTGGCTGAGGGTTTTCTGCTGAACTCATAGGCCGCTCATCCTCTCACGGGCCTTTTCGGATAGGCGCTGACGTAATGCATCTGCGTCGGCAGCTTCTAGCCCGGGGACATCGGAATCGGACGACGACGAAGCCGTATGTAGCTTCACGTTTTTTAAGCCGAAGAGTTTATCGATGGGGCCTGCAGAAACATCCACAAATTGAATCCGCCCATACGGCACGACGGTAAAGGTGTGCCAAATTTTGCCGCGGGTGATCAGAAGTTCGTCGTCGGTTTCCTTCCAACCAAGCAGTTTCACCTGCCGTGGAATGAGCCAGATGCGAAAAAGGACGAAGGCGACTATGACGGCGGTGGCAATCCACAGCCAACTGCTCCAGAACACGGCGGCTGCGATGGAGCCACCAATAAATAACACGGCCCAGGGCAGGCCTGAAAGATAACGTGCTTTGATCAGTTTCCTCGACACTGGGTTCATAGCAGCCCAGGTTACCTTTCGTCACCGACACACGCTGCTCATTGCGCATCGTCACGTTCGTCATCTAGGTGTGGACCCAACGAGGAATAATCAACGGTGTTTCCGACTCTGGGTCACGAATAACTCGCGCATTCACGCCGAAAACTTCGCTAAGCAAGTCTTCTGTAAACACATGGTCGGGGCTTCCCTGTGAAACTATTGCGCCCTGTTTCATTGCAATGATGTGGTCACCGTAGCGCGCGGCTTGGTTGAGATCATGCAGCACGGCCACCATGGTCGCTCCCGTTTCTTGATTCAATCTACGACAAAGTTCCAGTAGCTCAATTTGGTGATTCAGGTCGAGATACGTGGTGGGTTCGTCGAGAAGCAAAATGCCGGTCTCTTGGGCTAGCGCAACCGCCATCCATACCCGTTGCCGCTGTCCACCAGATAGTTCGTCGACAAGCTTCCCAGATAATTCATGCACTCCAGTTGCCGTCATAGCTCGAGACACAGCCGCATCGTCGTCGTGCGTCCAAGGACTAAAAAGCTTTTGATATGGATATCGGCCTCGGTTAACCAAGTCCACGACCCGCACGCCTTCCGGAGCTACAGGGCCTTGCGGCAGTAAACCAATTTCTTGGGCCACCTTTTTCGTGGGTAGAGATTGAATTATTTCCCCATCTAACATGATGTGCCCTTGCGTCGGACGCAATAATCGAGCTAATGCTTTCAACAAGGTCGATTTACCACAAGCATTGGGACCAACAATCACCGTGAATTTCTCATCTGGGATTTCCACTGACAAATTTCGTGAAATCACGGTCGATTCGTAACCCAAGCTCGCATTTGCAGCTTGCAATCTGCTCATCGCGCTTTTCCTTCCCGGAACAGCAGCCACAAAAAGTAGATGCCACCAATCGAGACAGTAACAATGCCCACCGGCAACGGTGAATCTGGATATATCCGCTGAGCAATAACGTCTGCCAATAACAATAACAATGCTCCGACGGCAGCAGACGTGCCTAATACCAGTCCGTCGAGGCGCACAACACGACGGGCAATATGGGGAGCTGCAAGGGCAATGAAGGCAATCGGACCGACAGTGGACGTAGCTATTGCAATCAATCCGATGCCAACCACGATGGCAAGCAACTGCACCCAATGCACGTGCAAGCCAAGAGCGGTAGCGAAGGGGATACCGATTTGTATAATGCGCATCGGACGTAACAGGCATACCGCGCCGATGCCGAAGATTATTGCCCCGCAGGCGATCAGCCACACATCAAACCAGGTAGCACCGGATAGATTTCCGGCTCCCCATAAACTTGCCATCAGAGCATCTTCTACTGTCGCGGTCAGCAGCATCCACGTATTCAACGAAGCCAACATTGCACTGACTCCAATGCCAACGATCACTAAACGCACACCGCGGGTATTGCCATTGCGCACCGATAGGAAAAATACCACCAGTGCAGTCATGATCCCACCGACCAGGGCCCCAATCATCACGCTAATCGAGCTGCCTCCAACCACCAACATGACGAATAATGCACCGGTATAAGAGCCCGTTTGGAAGCCGATAACATCCGGTGAACCGAGCGCGTTGTTTGTGAGTGTTTGGAAAATAGATCCACTCATAGCCAGTGATGCGCCGAGGAGTACCGCGATAATGATGCGCGGTGCTCTCCATTCCACGACGATCATCGTGGTGAAGCTATCTCCTCGCCCCAACACAGCATTCCAGGTCTCGGTTGGTGTTACTGAAGCAGATCCGGTAAAAAGCGCAAAAATGCCTAATGCGATTATCGTGATCCAGACCGAAACACTGACCCACAGCGCTCGCGCGTCGATACGCCAGACACCGTGAATTTTCCCAGGAATAGGCAACTCGTAACATTGCCTTCCAAAATCAAGTCTTTGCGCTGTATGCACGAGTTCTCCTGTCTGTGCTGACTGCTAATCGCGGGATCCTATCCGCTCATTTCGTGCTTCGCCGCCGATTCCGCTCTTTACGGCGCTCACGTCAGTCTTATAACTCATTCAACCGGAATCGCCGCGCCATCCAGATGAGCACGGGAGCACCAATGAATGCTGTTACTACGCCAACAGGCACTTCACCTGGAGAAAGGATTCGTCCCAGCACATCGCTTACGGCAACAACGAGGGTTCCCAAGAACATTGAATATGCAGTGATCCACCCCTGATGCGGCCCAACCATCATGCGGGCGAGGTGTGGGGCAAGCAAGCCCACGAAGCCAATGGGGCCGGTTGCTGCTGTAGCACCGCCTGCCAGCAACGTGATGGCTACCAAAGCCACCAACCGGATTCGGTTCGGTCGTGCACCCATCGCAACGGCACTTGCCTCCCCTAAGGCCAATACATCTAAGGCTCGTGTGCTGAGAAATGCAATCACGAGGCCAATCGCAATCAGTGGAACCACTGAGAGTGCATCCTCGAGTGATTGTGAAGCCGTAGTACCTGCAGCCCAGCCCCTCATTTGGCGCAATACATCTGAGTTGGTCAGCAAAATTGCGGAACTAAGTCCGCTCAGTACTGCACCAATGGCAACACCTGACAAGGTCATGCGCACGGCATTACCCCGGTTTTTTCCAGTGTTACCGACGATGAAAACGACAATCGAGGTTATAAAAGCACCGGCGAGTGCGAACCACATGTAGTTTCGTAGATCGGTGAGCCCCAAAAAGGCTAATCCTGCAACCACAGCCAATGATGCACCAGCATTGACACCGAGAATTCCTGGGTCAGTCAGCGGGTTGCGGGTTACTGCTTGCATGAGCCCGCCGGCCACGCCCAACGACGCACCAGATAAAACCACCAGGACAGTTCGAGGTACACGTGACTGCCAGACCACCTGTGAAATCGGATCTCCGAGTTCTGGGTGAAAAAGGTAACGCAGTACATCATCGGGGGCGATCGAACGGGCTCCGATCGCCAAGCTGAGTATTAAAGACGCCAACGTGACGATGACGAGAACTACCAGCCCTGCCGTTCGGAAGCGAGAAAGCACTGTGAATGAGCCTTAGCTCAGCTTGTCAAAGTCTTTGACTTTTTCAGCCAATCCCTGCAACCAATGTGCAAACGTGGAATAGGTCATCGCACCCTTGGAAGCCCATCCGCTAATCTGTCCCTGTTCAACAGCTGGCAAACTCTCCCAGAGCTCAGCAGAAAACGGCTGTTCATCATCCAGCCCTTCGACCAATATGACATCAGCTGGGTAGGTGTTAGCTTCCTCCCATGCAACCTTGCCCCATGGATTGCCTTCTGCCGGCGGCTCAGCTCCGACGATGTTAGCACCAAGCTCTTCGAGCAGGTTTGCATGATTGAACCCTACAGCGGTGTAAAGCGTTTCTTTTGTTGGGCTAGCCAGCATGAAATCAAGATCTTTGCCCTCGACAGCAGCGCTGAAATCATCTTTAGCCGATTCATAGTCTTCGCGTGCCTGAACCAGTTTTTGATCGCTCAGGTCGGCGCCGAGAAATTCACCTAATTTTTCTGTGCCTTCAATATTTTCTTCTATACTGTCGCCATCAGGAAGCGGGATAAACGTAGCGACACTTGTCAATTGCTTGTTGACATCATCATCAAACCAGCTCCAGCCGTCGGCTTCACCGTGCCCGATTACAGCATCAGGACGAAGCTCGGCAAGCTTTTCCATATCAATCTCGCCGTCTTTGCCAATCTGCTCGATGTTGCTGATATCGGTATCACCCATGACCCATGGATTATCGCAGTCATAACCGAAAATTGCGTCCGGGGTAATGTCTAGATGGTCCAAAGCGCTATACGCATAGCAATCCATCACCAATTTTTCAGGGGTCTGCTCGAATTCTAGACTGAGTCCCTCAATTGTGGGGTGTTCAAAAGCAATGGCTGCACCGCTCTCCGACGAAGACGATTCATTACCTGCTGAGGTATCAGCGGGATCATCTCCACTACAAGCACTCACGAATAGAGCAAACGCACTGGCTGTAGCCAGTGCGCGGGTGTTTTTCCTGCTAAGCATTATGGTCCTTTCAGCTTCCCAACTTCTGGGTTAACTTACTCAGAATAGCATAAGCTTAATATAAATAGGGGAGCCTTTTATAAATATAAGGCTCGCCAGAAAGTGCTAAGCCCTAAACGAACTTGATCTCGGTTTCTTCTACACGCTTGAAGCCTTCTTGGTGGTCACCGAACAACTGCACGTTGCAGTCCTGGGTGGTGCAGTCGACGCCTTCGCCGGTTGGGGTCGCACGCAAGGTGACAACAGCAGTGCCGTCTTCCTTCATGTCCACGGTGCCACCCTCAGTCTTGACCCAAGCCTGAGTGGCTTCGTCGCCATGCTCACCGGTGCACAGTGGTGGACGACCCTCAGCACCGTCCTCTTCGTCAACACAAATAGCGACGTAGTAGCCCTGCTCTGTGTTCAGGCCAGACAGTTCGATCTGCAGTTCGCTGTCTGCTTCCACACCAGCTTCTGGGTCCGGGGTCACGCGCATTTCAGCATCAATGGCCTGCATTGCTTTGTCCCCGGCTTCTTTGGCCTTTTCGGTGGCGGATTCTGCGGCTTCGCCAGCCGCCTTTGTAGCGGATTCTGCGGCTTCGCCTGCCTCAGAAGTAACCGATGCTGCGGTGTCTGCGGCTTCTTCAGAAGAGCAGCTGGCCAGCACCAGTGCGGATGCGGCGGTGATGCCCAGAGCTGCGGAACGGAGCGTACGGCGACGAGAGGTCTTTGCAATAGTCATAGAAGCATTATATGCATGATTAGTTTTTGAACAACGTAAGAGTTGCTTTAGAGGTAACCATCAGGAAATATGGCGAGATGTGAATTCCCTGCGCACAATACTCTTAGCGACGCTTTCTACCGCGTGCATCCTCTTAGCATCGTGCACGGATGTGGATTCTTCAGCCGACCAAGCAATGGTTACCGAAACGTCAACGGAAACCTTTACGGAAACTGCAACCGCGTCGGCAGAATCCATGGAAGAAGCACGTGCTGAAGACGCAGCGGAAAACCCAGCCGAAGTCAACGCGCACGAGCATTCTGGGCGTGGCAATGGCACTGTGCTCCCGGAACGTTACGACGAACGCTTCCCGCGTGCCCAGGAAGCACCAGCAGATCAGCCACCAGCACCGGAGGCTCCGGGGGCGAATCCCGAGATGAACGAGCACCCGGTGGCGCCGGCGCACGTCGATGCTCCTGCTGCTCCACCGGCGGCACCCGGCGGCGAAACGTATTTCCAAAATTGCGCAGCCGCTCGTGCAGCCGGTGCCGCTCCCCTGCACGCAGGCGATCCGGGTTATCGCTCACAGCTAGACCGAGACAAGGACGGCGTAGCCTGCGAATAAAACTATCCGCACCACACCGTAGGCTTGTGGCATGAAGCAATCGCTTATCGACGCCCACGAGATTCTTGCCGACGCCAACCAGGTGGAAGTGTTCACTGGCGCGGGCATGAGTGCGGATAGTGGGATCGCCACTTACCGGGACGCGCAGACCGGCTTGTGGGAGAACGTTGACCCGCAGGCGATGGCCTCAATCGATGCGTGGCATCGCGATCCAGAAACCATGTTTGCCTGGTACCTATGGCGCGCACACTTGGCACAACGCGCCGAGCCCAACGCCGGACACCGCGCCCTTGCAGCAGCACGAAAAGTGACCGTGACAACGCAAAACATTGATAACCTACATGAACGCGCTGGCAGTGACGACGTTGCCCACTTGCATGGTTCTTTGTTTGAATTCCGCTGCACGGATTGCGCAACGCCTTATCGTGAGCAGATTGCCCTGCCTACCACGCCAGTGAAAAAGATTACGCCGCCAGAATGCAAGGAGTGCGGTGGGCTCATTCGGCCAGGCGTGGTCTGGTTTGGCGAACCGCTACCACAAAATGAGTGGGTAGAGGCGGAACGTCGGATGTCCACGGCGGACGCGCTGCTCATCGTGGGAACTTCTGGGGTGGTCTACCCTGCCGCCGGGCTGCCTGTGACGGCGTATAGGCGTGGTATTCCGATCGTGGAGGTCAGCCCACAGCCGACGGATTTATCACAGCTAGCCAGCGTGGTTGTCACGGCCACCGCTGCGGAGGCTCTGTCACACATACTCGCTGGGAGGATCACTAGCAATCCGTAATCTGGTATTCAGGAACACAATGGGCTACAAAGCACCCATGGGTCACAAAGCACCGTTGTGTCGAGATGCCCCGATCACGTCAACCAATGGAAACGCTTAGGACACCTACTATGAATCATGCCAGGTCAATATGTGTTTACACACTAGCCCCGAACTCATGGAGCTGCTACATTGTCATGGGCCCATGGCCTTCGCGGGACCAACTTGCGTTCAAAACCCATTCATTCTTGTACGGTTCGATTCTATCTTTCGAGGCTGCAGGAAAACTAGACAAGACCGCTCTCAAAGAAGCCTACGATGCTTATAAAGCCGCATTTTTTGACCCCCTCTACCAAGCAGCAATACAACGGTGCATCGTAGACGCAAAAATATCCCAAATCGCCACCCAAATTACCCCATTTCTACACCACCACATATATCTCCAATTCGAAATTTTCGACGATGCCTCCCTACTCGAATGGATCAAACGTTATGCCCACACAGTCGACCCCGCACTAAATCTAGGCCGCCCAGTCCATTTCAATCCAGATATTGAAATAGAAAAACCACAAGGCCAAAAACCAGAACTAGTCGGCTTTTACGGGTATATGTATGAATTTCCGTGGCCAAATCAGTCCATGTATTGCCGAAGCGAACAAGAACTTCTGGCACGCACAGCAGGATTTGCCTTTGAAACTCTTGCCGCCAGAATACATTTCCGGCATTCCCCACCAATGGACAGTGAATTTCCTTTTCGATACAACGCCCAATTGCGTTGGTGGGAAAGCTATTGGAATGGATGCTTCGATGAGATGGCACCATGCGAAAAAGTCGCCAGCTTTATTCGCGCACAGCATCATTACGAGCCTTATTTCATTCGAATTTATCCGTTGTTCCCTGCAAAAACAGCAGTCGAAGTAAAGGATTAAGGATTAAACACCTGGGCATCAACCCCAGGCCAACTTCGCAAGCGCAAATCACTACGCCCCACGCATCTGCATGAGCTCAGCAGACCCGTCCTCCACAAACAGCGGATCGAACCGCGCGAATAACTCGTGCAGTTTCTGTTCAACCCGCGATTGTTTTTCTTTCCGGTCCTCGCCGCCGCGGCTAAACCGCGACATCGGGGGAAGCAGTTTCGCGATCTTCGCACCGCCCAGGTAGGCCGCTCCACTGCCGAAAGCAGCGGGTACCACATCCCAGGTGGCGTCTGCTTTTAATTTTTCGCCTTCAATAATGCGGTTCAGTTCTTGCGCCATTTTGCGGCGCACGTATGCTGGCCAGGCCTCATCAACGGAGGTTGTCACGGTAACGGAATCAACGAATTCTTCTACCAAGTCTTTCTTGTTCCGCAGCTGCGGGCTGGAATCTACCGCACGGGTAATTTGTGCGCGAATTTCGGCATCTTCGCTGCTTTCGACGTCTCCGTGCGACTCCCGGTATTTTTCTACCAGCAGCAAAATATAATCGACAGTGATGCCGACTTGTTTGACCAGTTCGATCTCAAAGACAACATCGTCGTTGATATTTTCTTTTTCTGCTCGCTCGGTTCTGCGGAAGTCGTTGTATAAGTCCAGGTAGCGGCTGCGGTAGTCCTGGGCATCCCGTTCACTCAAAATTTCATTACCGGCAAAATTATCGAACGCCGTCAAGATGTTCTGCAGCCGCAGGATAGCGCCGAACAGAGCAATGAATTCCTTTTGTGCCTGCTCGCCGACGATCCGTTCGCCCAGCGGGTAGGTATCCAGCAGTTCGGTGACTTTCTCGGCGTACTCGTCGTAATACTCCGCGAATGGTTTCAGCGTGACGATGCTGCGCGCATCTTTGTTGCCGAATAGCTCCAGCGCCTTGTTCGTTTCTTCTTCCAGGTCGCGGAAGCACACGATGTTGCCGTAAGCTTTGGCGGAATTCAAAATGCGGTTGGTGCGTGAATACGCCTGGATCAACCCGTGGGCTCGTAGATTCTTGTCGACGAATAACGTGTTCATCGTGGTGGCGTCGAAGCCGGTGAGGAACATGTTCACGACAATAACCAGGTCGAGCTCTTTGTTCTTCAGCCGCATGGACAAGTCTTTGTAATAGTTTTGGAAGCTATCCGACGAGGTGTCGTAGCTGGTTCCGAACATGTTGTTGTAATCGGCGATGACCGCGTCGAGGAATTCCCGTGAATCGCCGCTCAAGCGCTCGGCATCAAAGCCTTCTTCATCCAGGCTGCCGTCGGCGGTGGCTTCGTTGACGCCGTAGGAATAGATCATGCCCACGCGCAAGCGTTTGTCACTGGGTAGTCCTGCTTGCTGGCGTGCGAATTCTTGGTAGTAGAGTTTCGCGGCGGTGATCGAGGAGACTGCAAACAGCGCGTTGAAGCCTTTTACCCGGCGTGCGGCTTTCACGGTTTCTTCGGCTTTGCGTCCGCGGGAAGCCTGCGCAACGTTGGTAACCACGGAGTGTTCGTAGCTGGTGGCGCGCAGTGTTTTCTGGTCATAATGCGTCCGAATATAGGAGACCACCCCGGTGATGCGTTGTGGGGCCAGCAGCGCTGCTTCCCTATCAATCGCGCTGACTTCCACATCGCCAGAACCATTGCCGCCAGAACCATTGGCGGCATTAGAGTCATTGGCGTCGGCAGCTCGCATGGTATTGATGTAGTCCACGCGAAACGGCAGCACGTTTTTGTCGCTGATGGCGTCCACGATGGTGTAAGTGTGGAGCTTTTCTCCAAAGGCTTGTTCGGTGGTGCGCAAGTTGGGGTTTCCCCCGCCGGTGCTATTCACGGCGAAGATGGGAGTGCCGGTAAAACCGAAGAGGTTGTAGCGTTTGAACGAACGCGTGATGAGCGTGTGCATATCCCCAAATTGGGAGCGGTGGCATTCGTCGAAAATGATCACGACGTGTTGGTTGGTGACGTCGTGGTTTTTCTCGCGTTTCAGGAACGTCGAGAGTTTCTGGATCGTTGTAATGATGATGCGCGCGGTGGGGTCTTCAAGCTGTTGTTTCAGCACCTTCGTCGAGGTGTTTGAGTTGGCCGCACCTTTTTCGAAGCGGTCGTATTCACGCATGGTTTGGTAGTCGAGGTCTTTACGGTCCACGACGAATAGGACCTTGTCGACGCTGTCCATCCGCGATGCCAGCTGTGCCGTCTTGAACGAGGTCAGGGTTTTGCCGGAACCAGTGGTGTGCCACACATAGCCACCGGCGTCGATGGTGCCGAGCTTTTTGTAGTTCGTGGCGATGGTGATCTTTTGCAGGATGCGCTCTGTGGCCACAATCTGATACGGGCGCATGACCAGCAACAGGTGATCGGAAGTAAGCACGCAGAACTTCGTCAGGATGTTCAGCAGGGTGCGTTTGGCGAAGAACGTGCGGGCGAAGGCTGGGAGTTCTTCGATTGGTTTGTTGTTGGCATCGGCCCACCAGGAGGTGAATTCGTAGCTGTTCGAGGTTTTGGTTTTCCCGCCCCGGGTGGAGTTTTCTACGTGCTGCGCGCGGGTGGTGTTGGAGTAGTACTTCGTCAGCGTGCCATTGCTGATGACGAATAGTTGCACGTATTGAAACAGCCCGCGTTCGGCCCAGAAGCTGTGGCGCTGGTAGCGGTCGATCTGGTTGAAGGCTTCACGGATGTCCACGCCGCGGCGTTTGAGCTCGACGTGTACGAGTGGCAGGCCGTTGACCAGGATGGTGACGTCATACCGGTTGGAATAGGCGGCGCCGCCTTCGGTTTTGTCGACCTCGTATTGGTTGATCACCTGCAGGTGGTTGTTGTGGATGTTTTTCTTATCCAGCAGCCGGATATTTTTGGTGCTGCCGTCGTCACGCACCAAGGGTTGGATGTGGTCTTCTTGGATGCGGATGGTCTTTTCTTTAATGCCATCGTTGGCGCCGGCGACGTGGTTATCGAAAAACCGGGTCCATTCTGCATCGCTGAACTGCACGTTGTTCAGGCGCTCGAGCTGCGTGCGCAGGTTGGCCAGTAGCTGGTCTTCGGTGTGGATCGGCAGATGCTCGTAGGCTTGGGAGCGCAAAATGCTGATGAATTCGCGTTCGAGTTCCGCCTCAGATTGGTAGGCGGTTTCTTCAGCGGGTTCCGCGATGTATTCTGCGACGACGGTCGATTCTTCGGATACCGCAACGGGATCGTAATTGCGTGCGGGGTTGTCGATCATCTGAGCCTTCCGATTATTACTTGCCGACGCCTTCTGCTGCTTTGATGCTAGCAGGCTTAATTGCTGCTCGAGGCGTATGTTTCGCAGGTGTTGTAGCCTGTTGTTATCTCATCGACGCGCAACACCACGAGCGAGAGGAGGCCGTGATGGCACTACGCGTAGCTATAGCACAACCTGTCTTGCAGTGGGCTCTTGCACGTATCCGGATGTCGCAGGACGAGCTTGAAGCTAAACAGGATTTCCGTGCGTTGCCACAGTGGCTGAGCGGCGAGAAACAACCAACTTTGAAGCAAGCCGAAAAATTAGCGGGCCTTGCTGGGGTGCCATTTGGTTATCTGTTGCTTGACCAGCCTGTCGACGATACTCCTGCCCTTCCAGACTTCCGCACGACCGGCAGCCACCAACTTCGGCAAATAAGCCCAGAGCTTGAGCAGACGATCATTAACTGCGAGGGGCGTCTGCGCTGGTATACGGATTATCAGTTTTTTCTTGGGGAAGCCCCTCCGGAATTAGTACACCGATTTTCCTTAGCAGATGCTCCTGCTGCTGCCGTTGAATACTTTTTGGAAAACACAGAGTGGAATTCGGGCCCGCAGCAAGGGCGCGATGTGCGTACGGCTTTGAGCCACGCGATGGAAGATCTCGGCTTGTTGGTGATGCGCACGGCGATTGTCGATAACAACACTAGTAGGAAATTGGACGTCGCAGAATTTCGTGGTTTCACTGTGCTGGACCGGGGGTTTGCGTTGGTTTTCGTGAATGGCGCTGATGCCAAGGCCGGTCAGTATTTCAGCTTGGCACATGAACTTGGGCATGTGCTTTTAGGGAAGCCGGGGGTTAGTGGCGAGCGAAACGACCACCAAAAAATTGAGCGCTGGTGCAATCAGTTTGCTGCGGAATTATTGTTGCCAAGACCAGCGCTCACGGAGATTTGGGCGCAATCAACGAGCCTAGAGGATGCGTGCGACAGGGCATCTAAGAGGTTTGGTGTTTCGGCTGAAGTAACAATTTGGAGCTTGGTTGATACACACTTAGTTTCCCGAAGTGAGGCTTCTGATTTCCTTAGGTCACGCCCTGATCGCCCCGTGAACACGGCGCCAAGCGGTGGAGGAGATTATTATCGCGCGATAAATAGTCGCCTCGGTGCACGGTTTGTTGAATCAATAACTGGGGCTTTGCTCGATGGAGATATCGATGATGTGGAAGCCTCCCGCCAACTGGGTATTGCAAAGACAGCGACGCTCGACGCTCTTGTGGGACGTGTCCAGGGAGTCGCTTAAATGTATTTAGTAGACACAAACATCTTGCTTAATGCATTTAACTATTACCCGCGCTCGGTGTTTCCCTCTTACTGGAAGGTTTTTGAGGCCAGACTTTCTTCCGGTGAATTTTGTGTTCACGAACAGGTCTATGAAGAGTTAAAGAAAAAAGACGACGATAAGATTCGTTGGTTGGAGGCCACCGTGCCCAAAGACCGTCTGCTAACAAGGGATTCTGCCGAGTTAGGTTTGTACGCTGAGGTTACGCAATGGGCCCGATTCGAACGGAATCCTGCCTACCAGACGAAGGCTGTGCTCGATTTTCTAAATCACGCGGATTCTTGGTTGGTTGCGAGTGCAGCAGCACGCAGGCTCACGCTGTTAACGAATGAAACTGCGAGCCCGCAAAAAATTAATCGTGTGAAGATTCCTGATGCTGCAGCTGCTTTTGGTGTCAGCTGCTACACGAACCTTGAATTTCTGAGGTCCGAAAACATCCAGTTCTAAACGTGCAAAATTCGGGCATCATTGTTGAGCTGCAGTTGCTGGCTGAAAGCTCAGTAGTTTATCTCCCGGTAATACTCGTATTGTTTCCGGCGTGCTGCAATTTCTGCGGGTAAGCCAGTGCTGATGTCATTGACCAAGGCATCGAATTTATCGACGCCGTGGCCTACTTCAGACAGCTGCTGTGTACGGTCTCGCATGCTGCTTTGATGCTAGCAGGCGCAGAAGAATCACACCGGAGAGTTCTTGAAATGTCTTTATCGGAATTTTTTTACGTATACCCGGCTTTGGGATACAGTGATGGACATGAAGCTGCTCAATCTCGTCGTGGAAAACCACCGGTGTTTTCGCGACGAATTCCATCTGGAACTGACGCGCCCACATTTCACCTCGAATATTCCGGACTCTCGTGAAAGCTGGACCGAAAACGTTTTTCCAGTGATTGCCATCTACGGTGCTAACGCTTCAGGTAAAACGACTGTCATCGATGCCTTGAAATATCTATGGTCTGCGCTCAGTGCATCTTCTGGCGAATGGCTGAATCGCGGAAGCGTCCCCCACGAACCATTCCTACTGGGCGAGGCTCGTGAACAACCGAGTGCATATTCCATCGACTTCACCCTCGACGCAGACTTTAGCCAGGCGAACCCTACGCCCGGCGAAACACGGTTCCATTATGAGTTCGATGTGACGCCTCAGGGTTTTGGGCATGAACTTCTTCAGGTATACCGATCCTCACGCGCAACTACCCTGCTTTCGCGGGAACAATCAGAAGACGGCGTGAAGTTAAAGCTTGCTGCAGGTTTAGGTGGCAAGTTCGAAGTCACGCACCGAGAGCTAGCCTTATCTCGTGCGGGCATGACTGGCCGCGGACAACTCGGGGTTATTGCGCAAAAGATTAAGGATGGCTTGGTCATCATAGGCGTCGATGATGACGAACGTAACTTGCGCTTGCACCGGATCACCGAGGAATTGGATAAAGGAAACATCCATCTCGATGATTTCAGCGCTCTTGCACAAGTAAGTGATTTCGGCATCCAAAAAATTGATGTGGATATCCAAAAGCTACCGAATGACATTGCGAAGCGCCTGCGCACGATCATGCGTGCACTCGAAAGCGACGCTCCCGAGCCTGTTGCATCCGCAGAGCTTCCCAAGCGCGAACATAGTGAGAAAGAAACGCACGATTTTATTCAAAGGTCGCTACAGTTTACCCACAAAACTATTCATTCCGACGCCCCACAGCCCAAATTCGGAATCAATGACCAGTCTTCCGGAACGCTTGCGTGGCTAGCGCTAGCAATTCCGATGGTGGAGGTACTACGGCACGGAACTGTGTTGTGCGTTGATGAATTGAGTTCAAGTCTGCATCCAAAGCTCGCCGCGGAAATAGTACGGGTTTTCCAAACACCGGAGCTGAATCCCCACCACGCTCAACTTATTTTCTCGACGCATGATATTTCCCTACTCATGCCGCAAGCAGAACTTAACCTTCACCCTGGGCAGATCTGGTTTACCGAGAAAGAAATTGATGGTGCCAGCGAGCTTTACAGCTTGAGAGATTTCCCTGATATCCGGGGAGGCACGAATATAGCTAAGCAGTTTCTGGAGGATAGGTACGGAGCCACCCCAAGGGTAATTCCCGAGTTGATATCGAAAGTAGCGTTGCATGGCGCCCATGAAGGCTCTGGAGCACTGGTGTAAATCTATGCCAAGGTCGACTTCCCCCAGCCTCACGGTAGTAGCTGCCGGTGGGGAGCCTCGCAGAGTGTGGGATGAATGTCGCAACAGGATGGACAGTGGTGACTTCGATTTTGGTTGCCTAGTATTAGACCACGATGACCACCCGACACTTCCAGAAGTGCTCCGCGAAGTTTCCAAGCACAAGAATATGGCTGCGGTGGTCACCAACCCTCAATTTGAGCTCTGGTTGTTGCTTCATGCTCAAGAACAAACCGCAGCAATTACGGCACGGGATTTGCGCCAAAAGGTACGAAAGCACGATTTGGTCTCTCCGAAAAACGATAAGGAATTACACCAAAAGTTTCCCTTCGAGAATTTCGATCAAGCGTATGCTCGCGCGAAGAACAGTAAGCACTACCCTGGAAATACTGTTGCCGGGAGCAACCCGTCTAGTGGTATTCCCTGGCTCATCGATTTGCTTCGCGACCACGTGGGTTAGACCGGCTCAAAGCTCAGTAGTTTATCCCGGTAATACTCGTATTGTTTCCGGCGTGCTGCAATTTCTGCGGGTAAGCCAGTGCTGATGTCATTGACCAAGGCATCGAATTTGTCGAGGATCGCAGCAACCTCCCGCTGCCTAGCTAAAGGAGGCAGATCAATCTGCAGATTTTTTAATTTTTGCACTGATAATCCTGGCTGCGCTGACTTCGAGGCGTATTGGTTAAGGTCCATTGCAATAAACTTATGAAAAGCCCATCGTGGGTCTAATTCAGGCCGAGAAGTAACTACCACCGCGTGCTCAGTGGCATAAAAATCATCCGAAGCCCAAGCCACGTTGCCACAAAGCGCGCCTTGACGACCAATGAGAACTTTACCTCCGGTTTGGTTCGATTCGGCTACGTACCCCCGCATTCCACCACCGCCAAAGCATGGCACAGGAGTGCCTTCTGAATATTTGTCAGAAATCTCGGCTGCTGGAATACCCTTTCCGGCTCTCATATCCGAAATATCTTTAAGCATGACGGCATTCGCAGACGGACCATCAGTACCCAACAATTGCTCACGGTAATAGGCATACTGCTTCCGCCGAGCCTCCAGCTCCGCCTCCAGCTCCGCCTCCAGCTCCGCCTCCAGCTGAGTGAACTTATCTAATATTCTAGCGATTTCCTGCTGGATTTCTAGAGGTGGGATAGGAAATTTAAATTTCTTGAACCCCTTCATTTGCACAGATGCGAAACTACTTTGCGTTGTGTTACTCAAACACCACTCATCAAGAACATATGCATAATAATACAAAAACTTTATATCTACTAGATTTCGGAATTCTTCTTTTACCTGTAAAGAAACAAACCTCTGATTGCAAAGGTACGGGACCCGTATCAGTGCATGTTCACCGATAGTTGCCGATGTTGCAACAATAAGCGAATCGGCTGGAAATAACTGTCCGTTCTTGACCGCAGCGGGAGACACACCCGATAAAGCTGCATCCAGTACAGGGCCATTTTCTCGGATATCTTCCATTCGAAACCAAGGTATTTCTGAGGTTTCCCAATTTTTTGGATTCGATTTAGGAGGAGTATATCCACCCTTAATATGAAATAGATTTTCTAAAATAACAAAAGTCACCCCATTCGGGCAGAGCTTTTTAATCAGATCATCTACGCGGCTCACTGGTCAGCCTCCAAGTCCTTAACGATCTCGTCGATGGCGTCGCGAAGCTGAGATTGGCGCATAACAATGCTTGCAATCTCTGCATTCAACTCTTTGATGTCGATGATCTCGCGAGTATCTTCCGGTTCAACATAGGACGAGACCGAGAGATTGTAGTCGTTTTCTGCGAGCTTGTCGTTTTCTACGCGGTAGGCATAATGCTCGGATTCTTCACGGTTGGCGATCGTTTCCAGAATCGTGTTCTGGCTTTGCTCAGTGAGCTTATTCTTGTTGCCTACGCGCTCAAACTGCTTGGAAGCATCAATGAAAAGCACGTCGTTCGTGGTCTTCGATTTCTTCAGCACAATGATGCATGTGCCAATCGTCGTCCCGAAGAACAAATCCGGCGGCAACTGGATAACAGTATCGACGTAGTTGTTGTCTACTAGGTACTTCCGGATCTTCTGTTCCGCTCCCCCGCGGTACAGCACGCCAGGGAATTCTACGATGGCTGCGGTACCGTTTTCCGCAAGCCAGCTAAGAATATGCATGGTGAAGGCAAGATCAGCTTTCGACTTCGGCGCCAGCACACCAGCCGGAGAATAACGCGGATCATTAATCAGAACCGGGTTATTATCGCCTTCCCACTTAATGGAATAAGGCGGGTTGGAAACAATCGCTTCAAAAGGCTCATCGCTCCAGTGCTGCGGTTCCACCAAAGTATCGCCGAGCGCCAAGTGGAATTTGTCATAGCTAACACCATGCAAAAACATGTTGATGCGGGCGAGGTTGAACGTCGTCAAGTTAATCTCTTGGCCATAGTAGCCATCGGTCACACCGCCCTCGCCCAACACCTTGCGGAACTTCAACAGCAACGAGCCAGAGCCAACCGCTGGGTCATACACCCTGCTCACGCGTTGCTTGCCTTGCACAGTGATGCGGGCCAGCAACTCCGAGACCTCCTGCGGGGTGTAATACTCGCCGCCCGATTTACCTGCCTGGGAAGCATACATCTGCATGAGGTATTCATAGGCGTCGCCGAAAAGATCGATGGTGTTCTCGGTGAAGCCCTGGTTGAGCGGCAAATCACCGATAGCATAGAGCAACTTCGCCAGCTTCTCATTCCGCTTAGCCACCGTGCCGCCGAGCTTCGCGCTGTTGACGTCGACGTCGTCGAAAAGTCCCTTGATGTCTTCCTCACTGTCGGTGCCGATCGCAGAACCCTCAATCCCCTTGAACACCTTCTCCAGGGTTTCGTTGAGGTTCTCGTCGTTATGCGCCCGGTCGCGCACGTTATGGAACAGCTGCGAAGGAAGGATGAAAAAGCCGCGCTCTTTAACGGTTATCTCGCGGCCGAACTCCGCTTCCTCGTCCACCAGCTGGGCATAGTCAAAGCTCTCATCACCCGCTGCGCGTTCCTCGCGGTTAATGTGATCACGCAAGTTCTCCGAGATGAAGCGATAGAAAAGCATCCCGAGAACATAAGACTTGAAATCCCAGCCGTCGACACTGCCCCGCAAATCATTTGCGATGCGCCAAATAGTTTTATGCAGCTCTGCGCGCTCAGAATTCTTCGCCACGGTGCCCTCGTCATTTCTATGCTGATCATGCGGTGAATCGTCTCCACCAGTCTAGATTTAGCGTGGCAGGATTTGGGGGTGGCACGGCGGGGAGTAGACGCCTAGATCGCGAATACTAAGAGCCTGATTCCATATTTTCTTCGGAAATCCCCTAGACGGGGCAAGCAACGATAATAACTCGTTGGTGTCCACAGAAATTAGTCTTCAATGAGCCACGAAAGTGCTTCATAGCGATCGAGCAGTTCTTCTTCTTTGAATTCGAGAGCGCCTGCTTCTCGGAGTCGCTGCAACATCTCCACTGTGTAGGGAGTCATTTCTTTTTCGACCTGGTCACGGTCACTGCGAAGCTCCTCCGTTGAACGTGGAGTCGATAATGGTGCTGGCATGATCTCTCCTCGCAGCTTTCCCTTGATCGAATCGAATTACCGTTACAATAGTTATCCTATTGTCGGCGATTTCGGGAACGCTATTTTTAGTGACATACGTCAATATCCCGAGAACTCCCCAAAGGACTCCGCATGGAAACCACCCTGCAACGCCGCTTAGGCGTCACCGGCATCGTATTCATGGTGATTGCAGCAGCAGCTCCGATTACCGTCGTCGGAGCTAATTTCCCAATCATCTTTACGGTTTCTGACTCCGTCGGCGCGCCTTTGATGATCGCAGCTGCCACGGTTATTTTATTGCTCTTCTCCGTTGGATTCGCGTGGATGAGTCCACTAATTCCTGATGCGGGAGCGTTTTATTCCTATGTCCACCATGGACTCGGCACACGCACCGGACTAGGAACCGCAGCGGTAGCATTACTGAGCTACGTACTGCTCACGGTGTCGATGACGTGTTATTTAGGAGTGCAAGCAGGAAATCTCCTGGCCTTATGGACCGGAATCGACCTACCGTGGTGGCTTATCTCAGCTATCATGCTGCTGATCGTGGGTTATTTGGGCTTTCACGACATTGAGCTATCCGCAAAAGTGCTCGGCCTGGTGTTAATACTCGAAGTCATCGCCGTAGTGGCCATCGACCTCGGCGTTCTGTTTTCTGGAAATGAGCTAGCCACCCGGCCATTCAGCCCTTCCGAAGCCATGAGCGGAGCACCTGGGTTAGGCCTGTTGTTCGCATTCCTCGGGTTTTTCGGCTTCGAAGCCACCGCGGTTTTCCGGAACGAGGCAAAAGATCCAGAGCGCACCATTCCGCGGGCGACATTCCTGGCTGTCAGCATCATTGGCGTGCTCTACTTTGTATCCTCATGGCTAGTCATCTCAGGCCTGGGTGTAGATAATGCCGTCGCGATTGCACAGGAAAACCCGGATACCGCCGTGATCTCCCTTGCTGGTGACGTTGTTGCCCCGATCATGGCCGATGTGGTCCAGGTACTCATCGTCACCAGCATGTTCGCCTGCATGCTCGCATTCCACAACATAGTGACCAGGTACTTCTTTACGCTAGGACAACGCGGTGTTCTGCCCCACAGCCTGGCGGTTGTTCACGACGCACACCGCGCCCCATCTCGGGCATCCTTGTGGGTCAGTGGCATCACCACGCTCATCGTGGCTGTTTCGGCAGTTGCGCAACTGGATCCGGTGCTGCAGATTTATACCTGGTACTCAGGCGCGGGTGCGGTGGGCGTGATCTTCATGATGGCGCTGACCAGCGCCGCGATTCTCAGCTTTGCGAAAAAGTACCGCGAACATTCCACATCGCGCGCTAGCCTCGGCATTCTTGTTGCAACGGCGCTAGGCGGGGTTGGATTGCTACTTGTACTGGGTATCTCTCTCTGGAATTTCCCGTTCCTGGTCGACGGCACCACAGCCGCCATCATCTGGGGATTGGCACTTATTGGATTTTTTCTTGCGGGATTTTTCCTGCCATCTTCTGCCCTGCGGTCTGGCGCTGGAAAGTCTGCCTGAACGGATTCTTGCGAGAACGCCCAGCACGCAGCCGCTTTTCGACGAACCCTGCCAGCGCAGTCAACGCGTAGTTGATCAGAATCATAATGATGCCAACCACCGCCAGCGATGCCAAGAAGTTCTGGTTGAACGACGCTGCCTGAATACCAGAGCGAACCACTTCCACGTAACCAATTTGGTAGCCGAGTGCAGAGTCTTTCAGCGCAATCACCATTTGTGCTACCAGTGCAGGCAGCATCGCGGCGATGGCCTGCGGCAACAGCACCCGCACCATGGCCTGATTGTGTGACAACCCCAGTGCGCGTGCTGCTTCCATCTGGCCTTTCGGCAAAGATTTAATGCCAGAGCGCAGGATTTCCGCGATCACGGAGCCGTTATACATAGTCAAACCAAAAACCACGGCAGCAAATGCTAGCTGGCTCGACGGCACCACGTCATAGACGGCGAACAACTGATAAGCGAAGATCATCAATAACAGCACCGGAATGGCGCGGAAAATTTCCACAATCACGCCGCAAATCCATCGGACCCACGTAATCGTCGCCAAGCGGCCCAAGCCAAGCAATCCACCAATCAAGCACGCCAGGACAATGGAGGTCACCGCAGCAAACACGGTGCCCTGCAAACCGGGCAGGATATACGTCGACCACGTGTTTTGCTGAATAAACGGTTTCCATTTTGCAGCTTCCAGCTGACCATTGGCATGCAATACCGAGAGTATCCAGGCCACCACGGCAAGAAATATGAGGGTCGTGACTATGGTCAAGATGAGGTTATTGCGCCTACCCTTCGGGCCCGGCGCGTCGTATAAAACGGTAGCGCGAGTACTCATTATTTCTTCACCGCCAGACGATCAGAAAGTTTTCCGAGACACAACCCCATGGGCAGGGTCAAGATCATGAACCCCACAACGAAGACGCCAAAGATAACGAACAATTGATTCGCGTGCATCTCGATAACCGACTTCATTAACAATGAAGCCTCTGCGACCCCGATAACGGAAGCGATGGTGGTATTTTTCGTCAGCGCAATTAGGGTGTTTCCTAACGGCACGATGGCCGCGCGGATTGCCTGCGGGAACACAATAATGCTGAAGATATTCCGGAAGCTCAGCCCCAAGGAACGGGCCGCTTCTGCCTGCCCAAAATCGACGGTATTAATACCCGAACGTAATGACTCCGCCACGAACGCCGAGGTATAAATGACGAATCCGAGGATGGCTAAGCGGAAATTATTATCCACCAAAAATGATGATGATTCCCGGCTTGCCAAGGCTAACCCCAGGTTTTGGTACAGCCCGAAGGAACAAAACAGTATGACCAGCGTCAGCGGGGTATTACGCACTGTGCTGATGTACGCCGTCGCCATGCCACGCAGCATTGCCACTGGCGAGACACGCATCGCGGTGAGAATCGAGCCGACGATCATTGCTCCAACTGCGGAATAAAACGTCAGCTGGATTGTCAACCAAAACGCGGGCCAAAGGCCTGGCCCGAGTTGGTTCCACATCGCTTCCATATGTGTCGGTGTGCCCTTCTTTTCAATGTCCAGGTCTTTTAACGTGGTCTGTCAAATGTCCGCGGGATTAGGATTCCAGGAACGACAGATCACCCGGGGTGGCTTCGGTGACTCCTGAACCACCATCTAAGTTTGCATCCAAGAATTCTTGGAACTTGCCTTCTTCATACAGGGCTTCAAGGGCTTCGTTGATCGCCGCGGTGCCTTCGTCATCTCCCTTGGCCAGGCCGATTCCGTAGTACTCATCGGTGAAATCTTTGCCGTCTTTTTTCATTTCTACAACACGGAAATCACCCGGGGATTGTGCAGAGTAGCCATTCAGAATCGTCGCATCAGTGGTGATGGCATCAATGGTGCCCTGTCGTAGTGCTTCAACACAGGAAGAATAGGTGTCGAATTCCTGTAACTGCACACCAGGAATTTCCTCTTTCACCGTTTGCGCTGGGGTGGAACCAGTCACCGAACACAAAATTTTGCCGTCCAGGTCTTCCATGCCTTTGATGTCTTTATCGTCGTCAGAGACCAATAATGCCTGGTGCGTAAGCAAGTACGGGCCACCGAAGTTCACGGATTCAGAGCGGCTTGGGTTGATGGAATACGTCGCAGCAATCATATCGACTTCACCGTTTCCGATCAGTGTCTCACGCTGCGCCGATGGGGTTTCACGCCATTCAATTTCTGGGGTTTCCCAGCCGTTGGTTTCAGCAATCTTTTCGACGATGAACGTGGCGACATCCACATCAAAGCCCACGACCTCACCGGAGGCCTCGCGCAGGCCGAGCCCTACCTGGTCATACTTAGTTCCAATGGTCACGTGCCCGGATTCGATCTGGCTGAGTAGGCCTTCGCCAGCGGCATCGGTACCGTCGTCGGAGCCGCCACAGGCTGTAAGCACCAGACCTGTGATGGTGACGGTGGAGGCTGCGACGGCTAGGCGGGAGTTATGTGAGATTTGCATGAGTATGCCTTTCTGGCTGAGAAGTTTAAGAGCGAGATAGTAGAAATGGATGGATACGGGATGGAATGGTTAACGTGGGGATCGTTGAAAGCGTTAATGTGACAGGATTTTGCCCAGGAAATCTTGCGCCCGGCTGGTTTGCGGGTTGGTGAAAAATTCTTCAGGGGTAGCATCTTCGAGTACTTCCCCGTCAGCCATAAACAACACGCGGTCGGCTGCCTTGCGGGCAAACCCCATCTCGTGGGTAACGACCACCATCGTCATACCCTCTTTGGCGAGGTCAGTCATGACTTCCAACACTTCGCTAACCATCTCGAGGTCCAGCGCAGAGGTTGGTTCGTCGAAAAGAATGACCTTAGGCTTCATAGCCAGCGCGCGAGCAATGGCGACGCGCTGCTGCTGGCCACCGGAAAGTTGTGATGGGTATTTATCTGCCTGGTTGGCGATACCGACACGTTCCAGCAGTTCCATTGCGGTCTGGTTAGCTTCAGACTTCGACTGCTTGCGCACCTTGCGTGGCCCTAGGGTGACGTTTTCCTTGATTGATAGGTGTGGGAACAGATTGAATTGCTGGAACACCATGCCGACGTCTGCGCGCAGTTTAGCCAGTTCCGAGCCTTCTTCGGCCAACCGCGTACCATCAATGTGGATCTCACCTTCTTCGATGGTTTCCAGACGATTGATTGTGCGGCACAGGGTGGACTTTCCGGATCCTGATGGCCCCAGTACGACGACGACTTCGCCGCGGGCGACCTCCACGTTGATATTTTTCAAAGCGTGAAAATCACCGAAGTATTTCTCCACACTCTTTATCGAAATCATCGGCCCTGCATTAGCAAGCTGGTAAGCCTCCCTATCATCGGCAGAAGTCGCCGCTGCGGGTTCATTGTTACTCATGACACCCCCTATGTCTATATGTGCTGTAAATCATATGAGCTACATTACTGGTTTCATGGACCTAAATGTCGTATATCGATAACAATTCAATAACGGTCGAAGTTCTGATCAAGAGAATCTCTTAACCCGCCAGCACCAACACCAGCTCAGCACGGCTCAGAGGGTCATCCAGATCAACCCCAGCCAACTGCTGGACCCTCGCAATCCGCGAACGCACAGTGTGCCGATGCACCCCCAACACATCGGCCGTCGCACCCAAATTGCAGGAATTCAGCAAATACACCCGCAGCGTCATAACCAACTGCTCGGCCTGCTCACCAGCAAGCCCCTGCGCATACACCCCAGCCAACAACTCTTGCCGACGCCGCCGCAACGCCGCATCCACCCCTGGCACACGCATCCACGCAGGCGTGGTCTCGCTCCATTCCGCAACATTGCCCGGTGCAAGCGAACTAGCGTGCACCAGCAACCGATCACACTCTAGCCGCCCGAACCCCCGCCACGGTCTGCGCTGCAGTGCCATTCGGACGGTCGCGCTTTCCGGCCCCTCCTGCGCCAACTCTTTCGGCGACGGCAACACATCATCTGGGTGCACAGCAAGCAACGCCTGGGTATCAGAAAGCCGCAGCGCATAACGGGCTCCGCCCCCAAAACTAGCTTCGCTTCGGCGAGCTCCTGCACCCGCACCCTGCACATACTCCGTCACCGCGGCGGCAAGCTCATCCGGTTGCTCAGCGACGATACCGGCGAACACCACCTCACCGCGGCTAGCCACCACATCCATGGCATCCGCCAGAAGGCCACGCTGGCGAGACACCGCAGTGGGGCCAGCAGGCCCGGCTTCTACTCGATCACCAGCCATCTCGCGCGTACCACCAACCTCGTCTGCCAGCAGCGTCGACAAGACCAATGCCCCAAGTGCTTCGGCGGGCCCGGCGTGGTCCTGCCCACGACGATGCACCAACAACCCGGCCAGGCCAGCCAAATGTTTGATCAGCGCTCGGGCATAAGCATCAAATTTCCCAGCCGCTTCCACCACCAACATGGCATGAGAACTGCCGGGTAATTCAATTTTCTGCTGCATTCGCGCCCGTTGAGATCCAGGTTCACCACCGGCCTGGGCCCACAGCGCACCGGATTCACTAACGATAGCCACCGTGGCAGCCAACTCCCGGGCACCAACCTGACACAAATCATCCAGCCCACCACGCCAGGCGGCAGCACTAAGTTTTTCCTGCTGTTTGCGCAATGTGGTTTGCCGCTGCTGTTCCCGCCGGCTCTGTTCGCGGCTGACAGCAGAGGTTACCGAGAGGAACGGTACGGGCCGCGGTACTTCAAAAAGCACCAGGCCATGCTGCGCCGCGGCGTCGACAAGCTCGTCTGGCACATCAGCAAATGCAATCCCGGTGCCAAACCCAATCCCGGCCACCCCGGCGTCGGCAAGCACCCGGGCATAGGTAGCAAATTCGCCGGGCTTGTCGACGAAATCCAGCCCCACCAGCATGATGATCGCGCCCGGCAACGTAAATTCGGCCGGATTCCGCAGTTCGCTGACGTGCACGGTAGTGAACGTACACTGCTCAGCGTTATTTCCCGCCAACGGGTTATTTCCCGTCAACGGGTGCAGCCCAAGCTCGCTTTGCTGAAACAGCCACCGAAACGTCAAATCCGCCATGGTTATACACAATAGCGAAATCAAAGCTAAAAATTCGCCACATTGTACCTAGATTTTGTGACCGAAACTACAGATAATGAGTGGACAGCACTCCGCACGCCACCCAATTCGCAGAACAGGATGTGATCACCATGCAGGACCTCAACTACCGCATCGAACAGAAAATCTCCATTAGCACCGAACTCCCCGGTCCGAATAGCGCAAAGCTTTTGGAACGCCGCAATGCTGCCCTGCCAACTTCGGTGAGCGCCGTGCTGCCGGGATTCGTCGTGGACGGCGACGGAGGCATTCTTGTCGACGCCGACGGCAACCAATTCTGCGACCTGGCCTCCGGAATCGCGGTGACCTCCGCCGGTGCCTCCAACCCCCGCGTCGTCAAGGCCGTCCAGGACGCCGCGGCTCGGTTCACGCACTCGGCATTCATGATCTCGCCGTACGAGTCGTATGTAGAACTGGCGGAAAAACTCAACAAACTCACCCCGGGCGATCACGACAAGCGCACCGTGTTGATGAACAGCGGCGCCGAAGCCGTCGAAAACGCGGTAAAGATCGCACGCCACTACACCAAGAAGACAGGCGTGGCCGTGTTCGATTACGCCTTCCACGGCCGCACCAACTTGACCATGGCCATGACCGCGAAGGAAAACCCGTACAAGGCCGGGTTTGGCCCGTTCGCGGGTGACGTGCACCGCGTGCCGATGTCCTACCCGTTGCGCGATGGCTTGGCTGGCGCCAAAGCCGCCGAGCGTGCGATCGCCGAATTGGAAAAAGTCGGCGCCGAGAACTTGGCGTGTGTGGTCATCGAGCCACTCCAGGGCGAAGGTGGCTTCATTGTTCCAGCCGAGGGATTCTTACCACGCATCGTCGACTGGTGCCGCGCAAATGACGTGGTGTTTATCGCCGATGAAATCCAGGCCGGCATCATGCGCACGGGCACGTGGTTCGCCAGCGAACACGAAGGGATCGTGCCGGACCTGGTCACGATGGCCAAAGGCATTGGCAACGGTATGCCAATTTCTGCGGTCACTGGACGCGCGGAAATCATGAACGCGCCGCAGCCAGGCGGTATCGGCGGAACCTACGGCGGCAACCCAGTCGCCTGCGCTGCTGCACTGGCGACGTTGGAAGAAATGGAAGCAGAAAAACTCGGCGAACGTGCCACGGAAATTGGCAAGATCATTCGCGAGGAACTCGCCGAGATCACCGAGCACCCGCGGGTGGCCGAAATTCGTGGGCGCGGGGCCATGGTGGCAGTCGAGTTCGTTGATGCCGAGGGCAACCCGGACAAAGAACTGACCGGTGCCATCGTGCAGGCGGTTCAGTCCGAGGGCGTGCTGGCGCTGAGCTGCGGGCAAGACGGCAACGTGATTCGATTCCTGCCCGCGTTGGTGATCCCGGAAGCCCTGCTGCGCGAAGGCTTGCAGGCAATCGTGCGCGCCTTCAACAAGCTGGTTTAGACCGGCCTGACGCCGCGCTAAAGCTCGTCAGGCAGCAAGCGCCGGCAGACTACACTTCCTGCAAACCACCGTGGACAAACTCGCCTCCCACCATCGTCGCCACAACCTCGATGTCACTGATTACGTCCGGGTCGACCTCACGGGGATCGTCGGCAAGCACGACCAAGTCCGCTAACTGGCCCGGCGCGATCTGCCCCTTGCGGCCAGCCCAGCCTGTCGCGGCGGCCGAGCCGACAGTATAAGCGTAAAGCGCGTCGTCGACGGTGATGATTTCTTCCGGGCCGAATTCTTCGCCGTTTTCGGTTTTCCGCTGCACGAATGCCTGGATCACTTTGAGTGGTTCGCCATCGGCGACGGGACGATCCGAACTTCCCGGAAGAATCATTCCCGCCTCCAGCAATCGCTTGGCAGGGTAGGCCAGCTTAGTGCGGTCTTCGCCGAGCATGCCTGCCATGATGCCGCCGAATTCTGGGATGAAGCGCGGCTGCGGGGCAACGACGATGTTGTTTTTCGCTAGGCGCTCGATCTGATCGGTACGCACTACCCCGCCGTGTTCGATGCGGTGCGGCATTTCTGGTGCGCCGTATTTTTCGGTGGCTTCCTCAATAATGTCGAGTGCCAAGTCGATCGCGGCATCGCCAATCGCATGCAAAGCCAATGACCAACCGTTTCCAGCAGCCTTGATGGCTTGGTCACGCATATCTTCCGGGTCCCCCTGCAAGTAGCCCTTGCGGTGCGAACAGCC
The DNA here is from genome assembly GCF_041224285.1 of Corynebacterium drakensteinense. Lineage (NCBI taxonomy): Bacteria > Bacillati > Actinomycetota > Actinomycetes > Mycobacteriales > Corynebacteriaceae > Corynebacterium > Corynebacterium drakensteinense. The sequence continues at coordinate 51,535 of NZ_JAXOFP010000012.1, forward strand.
ACAATAGGCTTCTGTCATCGCCGCAGTGGTACCCAACAAGGAGCCGTCGGTGAACAGCTTCACCGGCCCGATCTGCAGGCGTTCGTCGCCAAGCCCCGTGCGGATCCCCGCATCCAAGCCGTGGCCTGCCGGATCATCCGCATGCCCGTCGAGCGGATGCAACACGTCGCTGGTGATCATCGCTTGGGTGCGCGCCAGCAAATCGCCGGCGGCTGCGGCTTTCTGATACGCCGCCATCTCCCGCGGACTGTGACCGATCCATCCACCGGCGATACCCGCATCGGTGACGGAGGTCAGCCCTTCCTCTACATAACGACGGTGCGCCAGTTGCAGCGCGTACGCCAGCTCTTCAACGGATTCTGGGCTGAGTTGATCATTAATCGCGCGCATCGCGTTTTCTTCCAGCAATCCAGTGGGCTTGCCGTCGTCGTCAAGCACCACCTGGCCGCCTTCTGGCTGCTCGGGGTCATCGATGTTGATGCCTCCAGCTTTCAGGCCCGCGGTGTTGACCGTCATGCTGTGGCCAGAATTGTGTTTGATGGCGAGCTTTCGGTTGTTCGTCGCGCGGTCGAGCTCGGCGATGTCGAGTTCTTCGCCGCCCATTTTCGACGGTCGGAAGTTCGAGGCGATCAACCAATCCTGGTCCGGGCGGTCCTTGTCAGCCTGGGCAAGGGTGTCGTAAACATCCTGTGCACTGTGGCAATCGCTCAGATTGATTTCCGCCAGCGTCAGGCCAAACCACACCGAGTGGCAGTGTGCGTCGTTAAAGCCCGGCGCGATGAAAGCGTTGCCGGCGTCAAAGCGGCGCCGCGCACCTAGCTGGTGGGCCTGGGCCTCGTCGAGAATGAAGAAGCGGTCGCCGACGATGCCGACTGCGCTTGCCGACGGGTTTTCCCGATCGCCGGTCCAGATGCGGGCGTTAGTAATAAGGGTATCGAGTAAAGCCATGATGGTTGGGGTCCTTTCGTGTTTATTGTTCTTCGTGCTTATATTGTGCGCCCATGATGCCGCCCAAAGCCGTTAACAGGGAAATGACAATCAGCAACAGCATTGCTGAAACCGAGGATTGCTCCTCGAAAAAAGAATTGATGTAGGTGGCAAGGAATGGCAGCAATCCAGAGATCGCTCCGGCGATATTCGAGGTGATCGCCATGCCCGTGTAGCGAATATGCGCTGGGAACATTTCCCCCAACAGCACACCGACCACACCGTATGGTGCAGAAATAGTCCAGATACCAATGCAAATGGCGAGAGTCATCAGCACAGTGTTTTGGCTATCGATCAGCATCCACAACGGAACTGCCAGGACCGCTGCAGCTATGCCGCCGATTCCCATAACTTTGCCCGCACCAAAACGCTCACCGAGGCGGCCGTAGAACGGCAGGAAAACAAGCTGTCCCGCTGCGGCGAACAGAGTGGCATTGACGACGACTTGCCGCTCAAACTCAAGTACCTGCGTGCCATAAGACAACGCGTAGGTCGTGAAGATGAAAAATCCCCCGATACCAGTGATTGCAGCGAAAGTCGCATAGAGAGTTTGTTTGGGGTAACCAGCGAAGAGTTCTTTGAGTGAACCTGTTGGCTTGTTTTCGGATTCTTCAGCCAGCTGCTGGTAGACCGGCGATTCTTCGACTTTGAGACGGATCCACAACGCGACACCGAGGAATGGGAATGCAGCGAGAAACGGCAAACGCCAACCCCAAGAATCGACGGTTTCATCCGGAAGCATAACCACCAAAGCAAAAGCTCCCGAGGAGAGCAACGTTCCGACTGGCGATCCCAATTGCACCATTGCGGCATAGCGCCCGCGCTTTTCTGGCGGTGCGTGCTCGATGGCAATCGTGGTCGCACCGCCCCATTCACCGCCGACAGCGATACCTTGGAGCAAGCGCAACACCGTCAACAGAATCGGCGCGGCCATGCCAATGGCATGATAATCCGGCAAGAAACCGATAACGCCGGTGGCAACGCCAATGACGACGATGCTCAGCAACAATGCCGGCTTACGGCCATATTTATCGCCCATTTTGCCGAAAAGAATCGCCCCCAATGGACGGGCGAGGAAACCGACGCCAAACGTCGCAAAGGATGCCAAGGTGGCGGTGACTGGGTCTTCAGTAGCGAAATAAAGATGGTTGAAAACGAGTGCGGAAGCGGTTCCGAACAGGAAAAAGTCGTACCACTCCAGTGCCGTGCCGACGAATGCCGACAACGCGATTTTGCGAACGTCTTTATTGCGCACCTGATGGTCGTGTACCGCGCCGGTGGGCACGGAGTGATTCTGCGATGAAGCCATGCAGTTGAACCCTTCAGTGATCTTTAACTATATAATCTGCAAAATTATGCCTTAGATCACCTTAACAGGTGTATATAACGGGAGCCCCGAATAATCGTTGGAAGAGCGGGGGCGCGCAGAATGATCTTCAGCTCAGTGCTTACCCCCTAGCCGCAGGCGAAAATTCCCACGCTCCTGGTTAGTGTGCGCTACTAATCCCGTGCGTTATAGCGGTTCATTAGGCGCTCAATGAGCTCATCGGTGAGCTTGTCATCCGCCAAAATGGCATCGAGCAAACGCTGCGACTCTTCCGTCGATGCAGGCTGTTCATCGTCATAGGAATCACCCGTGAAATCAACCCCGAAATCTGTATCGGCGCTCTCTGGTGGTGCCGCACTGAGTTGATCTACGTCGGAGTCAAAGGATTCCATGAACTCGCTAACCTCTGCGGCTGTCATCTTCTGGCGTTTCCCGGAACGTGCTTCTTTTTCCATACGACGCTGTAGCGCTGCTTCCATTTGCCGGTGGCGCCAAGAACGCACGCGGTGCGGTTCCAGCTTGCGCCCCACCGCGCGGCTTTTATGCTCAGCCTTTTTCGCCAGCACCTTGACCTGCGCCGCGGTATCGTTGATCGGCGCCCAATCCTGGTGGGCAGGAACCCTCCAGCCGGCCCAAATGCCCAGTAACGCGAGGAAGATTGACACCATTGGACCGACGACCATGCCGACAGCCAGCATCCCGAAATGATTGCCAATGAGAACAATGCTCGCACAAGCGATGGCAGGAATTACCGTGGGCTGGTTATTACCAAAAACCGCAGGCTCACGCCCCATCGAAATATCGCGGATCATGGAGCCACCAGTCGCGGTAAATACACCCATCATGATGCACGGGATCAGCGGCAGACCAAAAGTAATCGCTTTTACCGCCCCGGTACCTGCCCACAGACCAGAGACCACGGCGTCGCCATGCGCCTGGATATAATCCCAGGTTTTTCCTTTGAAGTAGACGAAGCGTGCGATGAGTGCGCCAGTGAAAGCCAAATACAGGTATTCCGGTTCGCTCATGGCGGCGACGGTGCCACGGTTGATAAGCACGTCGCGCACCATTCCGCCGCCCAGCGAAGAGAACATCGCGATGAAGAAAAACCCGATGATGTCATACCCGCTTTTCCGGGCGATAGTGCCGCCAATAATTCCCATCAGCAGCACACCGCTGACATCGGACCAACGGTAGAGGGATTCAATGAGTGGATCTACTTCGGGCATACGGAATATTAGACTCTATCGCCTAGTAGATCGCACAATTAGTCCACTCAAATGTGAGACCCGCCGCGCTAATACGCTATTTCTCCTTTAACACCGCCTGGCCTGCGCTTGGATAATCCGTGATGAAGCCGTCGACGCCCGCGGCGATCTGTTCACGCATTGTGTCCTCATCATTGACGGTCCATGGCACCACCGCCATACCAGCCTTATGCGCTTTGGAAATGAGCTCTGGCGTTGCAACCGGGTTGTAGTCGTCGTCACGCGGGCTTTGGCCATAAGGAACCGCATGGCCTGGGGAAAGCACCTGCACGCCCAACTGTTGTGCGGCTTCTACGATGTCACCGTCGACGGCATCATAATCAACATCGCCAATCCATGTCGAGCCGGACTTCCAGGTGGTCTCATCCCACAACATCACCAGCGGCATCTCTGGGTCTCGCTCACGCACCAGCGGCAACGATGCCCAGTCGAAGGACTGGATCATGGTTCGGTCCGCGACCCCGGCCTCATCGACTTCATCCATGATCGCATCGACGAATTCTTGCGGAGAAGCTGTGTCCTCGCGGGCTTCCGGCTCTAATTTGGTCTCAATATTGAAGTGCACATCCGGGTAATCCGCAGCAGCCGCAAAAACTTCCGAGAGCTGCAACAAGCGATTATCATCCTGTGGCGCTGCATCTGGGAAATCTTCCAGGTTCTTGTTGCAATTCAGCGTAGAAATCTGCTCAAAAGTCAGCTCGTGAACCAGCTTGCCGACGTATGAGAACTTGGGATCATCGTCCGTGGCAGGTTCAGTGTCCTGGCATTTTTCCGCATCAATTTCGGTATCGTGCCACACCACCGGGACGCCATCAGAGGAAAGCACGATATCGAATTCCAAGGTAGACACGCCCATTTCTAGCGAATTTTCTAGGCCTTCGCGGGAAGATTCAATCCATTCACCGCGACCAAAGCGGTGCGACTGCAAGTCAAAGCCTTCTGGGAGTTTCGCTGCAGCCGCAGGCACTGGGTTTGCCGCCACATCGAGCTCGGTAACCTGCTGTTTTTCAAAGGTCAGCTTTTCTTCCTGCTTAGCCGAGGCGGATTCGGTGGCGCTTTCTACTGCTTCGCTAGCACCGTCGGCCGCGTTGTGTGCTGAATCAGCGGCGTCATCAGCCTGTGAACATCCCGCCAGGGCAATAGCACTTGCCCCGAGTGCTGCGATGACCTGTACACCACGACGCCTGCTCGAGGGCGAATTATGCGGGCTGCGCGGACTAAAATTACGTGCACTATCTGTCATGAAATACTCCTAACCTGCCAGGATTGGCAAAGAATTTTTACGAAACTATCAGCTACCGTTAGCCGCCCATCAGCGTACTGACGCCACAGCCGTCATTACGATATGCGACGCCCGCACGTTACATTTGGAGCCACATTAGGTGCCCCCAATAGGTAATGTCGGCCTCTCCAGGCCGACGCAAGCGCACAATAACTAGGAAATACTTAACAGATCCATAGTATTTCATCTCAGATGTTAGTATGATTCAGATCACGAGAATGATCGTTGAACAACATTCCAGCTACATCACGAGGTAACAGCATGAGCGTAGGCCACGTGGGCACAGCAATCGCCCGCAGTCTTGAACTCCACGACGTCCCACGGATCTTCGAAGTACCAGGCGAAAGCTTCCTGCCGGTGCTCGACGGCCTGTACGAATCCTCCATTGACACCATCGTGTGCCGGCAAGAGGGCGGGGCCTGCTACATGGCCGAAGCCCACGGCAAAGCCACCGGCCAACCTGGCGTCGCCATGGTCACCCGCGGGCCAGGTGCAGCCAATGCCTTCGTCGGCATTCATACCGCCTGGCAGGACGCCACTCCCCTGGTGCTGTTCGTCGGCCTGGTTCCCATCAGCGACCGCGACCGCGAATCATTCCAGGAATTCGACATCAAAGCGTGGTTCGGCACTCAAGCCAAGCGCGTCTATGTGCTTGACGACGCCTCCCGCGCCAGCCGCGTGGTCGCCGAAGCCTTCCACCTGGCAACCCAGGGTCGCCCCGGCCCAGTGGTCATCGGCCTGCCGGAAGACGTGCTGCACCAAGAATTCACCGGCGATCTCTGCCCGCCGCTACCTTCCAGCCATGGGGCATTCAGCGACGCTGACCTGGATTTCCTGGCCGACGAACTTCGCGCAGCAGAAAAGCCACTCATCTTCGCCGGCGGCGCCCATTGGAGCCCGAATACCTCCGCAGCCGTACAAAAATTCGCCGAGCAACAGCAGATCCCGGTGGTACACGATTGGCGCGCTAGCGATCGCATCGCGTTTTCCTCGCCCGCGAATGCCGGCTGGCTCGGCTACGGTCGCAACGATGCGGCCACCGAATTGCTTGCCGACGCCGACCTCGTCGTCGAGCTCGGTGCGGTACTTACCGACGTGCCCACCGATGGTTACACGTTGCGCCAAAGCCTGGATGCCAAAAACATCCTGATCAATACGGATACTTCCCTGCTCGGCAACTCCGCGGCCATCACTCGACACATCTTGGCCAGCCCGCAAGCCTTCGCGGAAGTCACCGAGGAACTGACCAAGCGCATCGGTGAAGAAACCGATGCCACCCAACACGAGTGGTTTGCCACCGCGCACCGCAACCACCTGGCCTTTGCGAACGTCGGCAAGCAAGAAAACTGGCCAGAAACCGCCGCTGGCACCGCGCACATGGAAGCCATCATGGAATCCATCCAGCAACAAGCCCCGAAAGATGCACTGTATACCTTTGGTGCCGGAAACCACTGCCTGTGGGCGCAGCGCTACCTCCACACGGAAACGTATCCTTCGCAGCTCAGCGTGCGTAACGGTTCAATGGGCTATTCCATCCCGTCAGCCGTCGCGGCCTCGCTGCAGTTCCCCGAGCGCACCGTCATCACCATCGCAGGCGACGGCGAATACCTGATGAACGGCCAAGAGCTTGCCACCGCAGTGCAGGCAGGCGGGGCGTTTCTGGCCGTGGTGATGAGCAACGCGGAATTTGGCACCATCCGCACCCACCAGCTCAACCACTACCCCAAGCGGGTTTCCGGCACGCAGCTAGCCAACCCAGATTTCGCTGCCGCCGCCGTAGCCTTCGGCGCGCACGGCGAAACCGTCACCTCTGACCAGGACGCCGCCGGGGCTGTCGAACGCGCCCTGGCTGCGGTGCGTGAAGGAAAACCGGCAGTGATTAACGTTATTACTGACCAAGCACTGTCCATCCCAACCCTTCGCCAAAACACCGACGAATAACGCCGGGCACACACCGCCCCGGCGGCCAACACCCAGCTCACACAAGAAAGCAACCGCTATGAGCACAAACAACCACAGCGCCACTAGTGGCGCCAGCCCAGCAACTAGCACCACAAAACAACAGGCGAAGAAAAACGCCGAGCCAGCCGGATCCACCTCCTCGTGGGTGATCACGCTGTTCGGTACCGCCGTCGGCGCAGGCATCCTGTTTTTGCCGATTAACGCCGGATCCTTCGGCTTCATCCCGTTGCTGTTTGCTACGATCATCGCGTTCCCACTGGTCTACTATTCCCACCGCACCTACGCACGCATCGTCTCTGCAGCACCAGAAAAAGACCACGGCAAAGACGTCCTGGAACTGTGCACGCAGTACCTCGGCCGCAGCGGCGGGGTCATCATCGCGATCTTGTACTGGATCGCCGTATTTTCCACAGTGCTCATTTACGGTGTCTCGATCACCAATGCCGTCGATAGTTTCATCGTCAACCAGCTGGGTGGCCCCTCAATCAACCGCTGGATCTTGGCGACGCTGTGTGTTGGTTTAATGACCGCCGGGTTCGCCTTCGGCCGCAAACCAATGCTGTGGCTAGCGCAGATCCTGGTCTACCCACTGATTCTGTTCCTGGCTATCACTTCGATCTACCTGATCCCACGCTGGGATATCTCCAGCTTTTTGGAATTCGACTACGACGGCGGCGGCTTCCTCTCCGTCGTCAAGGGTGTTTTGCTGATCCTGCCGGTGATGGTGTTCTCGTTCTCGCACATGGCAGCTCTCTCGCAGCTATCCGTCGACATGCAGCCAGCACATGGCAAGAACACGGAAAAGCGCGTGTCTAAGATTGAGTTCTACACCGCAATCCTGCTGGTCGTATTCACCATGGTCTTCGTGTGGTCGTGCGTGCTGGCACTCGGCGCCGACGGTATGCGCGAGGCGCACGAGCAAAACATTCCGGTGCTGTCCTACTTCGCCAACGTCACCGGCACCCCAATCATGGCCGCAATCGCGCCAATGGTGGTGGTCTGCGCAATCGTTTCCTCGTACTTCGGCCACCTGCTGGGCAGTGAAGAAGGCACCGAATACCTGTTCAAAACCATCGCACCCAAAACCGCTGCGCGCATCCCGCGACGCAACCTGCTGATCGGCATCTACGTCTTCGCGTTCGCCGCCACCACACTGGTCGCGGTGTTCAACCCATCGATCGTTACCCTGGCATCCGTGGTCGCCGGCGTCTTCGTGGTTTTCTTGGTCTACCTGCTGCCGGTCTACATGTTCCGCAACCTGGACGTGTACAAACACGTACGCAAAGACAAAGCCAACTACTTCGTATTGATCCTGGGCCTGATCATCATGGCCATCACCATCTGGGATCTGTTCTAATACTTAACGTTCAGGTTGCACCTGTAACCTCAATCCCGCATCACCCCCCCCATCAACCCGAGCCTTGCTCACTCCAACCCGCATTCTCAGGAGGTCAGATTCATGCTGCGCAAAGATCTTAGCGAATTCCCCTATTACCGCCCCGGCAAAAGCGCCGAGGGTAAAGTCAAGCTCTCATCCAACGAGGCCGACTACGCCCCGCCATCATTCGTCCAAGACGCCATCCACGCGGCCGTGCACTACGGCAACCGCTATGGCGAATTCGGCTGCCCGGAGCTTACCGCGGCGCTCGCGGACTACCTAGGCGTTAGTGAGGATAATCTCTGCGTCGGCCCTGGTGCCTCCTCCATCGTGCAGCGTGCGGTGCGCATTACCTGCAACACTGGCGATGAGGTGGTTTTCCCGTGGCGCAGCTTCGAGGCCTATCCGCTGTACGTGCGCATGGCGGGCGCAATTCCGGTCACGGTCCCGCTTGCCGACGACTACAGCATCGATCTGCGCGCCTGCGCCGAGGCAATCACGGAGAAGACCAAACTGGTCATCCTGTGCAACCCGAATAACCCGACCGGTACGACGTTTAGCCGCGCCGAGTTCCGCGAGTTCATGGATATGGTGCCGGATGACCTGGTGGTTCTGATCGACGAGGCGTACTGGGAATTCAATGATGACCCAGACCGCCCGGATGCAGTGCAGGAAATCCAGGACTACCCCAACCTGATCGGTGCACGCACCTTCTCTAAGGCCTTCGGTTTGGCCGGTATGCGCGTCGGCTACGGCTTTGCCCAGCCAGAATTGGCCAAAGCACTGAACCTGGTGGCACTGCCGCTAACGGTAACCGCGATGGCCGAGCAAGCCGCGATCGCTGCCCTCGCCAACCGCGAAGCATTTACCCCGCGTGTAGAAGAGTCCAAGCGACAGCGCGACCGCATCGCTCGTGCCGTCGGTGCCGCACCGTCGCAGGGCAATTTTGTGTGGATGCCGCGCGCGGATGCCGAAGACGTGGAAAAACGCATTTTCGACGAAGGCGTGATCATCCGCCGCTACGGCGACGAAGGCGTGCGCGTGTCCGTGACCAGTGAAAAAGAAGCCGATGCCTTCCTGGATGCGTGGGAACGCGCGGGTATTAGCAAGGAAAACCAGTGATGACGAACTCGGGTTTTTCTGGCCACGACTTTTCTGGCCACCATTTTTCCGATGAAGCCTTCCTGCAGGATTTCGCCACGATGTCCTCGCACGGAGCCACCGAAGCAGGCGGGGTGGACCGCGAGGCCTGCACCCAGGCGGACCAGGAAAACCGCCAGTGGATGTCCCGCGTGTTCGAGCGCGCCACGGGTGCCCCGGTGCAATTCGATGCCATCGCGAATCAGTTCTCCACCATCGAGTTCGTGCCCGGCGCGCCCTACGTGTTGTTGGGCTCGCACCTGGATTCGCAGCCGATGGCGGGGCGTTTCGACGGCGCTTATGGTGTGCTCGCAGGCGCGTATGCTGCCGCCCGGGTGCGCGCGGCGGTAGAAGCCGGTGAAATCACCCCGAAATTCAACCTGGCTGTGGTGAACTGGTTTAACGAGGAAGGCTCACGCTTTGCCCCCAGCATGATGGGAAGCTCAGTGGCGATCAACAAGATGGGTTTGAATGAGGCGCTGGAGTCCACCGATTTTTACGGCACCACCGTGCGCGCGGCATTCACTGAGACCGGCTACCCTGGCGATGCCCAATTGCCAGAGATTGCTTCTTACGCGGAGATCCACAACGAGCAGGGCAAAAACCTGGAACAGGCCGGAGCACAGATCGGGTTGGTGACTGCGACTTGGGGCGCTCGAAAATTCCGGGTGGTCGTCCGTGGTGAGCAGGGCCATACCGGTTCGACGCTGATGGAAGATCGCCACGACGCGTTGTTTGGCGCCTCGATCGTGATCGCGCAAGCGCGGCGAATCGTCGACAAGTTCCCCGGCCAACCGCTGCAGATCTCTGTTTCGCAGATGGAGGTCAAGCCAAATTCACCGGTGACGATCGCACGTGAGGTCATTTTCAACGTCGATATCCGCTGCCCACACGCGGAAATTCTGGACCAGGCCGAGCAGCACCTCGAGACGGTGATTGCCGAGGCTGCCGACGAGGCACGCGTGGAGATCGATCGCACGCTGACGCACAGCTGGAATCAGAACGACTATTCACCGGCTGGTTGCGAGCTTGCCCGCGAGGTTGCCGAAGAGCTGGGCTATTCGCACCGCGAGGTGATGACGGTCGCCGGGCACGATTCCACAAATATGAAAGACGAAGTGCCCACCGTGATGCTGTTCGTACCGAGCGTCGACGGGATTTCGCACAACGAGGCCGAGCTGACACTTGACGACGACTGCCTGGCCGGTTTGGACGTGTTTACCGGTGTGGTCAGCCGTTTGGTCGCCGGCGCGCTGCACGAATAACGGCCGGGGCCGGTACGAGCTAAAACAATGTGGCATCCCCGGGTTGCGCCTTCGCGGTGGTAGCCCGGGGTTTGTGCTGTGCGCTTGCGTTACTTGGAGCGTCCGCGATGCGCACCTGCCTACTCAGGCTTTCCGAGGCAGCGAGTGCTTCTGCCAACAGCTCCTCGTCGCCGTGCAGGTTAGGATCGAGCCAGTCGTCGTGAAGTTCTTCCGGCAACAGCAACGGCATGCGCGGGTGCACGGTGGCAGCTTCTGCGACCGCATCCCGGGTGACCAGCGCGTAGCTGAGAAGATCCCCATCCGGCTGGTGTGAGGTGACCGCGATGGTTGCGATGGCAAAGCCTTGGGTATTGGGCAACTCAAAGCGCTGGCCTTTTTCTATGTACCAATGTGCCGGGGCCAGGCCGCGGTGCTGAGCAAACGGTTTCTTCCACACCCGCGAGTGCAGAAGTTTATCGTCGCGAGCATTGAATGCGCTGAACTGTGCTGGCTTATTGCCTAAATGCAACCACCACCACGCAAGGTCAAGCTGGCGCTTGCCTTCCGGGGCGGTGATCAGGGGGTTCAGGTTCCAGGCTTTGCGCCCAGTAATTTTCGCGGTGCCGCTGCGCTGGTCCATCCATTGCTCCAGCAGCTGCTGGCTTTCTGGTTGGAACAGCGGCTCATAGTTCGGCAGTTCCATGGTTGGCTCGAGCCCATATGTTGCGCACATGGCCGCTAGCCTAGCGCATGAAATTTGTAGTTAAGATAGCTCAAGCATCAAGGAATTAAATTATTCCAAGTACATGCGGAAGCCAAAGCGTTAATGGCGGTATAAATGCCACAGCGAAGAGGGTTATTAGCATTGGGACGAAAAATGGCACAGTCCCACGTATTACTTGAGTGACAGGATATTTCGTAACTGAAGATAGTACGAAAAGCACCAACCCAACCGGCGGTGTCAGCAAACCAATCATCAGATTGAAAATCATCATGGTTCCCATATGGACCGGATCCAACCCATACGCTTCACCGAGCGGTATCAAAACTGGTGTCATCACCAAAATTGCACTCGTTGGTTCTAACACGGCGCCGACAATGAGTAACACGATATTTACGATTATTAAGAAAAATAATGGTTTATCTGTAATTTCAAAAATTAATTGTCCGAATATTTGGGGTGCTTGCTCCCGTGCAAGCACCCACCCAAACAAACTTGCCGACGCGACGATCAAAAGAATACTTCCTGTAGTTTCAACACTATTCACCAGAACGTCTCGAATATTTCGGAAATTAAAATTCTTATAAACAATCGCTAAAACTGCAACGTAGATTACACCTATTGCTGATGCTTCTGTTGGGGTAAAGATTCCAGACAGGATTCCACCGAGAACAATTATTGCAGCACCTGCCATTGGCAGCGCCTTAATAGACAGTTTGACGCGATCTTTTGCAGAGGCTTTTGGCATTCGTAGGTCATCATCATCCCTTGTCAAATACCAGACCATAACGACTAATCCAAGAACAATTATTAGAGCTGGAATAATCCCAGCAGCAAACAATGCACTAATTGAAACACCAGCGGTAACGGCATAAATAATCGCAGGGATTGAAGGTGGCATCATCGGAGCGACTAGCGAGGATGCACCTGTAATTCCTAATGAAAATTCAGGACTATACTTCCTCTCCACCATTGCGGGCACTTGCACCCGCCCCATTGCAGCAGCATCTGCAATAGCAGCACCTGAAATCCAGCTAAACCCAAAACTCGTGGCAATATTTACATAACCTAACGATCCGCGTAGATGCCCTATCAACGCAACAGCAGCGTCGTACATTTTGTCCGTTGCGCCAGATATATTCGCCAAATTTCCCAATAAGATAAACATTGGTACTGCCAATATTGCAAAATCGAATACCCCAGAAGTTGCCTGTTGGGAGGCTACCGATATTGTTGTGTTAGGTTCAAATAAGATATATATAAGACTTGGGATTAGTAGAGCAAACGCTACTGGTACTCTCAACGCAAGTAATATAAGAAGGGCTGCAAGCATCGCCAATAGAATCATGAGGCTTCCTTTACCGTAGTTCCTGATGCGTGCTGGACGTCATCGCCGCCACGAATTACCGCGACGATATTCCAAGCAGAATGAATGAATATTAAGAAAAACCCAATACACGAAGCTGAATACAGCAGCATTACCGGAAGATCAGTCGCAGGCAGTCGAACATCTACCATTAATGAGGACATTACGAACCCTGCAAACCCCATAACTGCAGATGTTGCTGCCCCGATGGTCTTACCGATGACGTCTACTAACCGAGATATTTTTCCGGGTAGCTGATCATATACTAGGTCAACAGTTAAATGGTCATCACGGTTTGCAACAAGTATCGCTGATGAAAAAGTAAGCCACACTAAGCAGAGGCGCGCGACTTCTTCTGTCCAAGACAAGGGCGCGTTAAGCACGTACCGGGTAAAAACCTGCAGTACAACAACTATAAAGACTGCAAGAAGAAACCCCTTCGCGACCCAAGCTTCTATATTTGTAATCCAACGGTTCATACGAATCAGCCCTCAATCTGCTCACCCAATAGGGAGGATTTGATATCCTCACCGACGACTGTGGTAATTCCACTATCGATTTCGTCTTGAACCCGTTCATAAATCGAAGCCCACTCTTGATCAGGTAATAACCGTTGTTCAATAGCTGATTGGAACTTTGATTGGTCGACATCATCGACTATTTCTATCGATCCATCTTTCTTCCAGGTTTCTAGAATTTCGACTTCTCCGGATTTGATACATTCGAAGTTTGCGACCCTCGCTTTGTCTGTCGCAGCTTTAAGTGCGCTAGCTTCATCCTCCGTCAATGATTCCAGAAGATCACTAGAGGTGAATACTTGAACTCCTTGGATGACATGCCCAGTCAAGTTCAAGGTAGACTGCACCTCATTGAACTTGTTCGAGTAAATCGTCGGAATTGGGTTCTCTTGAGCGTCAATCGTTCCTTGTTGCAACCCAAGATAAACTTCCGTTAACGCCATAGGTGTGGCGGTACCACCGAATGCTTCCATCATTTGCAAATACATTGGAGCATCGGGAGTACGAATTTTTACCCCTCTTAGATCCTCTGGATTTCTGATTGGTTTATTCGATGTAATGTGCCTAGTCCCATATAACCAAGAGCTATAAACCTCGAGTCCAGTTTCATCTGCCATTTCTTCGTAAAACTGAGTCATAGTTTTACCTCGCATCACTTTGTCATAAGTTTCTGCATCCTCAACAAAAAATGGCACATCAACGACAACCGCTTCTGGATACCAATTTGCAAAAAATGCTCCGGTAGACATCCCGATATCTAACGCCCCTGTGACCACTTGTTCCACAGTTTCCATCTCGTTTCCTAATTGGCTACCGGGGTACACTTTGAGTTCAATCCCTACTTTTGCCAGTTCTTTCTTCATCGTGGCAGTTCCGCAACGATTCGCAGCATGATTAGGCTCATAAACGTTTGCCATTCTGAGCGTTTTTGTGAACTCAACATCGGTGCCATTATCTTGCAGCTCCGCAACTTCAACTGACTCCATCAATCCACATGCAGAGCAAAATAACGCAGGCACCACAATCGCCGCCGCAAGATTTTTCTTTTGATATTTCTTTAGAGGGTTCGTACTGGTCTCGCTGCATTTTGAGATCAATTTATTGACCATGCTGTTTCCTAACATATTAAATTACAGAGATTCGGTAAATTATTGATCATTCCCTGTCGTAATAAACGTATTTTTCTGTGCTCGACAGGGTCATTTCACAGCTGTTTCCCGGCAACAGAGGCGGCATGTAATTGCCGTTTTTGATCACCACCGGGTCGACGAAATGCTCGTGCTGGTTATCGACGTATTCGATCAACCGGTTGTCCAACGTGCATGACACCGACAAGTAATCGAACATCGCAAAATGTTGCACAGCTTCGCACAATCCGACGCCACCGGCGTGCGGAATAACGGGTTTATTGAACTTGTGTGCCAGCAAGTATTCAATGATGAGTTCTTGTGGCCCGGCGACCCGAGTGGCATCTACCTGCATGATTCCAAAAGCATTCGCCTGCAAGAATTGCTTATACAGGATCCGCGACTGCATTTGTTCGCCGGTCGCAATCGGTATTGGATCAACTGCCCGTGCAATTGCTGCGTGCCCAAGCACGTCATCGGGGCTGGTAGGTTCCTCCACAAACGCCAGATCGAACTCATGGAATTGCTTAATCCATTCAATCGCTTGCGGGACATCCCAGACTTGGTTCGCATCGACCGCCAAGCGCACATCGGGACCAATTGCTTCCCTGGCAAGTGCCAGACGACGCAAATCGTCGTCAAGGTTTTGCCCAACCTTGAGTTTGATCAACTGGAAGCCTTTATCTTGGCTTTCTGTTTTGGCCAAACGAACCATCTTGTCGTCGGAATAACCCAACCAGCCCGCAGCCGTTGAATAACCCGGGTACCCGTGCGCGAGAAGATTATCAATACGCTCTTGCTGGCCGCGTTTTCCATCTTTCAGGAAGTCAATAGCTTCTTCTGGGGCTAAGGCATCCGTGAGGTACCGGAAGTCCAGTGTCGCCACCAGCTCCTCTGGCTCCATTTCTGCCAACAGTCTCCAGAGTGGAACACCTGCGCGTTTAGCCTTGAGATCCCAGAATGCGTTCAATACCGCACCAATGGCCATGTGTTCGACGCCCTTTTCCGGGCCGAGCCACCGCAATTGGGAATCATGCACCAGCTCATCCCACGCGCGTTTCATGTTGTCGAGGTACGGTTCGATTTCTCGGCCGATGAACCGTTGGCTCAGCGATTCGATGGCTTTACAGGCAACATCATTGCCACGCCCGATAGTGAAAACAAAACCGATACCGGTATTCCCGTCGTCAGCATCCGTAGAAATTTCTACATACGCCGAGGAATAATCCGGGTCCGGGTTCATTGCATCAGAGCCGGAGAGTGACTGTGATGTCGGAAACCTAAAATCATAGGTTTTAATTTGCGTGATTCTGGACAATTGCGCCCTCCTTGCCGGATGGTGCTGCCGTACCCATAACCATGGAGCCCCATAATCGTGGAGTTTCATATGGCAGAACCGAGTTCCTAAGTTGTTTAGTTAGGAATGTAGTTCAAGTCACGAACATACGCAAGGGGTTGCACAAATTACGTTAAGCATTACGCACATCAATCCATACACATGGCCGTGCGACAATAGGTACTAACCAGCCGGTCAGGTGAAGACTTCTCCCATAGACTTTTCACCCCATGCCATCCCCGATCCGCAAGGAGCACCCCGCTAATGACCACGTCAAATGCTCGTCTCACAGCTGCCGACAAGACCTTAATTGTGCTGCAGGCAGCCATTGAACACGAGCGTTTTTCAGACATTGTCACCGCCACCGGCTTCGCGAAAGCTACGGTACACCGAATCTTGCAAACCCTGCTTGACTACGAATTTGTCTACCTTGCTAGCGACGGAACTTACGCACCCGGCGTCACTTCACTTCGACTCGCCAGCCGAGCATTTAACTCCATCGACATTTCTGAAGTTGCAAACCCAGTCCTGACACAACTTGCTGAGGAAACGGGCTACACCGTGCACGTGGGCGCACTCAACGTCAATGAAGCAATTTATGTTGCCAAACGCCAAGGGCCTACCCCGTATGAGATTCCATCCACAATCGGCAAACGGCTTCCACTGCACTCCACTGCAATCGGAAAATGCCTGCTTGCAGACATGGATAAATCCCAGCTAGAAAGCGTCGTCAAGCAAGCGGGCCTAGCTCCCCTAACCCCAAACACCATCACCACCCCGGAAGATCTCGATCAAGAGATTGCCGTGGTGCGCACCCGCGGTTACAGCTTCGATGATGAAGAAAACGTTCCGGGCATCCGCTGCATCGGCGCACCAATCTTCGACCATTCCGGGAAAGCCACATATGGCATCTCTCTGACTTCGCTAGCCATGGAAAACACGTTAAAGCAGATAGAACGCTTTGCCCCTTTAGTGACAGAAGCCGCTGCTGAAATCTCACACAATCTGGGTGCACACACCACAAAATACTCAAGCTAGATCACATAAATTCGAATTACGGGTTCCATCTCACATTTTCTTGCGGTAGTATGAAACAAACAATGAAACAGGGTTTCACACCATAGAACCAAAGGATGGTGCGCAATGGACCTTCACCTTGACGAAAAAGTATTCGTCGTCACTGGCGGCATGGGCGGCATTGGCAAGGCAATCGTGTTTGCACTCGCTCGCGAGGGTGCAATTCCAGTAATTCTTGACCGCACTCCCCTGAGCGCGGACTACAAGACGGAAATCGAGAAATTGACGGCGAACTACGCTGCCTACGAAATCGATCTGAATGACACTGATGATATCGCCGGCATCATCGATGCTGCCTACCAGCGCTATGGACGTATCGATGGAATCGTGAATAATGCAGGCGCCAATGACAACAAATCATTAGACGAGACTTCCTGGCGCGAGTTTGAACAATCATTGCACAGCAATCTCACGCACTATTACGAGACCGTCCACGCGGCCCAAAAATACTTGCAAGATTCTGCTGGAGCGATCCTCAACATCGGTTCGAAAACCGCGCTTACTGGCCAGGGAAAAACCTCAGCCTATGCGGCCGCCAAGGGAGCCATCCTGGGACTTACCCGTGAATGGGCAGCGGCATTGGCGCCCCATGGGGTACGTGTTAACGCACTCGTGGTCGCAGAAGCCTGGACTCCCTTGTACGAGAAATGGATCAAAACCTTTGGTGACAAGGAAGCGCAACAAAAACGTCTCCAACTCATTACCGATGAGATTCCATTGCACAACCGCATGACCACGGTCGAAGAGCTTGCTGATACTGCGGTGTTTTTGCTGTCGGATCGTTCTTCGCACACGACCGGACAATGGATCCATCCAGACGGCGGCTATGTGCACTTAGACCGGGCGCTGTAAAAACACAGCCTAGTGAAACAACGAATTCGCAGGAAACGGCACGGTACATGACCAACCTGAAAATTTTCGATTCCCATATTCACGTATGGAATCTCGAAACCCAACGGCTCGACTGGCTACACGGCGTGGATTCCCTGTTGCACAGGTCTTTCAGCTTCGCTGACCTCAAGCAGGCCTATGCCGATTTAGCTGAGCAAGGGCTGGCAGACGTAGAACTAGCGGGCGCCTTGCACATCGAAGCAGATGTCGCAGACCCTGCCGACGAAGATGCCCGCATCACATCCTTAATGGCGCACGAACCGTTATTACAAGGGTTCGTTACCCACTCACACCTGCAGAAAAACATGCAGGTTGCCCCGGATGCTGTCGGTGTACGGGAAGTATTGCATAACGACGACATCCCCCGCGGGCGCTGCTTAGAAAGCAGTTTCACCGCGGGTTGCAGGAACTTATCTAGCCAATCAAAGGTCTTTGACCTCTGCATACGTACCCCGGAATTAGCGGATTTTCATGCAGCGTATGAAGACTGTGCGAATCTCCGCGTAGTCATAGACCATTGTGGCAATGCTCAAAGACTCGACGACGAGTTTGCCGCCAACATGAGAGCTCTAGCTGAATACCCCAACGTGTACTGCAAACTTTCAGGGCTCAGTTACGACTCCACAACAGATGCCTACCAGCTATTGGAATTTCTCGGGGAAATTTTTGGGCCACAAAGGCTGATGTTTGCGTCGAACTGGCCGGTCATCGGCCTCTATAGCGATCTGTATACGCATATCACCGCGATACGAAAAGTATTCGGCGACGACCCCCAGGTGTTTTCCGATACTGCCGGTTACGTCTACAACTTACCTCTATAATTTGGAAGGAAACTACATGTTTACAGGAGTGTACTGCCCGTCGATTACTCCGCTACAGAGCGACGGCTGCATCGATTTTCCCGCCTGGGAGGCTCACCTGGAGCGGCTGATTTCTGGCGGTATTTCCGGTGTTTTGATCTTCGGCAGCATCGGTGAATTTTATGCGTTAAGCATGGAACAGAAGAAACAGGCAATCGAATTTGTCGGTCGCGTTGTCAAAGGGCGCATGCAATTCCTCATTGGTTCAGGCAGCACCAAAATTGCGGAAGCAAAAGAGCTCAACGCATACGGTTACGAACATGGCGTGGATGCAGCGGTTGTCGTCAGCCCATATTATTTCGGTCCCAGCGATGCATTGGCGGCGAAGTATTTTACCGAGTTGGCCGAGGCTTCCGAGCTGCCCATCATGCTCTATAACTTCCCGGACCGCACCGGTAATGATTTATCGCCAGAGCTGATCAGCACGATTGCTGCTGCACACCCGAATATCGTCGGGGTGAAAGATACCGTGGATTCCGCCGCCCACACCAGACGCGTCATCAGAGATGCCCCAGATGATTTTTCTGTGCTTTCTGGTTTCGATGAATACTATTTGCCAAACCGTATCGCTGGTGGTCAGGGTGTTCTGTGCGGGCTCACCAATGTCGTCCCCGAGATTTTCGGTGCCATGCACCGTGCGTATGAGTCCGGCGATGTCACGGCTGCAGCACACTACGCAGGAAAAATCGCTGCTTTGATGTCTGTCTACGAGGTAGGTGATCACTTCATTCACACCATTAAGCATGCTGTGCGCTATGCCAGCGAAGCTGATCTCAGCACCGCCACGCATGAGCCATACATCGAGCTAACAACTGCACAGCAGGAAGAAATTGCTCGACTCATTGACACTGCTCGCAGCTAACGCAGTAGTGCAACTAACCCAGTAGCTACACCAACCAAGGAGTTTTTCATGTCCAACTACCAGAACTACATCAACAACGAATTCGTCGCCCCAGCCGAATTCCACGACGTGCTCAACCCTTCAACCGGCGAGGTCATTGCGCAAGCCCCAGCATCCGATGCTGCCGCAGTGGATCAAGCAGTCCAGGCAGCCAAAGCTGCCCAGGCGGACTGGGCGAAGCTGCCCGCCGTCGAACGTGCAGGATACCTGACCAAAATTGCAGCAGAACTGCGCAACCACGTCGACCGTTTCGCTGACTACCTGGTGCGCGAACAAGGTAAAGCCCGCGGCTTGGCCACAGTCGAGGTCAACTTCACCGCCGACTACCTGGACTACATGGCTGGTTTCGCCCGCCGCATCGAAGGCGAAGTTATCCCTTCCGATCGCCCAAACGAATCCATTTTCCTGACCTACCAGCCCATTGGCGTCGTCGGTGGCATCTTGCCGTGGAACTTCCCGTTCTTCCTCATCGTGCGCAAAATGGCTCCAGCCCTGGTCACTGGCAACACCATCGTCATCAAGCCTTCGGATGAAACCCCAATCAACGCCTTCGAGTTCGCCAAACTGGTCGACGGCATCGGCCTGCCCAAGGGCGTATTCAACATGGTCGGCGGCCGCGGCTCCGTGGTTGGCGATGCGCTGACCCGCCACAAGGACGTCGACATGATCTCGATGACGGGATCGGTGGCTACCGGTAAGAAGATCATGGCTGCGGCTGCGGAGAACCTCACTCGCGTCAACCTGGAATTGGGCGGCAAGGCACCAGCGATCGTGCTTGCCGACGCCGACCTGGACCTGGCAGCCACCGCCATCTGGAATTCGCGCGTGATCAACACCGGCCAGGTCTGTAACTGTGCGGAAGTCGTGCTCGTGGAAGAAGCCGTGCATGATGAGCTCGTCGCCAAGCTGAAGGAGAAATTCGAATCCACCCGCTACGGCGATACCTCCACCGAAGACGAGCTGGATATGGGCCCACTGATCAACCACGCTGGACTGAAAAACGTTGGCGAGATGGTGCAAGCCGCCGTCGACGCCGGCGCCCAGGTGGTATGCGGTGGTGCCGCTGCCGAGGACAAAGGCAAAGGCTTCTTCTACCAGCCAACGCTGCTGGATGGCGTCGAAAAGGGTGCTCCGATCACCCGCGAAGAGGTCTTCGGCCCAGTTCTGCCGGTGGTGACGGTCAAGGATTTGGATGAGGCCATTGAGTTTGCCAACAGCTCGGAATACGGCTTGACCTCGTCTGTCTACACCGAAAACGTGCACAAAGCCCACAAAGCTGCCCGCGAGCTGCTCTACGGCGAAACCTACATCAACCGCGAAAACTTCGAGGCGATGCAGGGCTTCCACGCTGGTCGCCGCAACTCCGGTATCGGCGGTGCCGACGGCAAGCACGGCATCATGGAATACCTCGAAACTCACGTGACCTACATCGAATCGAAGATGTAACCGCCAGGTGTTAAACACGTGCTTTATACAGCGATTTTGGCAGCAGACTTTTTGCTAACGTGATAATTATGAAAAAGATTATTCCGCTGTGCATTGCTGCTGCCCTGACCTTGAGCGCGTGCTCTTCTGCCGACGAGGCCGCTGATTCTGTCAAAGACGCGGCTTCGGAAGCTTCAAGCACCGCATCCTCGGTTGCTTCGGGTGATGAGAAAACCGCCAACAAGGATGGTGAATCCCGCATTGTGGGCACCGAGCTCGGCGAGGTAGAAGTGCCTGCCGACGTGAAATCCGTCGTGGTACTCACCGGAAGCCGGGACCTCGATATTGCTCTATCTTTGGAGCTACCAGTCATCGGTTATCCGCAGGCACCCGATGCGTTTGACTTGGATTCACCGTTAGCCGAAGAGATCAAACAGGCCAATGATGACGGCGCGGAGACGCTGTACACCGCCGGTGATGAAGAAGCAGACATCGACGCTATTAAAAAGGCTGATCCGGACTTGATCATCGGTGCAGTCCAGGATGTCACCCCTATCCACGACGAGCTCAAAAACATCGCCCCGGTTCTGCCAATCGGTGATTTTTCCACCGCTACCTGGGAAGATGATCTGATGTTGGTTGCGTCCGCCACCGGCACCGAAGAAAAAGCTGGTAGCTTGATCGCCGATTATGAGAAACGAGTCGGCAAACTGTCGGACAAGTATGCCGATGCACTGGCTGATAACAAGTTCGCACCAGTCAGCTATGACGGCGAGGAATTCGTGATCAATGGCACGCGTTTGCTTTCGCAGGTGCTGCAGGACCTGGGGGCGGAACCATCCGAGGCTTTCAATGAGGCCTTAGAGGGTGTGACCGGCAAGTATGACATCGATGAGATCGCAAAGGCTCTTGACGACGTCGATGCGCTGGTAGCGCTAGTCAATGAAAAATCAACGTGGCAGTCGCTGCAGTCGAATGCACAGTTCGGCACAATCCCTGCGGTACAGAACGAGACCGTGGTGCGCTCCGATGAGCAAACCCACGAAGGTGCCTACTACTCCGCGATGCACGCGGTGGATATCATCGAAGAACTGCTCGAGATGCTAGATGCGGAGAGCAAATAATCCCAACTGATGCGCTCGGCCCGGCCGCATGAGCTGGGCTTCACTGCATAAGTACAGCTCGGCTGCATGAGCGCAGCTATTGGAAATCCCGCGAGCGCACCGTAAGCAGTTCGCTGACCTCCAGCGGCTCCAATCGGTCGGCCACCACCGTGGCTGCCCCACTTGCGTTTTGCACTATCCCGCGCACCACCAAGGCTTTGGCGGTGCGCGCTAGTCTTTTCTGCCGTTTCCATAACCCCGGTGAAATCATCACATTGATCAGCCCGGTTTCATCTTCCATCCCGAGAAATGTCGCCCCACTTGCAGTATTGGGCCGCTGGCGGTGCGTGATCATGCCCGCCACGCGAATTCGGCTCCCATCAGCAACCCGCAACAAATCTGCGCCGCGCACCACGTTTTTACCGGCCAACGCGCGACGTAATAATTCCATCGGCTGGGTCTCTGGAGTCATTCCCGTCGACGCTAGATCTGCCGCCAGCATTTCAAAACCGCTCATCCCTGGAAGCGCCGGCGCAGCAATCGCCGAAAGCCCCGGCAACATTCCTGGTTGCTCAGTAGCAGCTACCCCGGCTACCCATTGCGCTTGCCGACGATCCAAGCCCAGCACTTCTAACGCCCCGGCGCGCGCGAGTGCTTCTAGCTCGTTCACCGAAGCCCCAGTGCGGCGCACCAGATCTGCCACCGAAGATTCTCGGTGCAACGAGTGTTGTGCAGAAACGATGGCGTCTGCGGTTTTCGTCGACAAGCCTTTAACTGACCCGAGCCCCAAACGAATGGCACCTTCAGTCACGCTGGCTTCTACCTGCGAATCCAACACCGAAACCGGCAAGATTCTCACCCCGTGGCGGCGGGCATCCTGGATCAACGACTGTGGGGAATAAAACCCCATCGGTTGCGCACGCAGCAGCCCGACGCAGAACTCCGCTGGGTAGTAGCACTTGAACCAGGCAGAGAAAAACACCAGAGAGGCAAAAGACTGCGAATGGGATTCCGGGAACCCGTAGGCGGCAAAAGCGACGATTTTCGACCACAGTTTATAGGCGGTATCAGTATCAATCTGGTTGGTTTCCCAGCATCCACGCATGAAGCGTTCCTGCAACGCTGCCATGCGTTCTGGTGAGCGCTTCGATCCCATCGCCCGGCGTAGATCATCAGCCTCTGCCCCACTAAAGCCAGCCGCGTCGACGGCAATGTGCATGAGTTGTTCCTGAAAAAGCGGAATTCCCAGGGTTTTTGCCAGTGCTTTTTCCAGCACTGGGTGGTCGTAGGTGACTTCTTCCAGCCCATCCCGTCGGCGCAGGTACGGGTGCACAGAACCGCCTTGGATCGGGCCGGGACGGATCAGCGCGACTTCCACCACGAGGTCGAAAAAACAGCGTGGTTTCAGCCGTGGCAGCGTGTTCAACTGCGCACGCGATTCCACTTGGAATACACCGACCGCGTCGGCTTTACACAGCATGTCATAGACCTTCTGGTCGGCCAGGTCGATCTCCCACAGGTTCACGGTGTGCCCATGCTGCTGCGCCACCAAATCAATCATGTGGTGCAACGCTTCGAGCATGCCAAGGCCCAGCAGGTCGAATTTCACCAGGCCGGCACCCGCACAGCTGTCTTTGTCCCATTGCACAACGCTGCGGTGTTCCATCGCTGCCCATTGCGTCGGCACCACATCGGTGACTGGCCGATCGCACAAAACCATGCCCCCAGAGTGGATCCCTAGGTGTCGCGGTTGGCCCAGGAATTTTTCTGCCAGCGCCAGCACATTATCAGGCGGGGTCGACTTTCCTTGCGCCCAGTTATCGGCAGCACCTTGGGGGAATCCGAGCGCACGAGCAGCATCCCGTACTGCCCCTTTACGACGATAGGTGATCACATTGGCCACCTGTGCAGCCCGATCACGCCCGTAAGTGGAATAGACATATTGGATAACTTCTTCTCGACGGGTCGATTCAATATCAAGGTCGATATCCGGCGGGCCATCTCGGTCTGCCGATAAAAATCGTTCGAATAGCAATTGCGCGCTTATCGGCTCAGCATTAGTGATGCCGAGGCTGAAACACACCACGGAATTGGCTGCCGATCCCCTACCCTGAGCGAGAATATTCTGCTGGGCGCAAAAATCGACGATATCCATCACGATCAAAAAATAACCAGGAAACCCGAGCGCTTCAATAACACCCAGCTCATGCTCAATCTGTTTGCGTGCCCGCTGGTAGATCTGCTGCGGATAAGACTGGTAGCGGTGTTCTGCGCGCTGATAGGTCACATTCCGTAACCAACTCATCTCGGTCTCGCCGTCGGGTACCGGAAAATGTGGCAGACGTGGGGCGACGATATCCCAACTAAAAGCGCACTCTTCGGCTATCTCTACCGCGGTGTCTAATAGTTTTTCCCTCCCTGGGGCAAGCCGCAACATGCCCGCACCATCACGCATCCATTGCGCCCCCATCGGGTGAGTGTGCCAGTTGGCTGCTGCCAGCGATTCCCGATGTGCCAACGCTGCCTTGGCACTGGCCAGCCGGGTCTCGTTTCTCGTGGCAGCATGCGGGCTTGCACTGATCACCGCGCGCAGGCCTTGCCCGGCAGCAACGGTGTTGTCGGCGGCTGCATCCAAGTCCGCGAAGCGGTCAGCATCTTCCGGCAACAAGTTACATTCATAATGTAGAACCAAGCTGTCTACCCCAAATGATTCGATCAAGGTATCGATCATTCCCAACCAGGAATGATCGACCAGAATATAACACTGGCCACCCAATTGCGCGGCAAGCGTTCCCAAGCTGGGATAGCGCGGCCTGCGATCATCACTAGCCATGTGTGCTGCCGCCATCACGCGGGATAACAATCGATAGCCTTCCGGGGTGCGCGCCAACACAGTCAAACCGCCATGGTCCAGGCTCAGCCGAGCGCCAAACACCGTCGGCAAGCCTGCTTTTGCGGCAGCTTCCGCGAAAACAATCGCACCATAAAAACCATCACGATCACACACCCCAAGCGCGGTTAACCCCAGTTGACAGGCACGTTCAACCAAAGATTCTGGATCAGAAGCACCAGCAAGAAAGCTATAAGAACTGACTGCTGTTAACTCGGCAAAAGCAGGCCCGGAAGGCTGCGAGCAGGCCGCAGATTCTCCAGCCACAGACCCCCCACTGACACCACCGCTAGCAGCAACGTCGGCATTGTGCGGCAGTGGCGCAGGAGCAGGCACCGGACGTCCAGATAAAATCCTTTCTAAACGCGACCACGACAGACCCGCACCACCGTTGAAATTCATGACTGCAACCCTACACAGAAACACCCACAGATGCGTATATATTTTCGAATAAGCCGAAAATGCACACGCTTTAATCGCCGCTAGTTGAACAAAAATATAGACAAAGCTGTACAGCATCTGCTAGATTCCACGTCATTGCGCCGAGCATGCACCCGGGCCGAAATCATGCATGCTGCCGACGTCCATGACTTTTCCACGAAAGGACCCACAAAGACATGAAAATCCGCCGCATTATTGCTGGCAGCACCGCCGCATTAACCGCAGCCACCCTAGTCGCTTGCTCCAGCGACAATGCTGCTTATTCCCCATATTCCAAGGAAGACACCATTACCATCGGCACCACCGATGCTTCACTGGAATCTTGGTCGGTATTCGAAGAAGTCGCTGAAGAAAATGGCTTCAACATCGAAATTGAAAACTTCGCGGAATACTCCCAGCCCAACCCTGCTCTGAGCCAGGGTGAAAACGACATCAACAAGTTCCAGCACCTGATGTTTTTGGCGCAGTACAACGTTGACTCCGGCGATGACCTGGCACCACTGGTATCCACCGAAATCTACAAGATGGGCCTTTTCTGGGAAGGTGCCGACGACCTCGACGTCAACGAGATCGAGGGTGAAGAAGTTGTCATCCCGAACGACACCGTCAACCAGGGTCGTGCACTGTTGCTGCTGCGAGAAGCTGGCTTGGTGGAGCTGGTCGGTGATGTGAAGTACACCCCAAGCGTGGCTGACATCGATAAAGAAGCTTCCAAGGTCACTGTCACCACGGTCGACGCTTCCGAAACCGCGCGGCAGTACCGTCTGGGCCAACCAGCTGTGATCAACAATAACTTCCTGGACCAGGCCGATATTGACCCAGAAGAGGCTATCTTCGACGACGATCCGAACGCAGAAAGCGCTGAGCCATACATTAACCTGTGGGTCGTTCGTGCCGACGCCGTCGACGACGCGGTCTTGAACGAGTTGGCTGAGCTGTGGCACGACGAGCGCGTCGCCAAGGCCGTATTCGAAGAATCCGGCGGAACCACGGTGCAAGTCCAGCGCCCACGTGAAGAACTGCAGAAGATCCTGGACGATTTGGAAGAAGAACTACAAAGCTAGCCCTGGACCCACTGCGACCACTGGAGCTGCTAGCGCTGCTGCAGCACAGCTCATTCGGAACGTTTCCGGTATTCCTCCGAACTTTCCGAGCAGGCTAGTAACGACATACGCTTAGTCCCGGCTAACATAGCTGCGACTAAGCGTTTTCCGTCTAAGAAGAAATGATGGTTTTTCGTGGTAACACACTCGGGTACAAGCCCAGCTAGCGGAAGTGGCGAACGCCGCGGCACCCGCATCGAATTCACCAACGTCAATAAAGTCTTTGACGCCAAAAAGAAGGGCTCTACGAAGGTCACCGCCGTCGACGATGTCACCTTGACCGTCGAATCCGGCGAAGTCATCGGCATAATCGGGTATTCCGGCGCGGGCAAATCCACCCTGGTACGCCTGATTAACGGCCTGGATAACCCAACCTCGGGCTCGCTAAAACTCGACGGCACAGAGATCGTCGGCATGTCCGAAGCAAAGATGCGCGGACTGCGTCGCAATATCGGGATGATCTTCCAACAGTTCAACCTGTTTAACTCCCGCACCGCAGCGGCAAATATCGAATTCCCGCTGAAACTGGCCGGGGTGCCAAAAGCCGAGCGCACCAAGCGTGTCCAGGAACTTCTCCAGTTCGTTGGGCTGGGCGAACGCGGCAATTCCTACCCAGAACAGCTGTCCGGTGGCCAGAAGCAGCGCGTCGGCATCGCGCGTGCGTTGGCGACCAACCCGTCGCTGTTGCTTGCCGACGAAGCCACCTCCGCGCTCGACCCGGAGACCACCCAAGAAATCCTGGATGTACTGCGGAAGGTCAACCAGGAATTCGGCATCACCATTGTCGTGATCACCCACGAAATGGAAGTCGTGCGCGCTATCGCCGATAAAGTCGCGGTGATGGAAAACGGCTCGATTGTGGAATATGGCGAAATCTACGACGTGTTTTCGGCACCGAAAACGGACGTCGCCAAGCGCTTCGTCGCCACTGCCCTGCGCAACGAACCCGATGCCATCGAAGCCGATGACTTGCTGGCTCACGACGGGCGCCTGTTTACCATCGAACTGACCGAAAATTCTGGGTTCTTCGAAGCCGCTGCCACGCTGCGCTCTTCCGGTGGTTCCATCAACATCGTGCACGGTGGTGTGACCACCTTGCAGCAGCAATCCTTCGGCAAAATGACCGTGCGTCTCAATGGCGATGATTCCGCCATCGACGAGTTTTACCGCACACTTTCCCAGCGCACCCACATTGAGGAGATTAAGCGATGATTTCCGCAGCTGATACCAACTGGGACCGCCTGGGCCCGATGTTTTCCGATGCCGTCATCGACACTTTGGTCATGGTGGCTTTCGCCATGGTCGTCGGTGGTGTCCTTGGCCTCGTGGTCGGCGTATTCCTGTTCACCACCCGCGAGAGCGGGATCCTGCAGAACAAGTTCGTCTACACGATCCTGAACATCCTGGTGAACTTCGTCCGCCCCATCCCGTTCATCATTTTGCTGGCTCTGATGCAACCGATCACCATCGGCGTGCTCGGATCATCGATCGGGCGTGAACCAGCCGCATTCGTGATGGGCATCGCCGCCACCTTCGCGGTCGCACGCATCGTCGAGCAGAACTTGGTCTCGATCGACCCGGGCATTATTGAAGCCGCCCGAGCGATGGGGGCAGGGCCGTGGCGAATCATCACCCGCGTGATCCTGCCCGAAGCACTGGGCCCACTGGTGCTGGGCTACACCTTCATTTTCATCGCAATCGTCGATATGTCCGCGATGGCCGGATACATCGGCGGTGGCGGTTTGGGCGATTTCGCCATCGTTTACGGACACCGCGCCTTCGACTACAAGGTCACACTGATTGCTACCGCCGCAATCATCATCATCGTCCAAGCCGCGCAGTTCTTCGGCAACTGGTTGTCGAAGAAGATCATGCGCCGCTAACTCATCTGTCGCTAGTGTTCGCACTCTTTACTACCGCCCAGCCCGGCTTAATCGCCGGGCTTTTCCATACGAACAACACGTCATTAAAGACAACTGCAGTCAGGTTACTGTCCGGTAGTCGGCGCGGTCATACCCGGCAAAGTTGCGTCACCAGGGAAAAGCTTCGGCCCCAACCACAACATGACGTAAACCAACCCGACAAGCACAGGAATCTCGACCATCGGACCTATTGTTCCAGCTAACGCTTGTGCGGAATGCGCTCCGAAAGTACCGATGGATACGGCAATAGCCAATTCGAAATTATTTCCGGCAGCTGTAAACGACACCGACGAAGACTGCGCATAATTCATCCCCACCAGTTTTGAAACAACCAACGACACAGCAAACATCCCAACAAAATAAAGCAGCAACGGGACGGCTACACGAACTACTGCCGTCGGTTGCGCTGCAATATGTTCACCCTGCAGGGAAAACAATAAAACGATGGTGTACAACAGCCCAAGCAGCGCCAATGGTGAAATAGCTGGCAAAAATTTCGTTTCATACCACTGCCGCCCTTTGATATTTTCTCCCACAACCCGGGACAAAGCACCAGCAACCAGAGGCACTCCGAGGAACACCAACACAGAACTCACGATGGTCCAGAAGGAAAATTCCACTTCGCTGGCACCCAGCCCGAACCATTGGGGTAATACTTGCAGATAAAACCAGCCAAGCAGCCCGAACATAAGTACCTGAAATACAGAGTTAATAGCCACCAAAACAGCTGTAGCTTCCCGGTCACCACAGGATAGATCAGACCACACCAGCACCATTGCAATGCACCTGGCCAAGCCAACGATGATTAACCCAGTACGAAGTTCCGGCTGATCAGGTAAGAAAAACCACGCCAATACAAACATAAAAGCTGGCCCCACCAGCCAATTAAGCACGATTGATACTGTCATCAACCGCTTATCTGCAACGATCTTGCGGGTTTTATCGTAACGAACTTTCGCTAAAGGCGGGTACATCATCACCAGCAAACCGAGTGTAATCGGCAAAGAAATACCGCCTACTTCTAGCCGCGCCAGCGTTTCTCCGATTCCCGGCATCGTGCGCCCCAGGAGTAGTCCAACACCCATCGCGACGAGGATCCATACCGGTAAAAATCGATTCAACCAGGACATACGCGGACGTTGGGCAACGGTCATAAAACTCCTTAAAAACAATTCTGAGCATCAAGCCAGAATCCTAAACTTATATCGATAGCTATCAATATATTATATCGATAGCCGTCAATATAACATAGTTGTTATGACCTCCCCAGAAACTTCCCCGCTGACTGATCCTGCCTCCTGTTGTTCCCTGGGATCTGGCCTTTTGACCAAAAGCGAAGCTGAACGCTATTCCATTCTGTTCACAGCGCTGTCCGATCCCACCCGCCTACGATTGCTCTCGCGGCTAGCTGCGGAAGGATGCGAACCAGTTAGCGTCGCAGAGTTAACAGAATTATCAGGGTTGAGCCAACCTACCGTATCCCATCACTTAGCACGCTTAACCGAGGTCGGCTTATTAAACAAGGTACGAGTCGGCCGTACGGTCATCCACCGCGTGCGTCCACAGCTTTTCGCAGAACTACGTACCGTCCTGCAGATCGGATAGAACTAAGCAAACAGCAACGGCGACACGATGAAAGGCAAGACAGCGCAAGGGACAAAATCTATGAATACGACCGGCACACGCGCTCACGAACGCAACCCCAACTTTGACCACCCCAACATTGACCACCACGAAGCCATCATTATTGGAGGCGGCCAATCAGGCCTGGCCACCGCCTACTATCTATTGCGAGCTGGCGTCGACACCCTCGTTCTGGATGATCAAGACGCCCCCGGTGGTGCGTGGCGCCATGTGTGGCCGTCGATGACGTTGTTTTCCACCGCGAGTTTTTCCAATCTTCCGGGCAAACCCATGCCGTCCTACGACGGCTTCCCTCCGGCTGAGCACATCGTTGCTTATTTGGAAGAATATGAGCAGCGCTACCAGATTCCCGTTGACCGACCCGTATACGTTGACCAGGTAGAACGGAATGACGACGGCTACCACGTTTTTGCTGGCGAGCAGTCCTGGACCGCATCACACATCGTCGCTGCCACTGGAACCTGGTCTAGCCCTTTTGTTCCGCATTACCCAGGCACGTTTGACGGCACCCAATGGCATTCCGCGAATTATCCCGGGCCGGACCCCTTCGGCGATTCTTCTGTCGCTGTAGTAGGTGCCGGAAACTCTGCGGCACAAATAGCCGCCGAACTCACCGACCATGCCGATGTCACCTGGTACACCCGGCATGAACCACGGTGGATGCCTGATGATGTCGATGGCCGCGTGTTATTTTGAAGTGTACTGGGTTTTGTTCCTAGGCATTTACCCTATTTTCCATTATTTCCCGAGACTCATCTTGTTCCCAAAACGCGTCTTCAACCTCAACCGGGGTTCGGTACCCCAAGCTCTGG
>NZ_JAXOFP010000013.1:0-76849 GCF_041224285.1 Corynebacterium drakensteinense
CGCGCTGATGGTACTGCACTCGGGAGGGTGTGGGAGAGTAGGTTGCTGCCGACACTTAATAATTTCATGTTTTGAGGGTCGACCCGGACCGTGTGCACGGTTTGTTCGGGTCCACCCTTTTTTCGTGTTTCTTGGGGGTGTGCGCGGCTATCGTGTGCCTGCGTGGCTAGTGAGTGCTTGTAGTGATATCACATCACTGCAGCATAGTTTTTTATGTTCCTACGGCTACAAACAGAGCGTTCGTACTTGTCACACCGCGAGATTCCTACATTTAAATATCATCTGCGATAATAGAGCAATCAACGATGCGCGCTTCGCATCCTTCGATTCGCAATCTTTTTCAGAATAGCGTCGCAACTAATGGGAGCAGACTTTTAGCATGAACGCGAAACAGCACGAGCTCTTTCGCTACGACACAATGTGCGACGCCGCAGCAGCGCAGGTCATCAAAAAATACTCCACTAGCTTTTATGCGACCACACGGCTATTCCCAGCGCACATTCGGCGCGACATTCGTAACCTCTATGCGGTGGTCCGCATCGCCGACGAAATCGTCGACGGCGCACACGAACAGGCATACTCTATTACTCCGCTAGATCGTTTGCCTGAAACAAAGCCACAACCTAAAGACAGTTTTTGCTCTGGGCCCGAGTTCACCTCCGGTCATGAGTACGAAGCGCGTTGCGAAACCCTAGACAACTACCAAGCACGTGCATTGGCCGCACCTCAATTTCGCTTTCACACCGATCCAATTCTGCATGCATACGCGAACACCGCACGTCGATGTTGCTTCAACAACGAGCATCTCCGCGCCTTTTTCGCTTCTATGCGCATGGACATTACCCACACCAGCTTTAACGATGAAGCGCTAGCGGCATATATCTATGGCTCTGCAGAAGTAATTGGCTTGTTGTGTCTCGACATTTTTTATGCGGATCAACCACAGCCGACACCAGAACAATATGAGGTCATCCGTATTGGGGCGCAGCGACTCGGCGCCGGCTTTCAAAAAGTCAACTTCTTGCGTGATTACAATGATGACCTTTCGACTCGGCAACGGGACTACTATCCAGCACTACGAGGTGAACATCGCGCAGAAGCACTCACAGTTCTGCTCGAAGAAATCAAGGCCGACTTAGATGCAGGCGAACAAGCCATCGCTTTATTGCCCGTATATATCCAACCTGCGGTGCGCGCCGCAACACTGATATATCGCGAACTCGTGGAAATACTGACTCAAAGCCCGGAGATCGTCATTGGTAGCAATACAGAGCCGAAACGAGTCTCTGTCCCGAACCATCGGAAACTTGGCTTCTTGGCGCGCAGTCTCACCAGCTGTGGACTTGAAACACTCGAAACACGACTACGGAGAAAGTAGGCTTCGTGAAGCACACAAATTTTTGCGGCGATGCAGTTGTCATCGGCGCCGGAATCAGTGGCCTTGCCACTGCCGCACTACTGGCTCGACGCGGCTACGCGGTCACTGTCGTCGACAAGCAACCCCAGCCCGGTGGCCGGATCGGCGAGATCGTGGCTGATGGCTTTCGCTTCGAAACCGGGCCGTCGTGGTATTTGATGCCCGAAGCCTACGAGCAGTTTTTCCGTTTACTGGGCACCAGTGTGTCTCAGCAATTTCGTTTGCGCTCGCTCGATCCGGCCTATCGTCTGTGGACAGGGCCTGGCGAATACCTTGATATTCCCTATGGTGCAGACAAGGTCGCTGCACTTTTCGAATCTATCGAACCAGGTGCGGGGGAAAAACTGACGCGCTATCTCCGTTCTGCGCATTTGGTTTACACAATTGCCCTAGAAAACTTCCTATATACGACGTTCCGCTCGCCGAAGCCGTTCCTTAACCGCGCGGTTTTAGCGCGAACCGGAAGCCTCGTTCGATTTCTTTTTGAGCCACTCCAACGATTCGTTGACAAGCAATTCCGCGATCACAGGCTGCGCAAGATCTTGCAATATCCCGCGGTATTTCTTTCGACGCAACCTGCCAGTGCACCGAGCATGTATCACCTGATGAGCCACACAGACCTGGAATTGGGGGTGCAATACCCAGAAGGTGGATTTCGTGCCATCGTCGATGCCGTTGAGGAATTAGCTCGGCAACACGGTGTGGCACTCGCGTTGAATACAGAGGTGACCCAGCTGGAGTGTGCGCAAGGCCGCATCAGCGCGGTGCACGTGCAAGACGGGGCAGGGCAACAGGAGGTTTACCGCCCTGAGCTGGTGGTTTCGACGGCAGATCTGCACCACACCGAGACCGCATTGCTGCCTCGGGAATACCAGTCCCATCCGGAAACTACCTTTGCACACCGGGATCCTGGCATCGGTACTGTGCTAGCGATGTTTGGGGTGCGGGGGAAGCTTCCCGAGCTTGCGCATCACTCGCTGCTGCTGTCTCCGCGCTGGCAGAAAGATTTTGCCGCTGTGTTTTCCAGCGCTGGAGCCTTGCCTGCGGACAAAGCCTCCGACTCAATTTATGTCTGCAAGCCCTCGTCGAGCGACGATACCGTCGCTCCGGATGGCCACGAAAACCTCTTTGTGCTCATCCCCACGGCAGCCGATGTGGGCATCGGGCACGGCAGTGGCTACCCGGGCAGAGACTCTGTTGGTAGTGGCGACCCGGGCGGTAGGAAGCCCGAGTCACCGGCCGTAACGGCAATCGTCGATCGCGCCTTAGAGACGATCTCGAGCACGACTGGCATCACAGACCTGCGTGAACGCATCGTCAGTCGACACACTCTGGGCCCAGCTGACTTCGCGGACGATTTCCATTCCTGGCGCGGCAGTGCGCTCGGGCCGGCGCATACGCTGGCACAATCCGCGATGTTTCGTGCGCAGAATAAATCCCAGAAATTACAGAATCTGTATTATGCGGGGGCGACGGTAGCCCCCGGTGTGGGGGTTCCGATGTGTTTGATCTCTGCGGAGAACGTGCTCAAACGCATCGATGGGCGCACGGATTCGCGTCCCATGCTTGCCGACGAAGTACGCCCCGCGAATTAACTGCAGGCAGTATCTAATACGCCGAGATCCGTACGGAAGCTACGCTGCTCGCCGGATAGCGGATCCTGAAACGAGATTTCCCGAGCGATCAAATGCATCGGCACGGCGAAATCTTCTTCGTCTTCGCGGTAGATCCGGGGATAGACTGGATCACCCAAGATCGGCACCCCGGCAGCCCACATGTGCAAACGCAGTTGATGAGTTTTTCCGGTCACGGGTGCAAGCCGATACCGCGCCAACGGCGGCTGCGACCCGTGGATTTTCTCCAACTCGGCTTGTTCCGCAGGGCTGCAGGCGGTGATAGCTTCAAGGTGCGTGATGGCATTCGGCTCCCCCTCGACGAAGCGGCCTTGCAGTTCACCGGGGTTTTTCTCGAGCCGAGAACGCCAGGTCAGGCGGGCGTCGTCAAGCGCCTGGTCAAGTTGGTGCGCAAGGGCGTGGTTGTGGGCGGCGATGGCCTCATATACTTTGGAAACCCGGCGTTGCGCGAACAAGGTCTGATACGGCCCGCGCAACTCTGGACGGGTGGTAAAAACCACCAAACCTGAGGTCAGGCGGTCGAGACGATGCGCAGGGGATAGCTCTGCGATGCCGGTGGTACGGCGCAGCTGCACCGTGGCTGTTTGCACAATGTGGCGGGCGCGCGGCATCGTAGCCATGAAGGGTGGTTTGTGGACGACCAGCAGATCATCGTCTTGATGCACGATCGACAGCCGGTACGGGACTGCAGTTTCCGGCGCGGGAATTTTATAGAAAAAGACTTCCGTATTTTCTGCGAGCACATCATCCGCATGCAACGGGCTTCCGTTATGCCGCACCACCTCACCGGCGTCAAAGCGCTGGTGAATGGCATCCCAA
The DNA here is from genome assembly GCF_041224285.1 of Corynebacterium drakensteinense. NCBI lineage: Bacteria > Bacillati > Actinomycetota > Actinomycetes > Mycobacteriales > Corynebacteriaceae > Corynebacterium > Corynebacterium drakensteinense. The sequence continues at coordinate 3,871 of NZ_JAXOFP010000013.1, forward strand.
TCATCATCCGGGTGGCGGTGGCGCTGAGAGAAAATCACCTCCGCGACGGCATCGGCGGCCCGGATGCCGGAAAGTCCTGCGCCTTGAACGCGTATGCGCGTCGGGTTTAATCCATTTTTGATGGGCAACGGGGTGGACTTTCGACGCATATCGTTTATTATATCGTTATGGATTTTAATGCACTCTTGGAACCAATCATCAATTTTTTCAAGTCTGACCAGGGGCTTATGAGCTCGCAGATCTTCCACTCGATCTTCCAGCTGCTCTACCCAGCCAACTCTGAAGCTGCGCACAAATAATATAGCGCTGGCTGTAATATAGTGCTGGCTGCTGCGGGTGACATCACGCACAGCCTATCGCGCCCAGGTGCATCGTCTGCGGTGTGAATCCGCAGACACCTGCAGGAATCGCGGCTATACTGGGTGGTGGAAGGGATATTATCGCCGGATTTGCTCATTTCAGGTTCGGTCAGAGGTATTCACCGGTTATGGCTGAAAATGACCTGTAGAAAGGGCGGTGCACAATGTCCAAAGAAGACATCATTGTTGTAGCAGTAGACGGTTCCGATGCCTCGAACGAGGCGGTCCGTTGGGCAGCTAATACTGCAGCGAAACGCGAGATCCCACTTCGTTTAGCTTCTAGTTACACGATGCCGCAGTTCTTGTACGCCGAAGGCATGGCTCCACCGAAGGAGCTTTACGACGAACTGCAGAACGAAACCCTAGAAAAGATTGAAGCAGCGCGCACACTTGCGCACGAGGTAGCCCCAGACATCAAGATCGGCCACACGGTTGCTGAAGGCTCACCGATTGATATGCTGCTGGAGATGTCGAACGACGCCACCATGATCGTTCTGGGATCCCGCGGCCTGGGCGGATTATCCGGCATGGTGATGGGATCTGTATCGGCAGCCGTCGTCTCGCACTCCACCTGCCCGGTCGTGGTTGTCCGCGAAGATTCCGGTGTCACCGAATCCTCCAAGTATGGCCCAGTTGTTGTTGGTGTAGACGGTTCTGAGGTTTCGCAGAAAGCAACCGAATACGCTTACGCCGAAGCCCACGTCCGCGGTTCCGAGCTCATCGCGATCAACACCTGGATGGACATGCAGGTGCAAGCTTCGTTGGCAGGCTTGACTGCTGCGCAGCAGGAATGGGAACAAACCGAAAAGGAACAAAAGCAGATGATGGACGAGCGCCTTTCTGCTTTGGCTGAGAAATACCCAGAAGTTCCGGTGAAAAAGATCGTCACCCGTGACCGTCCGGTGCGCGCACTGGCCGAGAATGCGGAAGGTGCACAATTGCTGGTCACCGGTTCCCACGGCCGTGGTGGCTTCAAGGGAATGTTGCTCGGCTCGACGTCCCGCGCTTTGCTGCAATCTGCACCATGCCCAATGATGGTTGTTCGCCCAGAATCGGAGTAAGCAATGGAAACTTTAAGTTTAGGAATCGTTGCCTGGATCATCATTGGTGGTTTGGCAGGCTGGATCGCCGGCAAGATCAAAAATTCGAGCCAAGGCTTCTTCGGCAACATTATCGTCGGCATCATCGGTGGTGTACTCGGCGGCTGGTTGCTGGGCGTGATTGGCGTGGATGTCGCCAGCGGTGGCTTCTGGTTCAGCCTGTTTACGGCAGTGCTTGGTTCTGTGATCTTGTTGTCTATTTTGAATGCGATAAAGAAGTAGTATCCCACCTACCTCTTGCTAAGCCAGTCGGTGTTACCGGCTGGCTTTTTGCATGCCTAAGCAGCCATCTGCATACAGAACCTCTTCCTGGTGTACCTGAACTATACCGGGTGGTCTATATTGTATGTAGACCGACTAGTACAGATGCGTGGCAGGATCATGCCAGCGAGCGAGAGTAGGAGGCAGCCGGAGTGAGCAACGCCAAGAAAAAGACGACGGCTAACCGTCGCCAAAACCGTCCGAGTCCCCGCACTCGGTTGCTCAACTCTGCCACCAAACTTTTCGATACAGAAGGCATCCGCGTGATCGGCATTGACCGCATCCTGCGTGATGCAGACGTCGCCAAGGCTTCGCTCTACTCCCTGTTTGGATCCAAAGACGCCCTGGTAACGGCCTATATTGAAAAACTCGACGAAGACTTCCGGGAAGACTGGAAGCAACGCATCGCCGAGATGACCAACGTGGAAGATAAACTTTTGGCCTTTTTCGATAAAGCCATCGACGACGAACCGGAAAAGGACTTCCGCGGATCACACTTCCTCAACGCCGCCAATGAATACCCGAAGCCAGAGACGGACTCTGAACGGCAAATCATCTCTGCGTGCATGAACCACCGCAGCTGGGTGCACGACACCATGACGGCGCTGCTGAATGAGAAAAACGGCTACCCATCCGCCACTCAGGCTTCGCAGCTGTTGATCTTCCTCGACGGCGGGCTCGCCGGTGCACGGCTGACTCGCAGCATCAACCCGCTCGTGACCGCGCGAGACTTGGCACGGCAGATGCTTGCCGCCCCACCGGCTGATTATTCGATTTAGTCGCGGCTGTCGCGGCTGTCACGGTCTTCCGGCTTGTCGACGGCGCTGTCTCCGGCTGCACCATTCTCTCCGGCTGCGTCTTTCTCGTCGGTAGAATCGGGCGCTTCAACAGCGTCCGGAGCCTCAGCAGCTCCCGACGCCTCAGCATTCTTTTTCCGCGCAGCCTTTTCTGCCTTGCGCTGCCGCATAATCTCGAGACGAGCCTGCTGCTGTTGCTTCCGCAGCTCTTTCTTCTCAGCCCGCTCTTGTTCTTCGGTGCGCTGCTTTTCTTCCCGTGAAGCTTCCAGCTGTTTTGCGTACTCCGGGTCTTTTCGGGCTTTCTTGTTTTCTTGCTTGCGCTGCCGCTTTTTCTGCTTGCGCTCGCGTTTGCGCTGCCGGAACAAACGGTGCGATTCCCGCCGAGCTTCATGGTGCTCCTCGCGCAGCGGGTAGCGCACCCGCACAATGACGATGAACACCAGCGACTGCACCAGTGTCCACAAGTTATTGATGAACCAGTAGACGATGATCGCCCACGGGATCGGCACGCTGAACGCGAGCAGCAGCAACAACAATGGCACGAACACCGACATGATGATCATGAACTTGAACAATCCACGCGCGAGCGCGCTGGACCACTCGGTGGTATAAAAGGCCCGATAGGTGCTGATCACCAGGTTGATGGTGGTAAAGGCGATAGCCAGCAGCAATACTGGCATCATGCCGGAAATGACCTCGTCGGTGGTGATATTAAATGCCTGCTCCAAGTCTGGGCCCATGGACGCGAAAGCAGGCAGCGGGATTCCCAAAAGCTCGGTGTGCCGGAAATCATCGACCTCCGCGGCCGTCAGCAGACCAATCGGTTCGGCGGCGGCAATACCCGAGTTCGCACCGCTGTTGCTATCTGCCAACGGATTCGCCATCAGCAACAACAGACGGTACAAGCCGATGAATACCGGAATCATGATCAGCGGCGGGATGCATCCCATGGCAGGCCGGTAGCTGTATTCGTCGAAAAGCGCTTGCTTTTTCTGCTGGTACTCGCGGATTTCTTCGATGTCGGTGGCGGCATCATATTCCTCGTCGAGGGCGCGCTGGCGCGGACGAATCAGCGCGCCAATCCGCCCGGAACGAGCCGAATACCAGGTCAGCGGCGCGATCAACCCGCGGACCGTGACGATCAGAAACGGAATGGAAATCAACCACGAGATGGAATCATCCAGCCCAAAGACATTCTGAAAAATCAGATGCCAGAGCTTCATCACCGCCGAGACGGGATACATGAACGCGTCGTACAGAGTTTCCATATCGAAAACGAGCTTCCTTCCACCGAGGAGTGCACAAAAATACCGGCCGCTTAAAGTCTAGCCGCCCGGGTGCACTGGGTAAGCTGTGGGCATGAGCGGGCAGAACCAACGTGTGCAGGTAAACACGCAAGATTCCGAAGCTGAAGCTGTGATTGCCGATGTCGTCGCCGATAGAGACGTGCTTGGCGACGGCATCCATGTGCTTACCGCCGTGTTGTTGGTCGTCGGCGTGATCGGTTCTCTGCGCATGCCGTTGCCCGAAGCCAGCCTGAACTTAGTGCTGTATACCGCATTCGCCGCGATCTATTTCGCAGGCTCGGTCTACCTTGACGACAAGGAAGAATCCGTCCAACTGTTCTGGTTGTTCGGGCTTTTGGCCGTGTGGATGGGCATCATGTTCGTCACCCCGATGGGCGCCTACCTGGCGTTTACCATCTTCTTTTTATTCCTTCGGGTGCTCGATGGTGTGCGTGGAATTGTTTCTGTCATGTTTGCCACCAGCATCACGGTGATCATGCAGATCCCGTCCGGGCTGACCCTGGGCGGAATCATGGGCCCGACGGTATCTGCGGTGGTTACCGTCGCGATCCATTTTGCCTTTACGACGCTGTCACACATCAGCCGCCAGCGTGCGGAGCTGATCCGCGAATTGATGGAAACCCGGGCGCAACTGGCGGAATCTGAACGCGATGCCGGCATCAACGCCGAACGCCAGCGCATCGCGCACGAAATTCACGACACCCTGGCCCAGGGGCTGTCGTCCATTCAGATGCTGCTGCACGCCGCCGACCGCGGCTTAGACCGCATCGATGCCGCCCACGACGGTGACGATGCCGTCGATACTAGCCAGCCGCGGCATCACATTGAGCTGGCGCGCACCACGGCCGCCGATAACCTGCAAGAAGCCCGCGCGATGATCGCGGCGTTGCAGCCGGCCACACTCGCAGAAACCTCCCTGCAGCAAGCGTTGGAGCGGGTGGCACAAAACTGGGCTGATACTAGCGAGATCACCATCGAGGTCGAAGTCGATGGCACCGCCCGCCAGCTGCCGATGAAAACCGAAGCCGCGTTGTTGCGTATTGCGCAGGGGGCAACGGGTAACGTCGTCAAGCATGCCGGCGCTAGCCGGGCTCGCATCACGTTGACCTACGACGAGGATGTCGTGCGCCTGGACGTGGTGGATAATGGGGCTGGTTTTGATCTTGCCGACGTCGACAAGCGCCCCAGTGGCTTGGGGCATGTGGGTTTGGCGGCCATGCGGCAGCGGGCCGCGGAACAAGGCGGCGAGATGGAGATTGAAACCGAGCCCGGGCGCGGGACCGCGGTGTCGGTGACGATGCCGTGCGAGAACTAAGTGCAGGGTAAGATAAAGCTAAGAAACCGTCAGAAAAGGGGTAGTTGTCCACCATGATCAGAGTCTTGCTGGCAGACGACCACGAAATCGTGCGCCTGGGTTTGCGCGCAATTTTGGATGATGCAGAAGATATTGAGGTTGTCGGCGAGGTAGCCACCGCCGAAGCCGCGATTTCTGCTGCGCACGCTGGCGGCATTGACGTGCTGTTGATGGACCTGCGCTTCGGAGCCGGTGCCGAAGGCCACCGCGTCACCGGCGGGGCAGAAGCCACACGGATGATCAAAACTTCGGTTCCGCACCCGCCCAAGGTGCTGGTGGTGACGAATTACGACACCGATGCCGATATTCTCGGCGCGATCGAGGCCGGCGCGGTGGGCTACTTGCTGAAAGACTCTCCACCGGCGGAATTGTTGGCTGCGGTGCGTTCGGCAGCCGAAGGCGATTCGGCGTTGTCGCCGGTGGTCGCGGATCGTTTGATGACGCGCGTGCGCACCCCGCGTAGCTCACTCACCCCGCGCGAGTTGGAAGTGTTGAAACTGGTGGCTTCGGGTTCGTCGAACCGGGATATCGGTACTGAACTGATGCTCTCGGAGGCCACCGTGAAATCGCACCTGGTGCACATTTACGACAAATTGGGTGTGCGTTCGCGGACCTCAGCGGTGGCTGCCGCCCGTGAGCAGGGAGTGCTCTAAGGGCTCTTGGCCCGTGTTCGCACTCGTAGCCCTTTTGGCCCTCTTGGGCTTCGTGGCTCTTTTGGCCTTAGCCCGCAGTGATATTAGCCCTCGATGATATTAGCCCTCAGTGATATTGCGCTGAATATCCTCGGTGATGAGGTCAATATCGTTGCTGATGCTGCGGTGTGCCCGGCGACGCTGCTGATCCGTCATGAACTCTGCATTATCGACGGCTGCTTTTAGCTCGTCCAGGCGGTCGTTGATATCGCGCTTGTAGCCCGGCTTGACGGTGGTTTCCTGCAGCGAGTTGCGGATTCCCTGGATGCGCACCTTCAAATCCGCACCGTGGCCGCTAAACTGCGCCATTTGCTCGCGGGTGACACCGGAACGCTGTGCCGAGCGCTTGCTAAATTGCTCCTGGGCTGCGGTGATGCCACGGTAAATGAGAGGCAGTGCCAGCGGCAACAGGACGCGAGAAGCTCCGGCATAACGCTTGATGTTATCGGCGTTGAATTTGCCGGTCTGCAGCTTGTCCAGCTCCATCTTCGCCATTTTTTCTTGGTGCTTGCGCTTGGATTTCAAGCCCTTGTTTTCGTCTTTAATAATCGCGCGTTTTTGTTTCGCCAGCAGCTTCTCGCGGCGTGCGCGTGCCTTCGAATCGGCTTTGACCTCTGCTTTCGCGCGTGCCTTGGCGGCTTTGACGGCGGCTTTGGCATCGCTGCGGCGCTTACGGAGTGACTTCATCAAGCCCATGGTGTGCTCACCTTCGCTGAAAATTGCGTATTTTTACTTAGTGCTGATTCAACAATACCTGGTGGTCTCGACTAGGCTGACCACCTGTGATCGGCCGTCGGGAATTTGTGGAAGCGCATGACCTCGTCGGCTGCCGTTATCGCTTGGTGCAAGCCCGCCGTTACCCGGATACGCCACCGACGCTATCTTCCCAAGAACGTGCGTTGCGCAGCGCGGATGCCCGGGCAGAGGTGGCTGCTTTGTTGCCGACAGCCCCCGCGCTTGGCGACGGGCGCCGCAAGAATTTTCAACGAATAGATTTAGGCCCGCTGCCCGCCGGTGATGCCGCAGCGGTCGAGCGCCGGGAATTCGATACCTTAGAAGCACTCGCGTGGCAGCCGGATCTGGTGACCGGCGCGGTGCTGGCGGGAACCACAGGCAATCGTCGTGAAAATGGGCACGCGCCTGTGGACTGGAAAGTCTCCGTCGATGCTCTGGTGCGCACCGGGGACAACGCGTACCTGCCGGTGATGGTCAGCAACCACCGCGTGGCGCGAGAAAAAGCCGGTGGCGCGGTAGCCGTTCTTCCCACCCATCGCGCAGGGTTGGGCCAACCCATCACCGAGGAATTTACCCTGCGCCAGCATTCTGTTGATGGTTATCGGTTGGGCCTGGCAGCACGTGCGCTCGAAGAACTCGGGCTGGCTACCGGGCGTGGCGGTTTGATTGGGCAGGATCGGCGCCGGATTTTCCTCATGGATACTGAACGATTCCAACGGGGATTGAGCGACGCGCTGACAGCGGTGAGGTGTGAGAAGCTGCCGGATGCACCACGGCGTAGGAAAGAATGCGCGAGCTGTCGGTTCTGGGTCTATTGCGAGCAAGAGTTACGCGATGCCGACGATATCAGTTTGTTCTTGTCTGGTGATCGTGCCGATCAATTGCGCGAACGAGGGATCACCACCGTTGAATCACTGCGCAGCGCAGATTCTGCTATCGCCGGAGATTACCCACAATTGGCAGATGCGTGGCGCCGGGGAATCCCGTTTCTGGCGCGCCAGCAGGCAGATGAGATGCAGATTCCGCGCGCTGACGTAGAACTGGATATCGATATGGAGGCCTACCTGGATCAAGGCGCGTACCTGTGGGGCGTGTGGGATGGCGCGGATTATCACCCGTTTGTCACCTGGGACGAGCTCGGTGGGGCTGCAGAAGCGAAGAATTTCGCGAATTTTTGGGATTACGTGTGCACGCGGCGTCGGCAAGCAGAAGCAGCCGGCATGAGCTTTCGTGCCTATTGCTATTCCGCGCACGGGGAAAACCACTGGATGCGTAGGTCGGCGAAGCGTTTTGCGGGGCAACCGGGCGTGCCCACGAGCACAGAGATTGATGCCTTTATTGGCTCTACGCAATGGGTGGATGTGTTCCGCTATGCCAAGCAGTTTTTGGCTGATACCGCGGGCATGGGGCTGAAACAGGTGGCGGCGACGGCGGGGTATACCTGGCCGGATGAGGATGTCGATGGTGAGCAATCGGTGAATGCACGTCGTATAGCCGTGGGCGATGGACTGGAAGCAACCCGCGCCCGGGAGCAGCTTTTGGGCTATAACCGGGGTGATTGTCAGGCCACCCGCGTGGTGCGGGATTGGTTGTGCGCGGGCGCGCCGGGCGTTCCACGGATGCGCGGAGCGGCTCGGGCGGGTGCTTAGCTTAAGCGGCGTCGTCGTTGCTTTGCTCTTTGGTGTGCGCGAATATTCCCAGCGCCAGCATGACCCCAGCCAACACGGCGAGCGTGCCGACGAAGCCCCACCACGGCAGGGCAGTAAAAATCAAGCCGGCCAGCGCGCCGACGACCGACGAGCCCAGGTAGTAGCACAGCACGTACATGCTGGATGCCTCGGCGCGGTTGTGCTCTGCGATGGAGCCCACCCAGCCAGAAGCGATGGAATGGGCAGCGAAGAAGGACGCGGTAAAAATCAGCAAGCCGGTCAGGCTAAGCCACAGCCACGGGGTGGCAGTAAGTAGCAGCCCGATGATGAATGCTGCGGTGGAAAACACCAGCACGGTGCCGCGGGAGAATTTTTCCGCCAGCACACCTGCCCGGGCAGCGGAATAAGTGCCGCTGAGGTAGGCCAAAAATGCCAGTGCGACGATGCCTGGGGAGAGCTCGAAGTAGTCGATCAAGCGGAAAGCCAGGAAGTTATACAGCGAGACGAACACGCCCATGGCTAAGAACGCGATGAGGAACATGGCTGCCAGCGATGGGTTTTTCCAGTGCGTGACCATGGATTCGTATTCGGTGCGAAACCGCAGGGCCTTCGGCTGGAAGAACTGCTGGCGCGGCAGAGTGAGCGCCACGATGATGGCGAAGCCTAGTGCCAGGAGGGATGCACAGAAGATTGCTACGCGCCAGTCGGTGACTTCCAGCAGCATCGACGGGAGCAACCGGCCGGTGAGCCCACCGACGGAATTACCTGCGACGTAGACGCCCATGGCGCGGGCCAGGAAGCGGTGGTCGAGCTCTTCAGCGAGCCAGGCCATGGCCACCGCGGGTGTACCAGCGATGAAAGCACCGTGCAGCAACCGCAAGGCGATGAGCTGGTAGATGGTATGGGCGAGCGGAAGCGTCAGCCCGATGAGCGAGGCCGCGATGGCGGAGATAATCAGTACTCGGTTGCGGCCAAAGCGCTCCGAGAGGATCGAGGCCGGAACCACGCAGATTGCCAACATTCCCGTGGCGACGGAGACTGTCAGCGCTGCGACTGTTGGTGTGGTGTCGAAGGCGTCGACAAGCGCAGGCAGCATAGCCTGGGTGACATACAGCCCGTTGAATACGGCCAGCCCCGCTGCCAGGACCGCGACGGTGGCTAACCGGTAGGTGCGTTCTCCCCGTTGTAGGCCGCGTGCGGGTACTGTTTGTGCCATATATTACATGGTGCCACGTTTTTCACTGCGTGGTTGAAGAAGAGTTTTAGACCTGGCACTTCAGGGCACTAGACAATGGAAACCTAGGCAAAAGCCGAAGAAAACCAGGCACTTCATTCCCAATAGTCCCTTTGCATACCCCGCATACAAAACCCAAATGCACCTATCCTCTTCATGAAATGCAAACTACAACTTATCCTCACTTCCGTTATTCGCATCAAGTGCTTGGAACAGTTTTTGCCTTGTTGGGTTCTCAAGGTTCTTTATCAACCTTCCATCCGACAAGACAACGGCACGCTGTGCCTGTGCTGCCACATCTAAATCATGCGTCACCATGACCACAGCAGCGCCTTGTCGGCTGAGCTCTGCAAGTTCGTTCATGACTAAGCTCCCAGACCGAGAGTCCAACGCACCCGTCGGCTCATCGGCGAACAACACTCGAGGCTTCGTGGCTAAGGCTCTGATAATCGCCACTCGTTGGCGTTGGCCACCAGAAAGTTGGGCAGGATAATAGTTCTTCCGTTCGGCTAACCCAAACTTTTCAAAAAGGTTATTCAGCTCCTTTTTCGCAATCTTTTTAGATACGAATCGTAAGCCCAGCTGGACGTTTTCCAGGGCTGTCATGGAATCTACCAAATTATAATCTTGAAAAACGAAGCTCGCGTTTTTACGACGAATATCGCTCCGCTGGTTTTTGGACGCAGTCACCAAATCAACTCCACACAAAAAACTGTGCCCAGAGTCAGCTTGCACGAGTCCAGAAATGCAGTAAAGAAACGTTGATTTTCCCGATCCAGAAGGTCCAACGATTGAGATAAACTCGTTCTCAGTGACAGAAAAGTTAATCCCCCTAATGACTTGCTCTTTTTCCTTCTTATTGATTGAGAATGATTTTTTCAGTTCCTGTGTGTCAATAATATTGTTCATTTTACTTTCCTTAATGCGAGATTGCGGTAATATTGAGCTTTCTGGATTCCTTAAATGTTGGAATCACAATAGATACTGCAAGTAGCGAAAATCCGGCAATAAGCAGGAAATAGGTTTCGTTTCCAATCCATACGGGGCTTGCGTCCGGAACCGGACCTTGTCCAAATGCGACACCGATGGCTAAAGCATTAAATCCTAGAATAATCGAGGAAATTATAGCGGCCGATAAGAAATAAATTATGCATTCAAATACAGAAGACCACCGAATTGAAGCTGTAGTTGCACCCAAGGTTTGCAGCAAGGCAACGTCATGTCGTCTCCACTCATTTGTGAGAGACACGGCAATCACGCCAGAAAAAGCAGCGATAATGACGGGCGCACCAAAGATCAGGATGATTTGGCTTGTTGGACTAACCTGAAGGTCCGACTCATTTGCACCCGAGACAAACATAATGTTCTTGGTTTGGTTAACCATGCCGAAGATAGAGCCAACCGCCGCCGCTGCCACAACCAATGGGGTAACAACCGAGGTAGACAACGTGGCTCGTCGACGAGCCGATGTTCTGGCAAGCACCCAACTGTCCAGCCAGTTCAGTGGCAATAGTCTACCTATTAAGGTAACAACTGGCTTCACCACCACTCGGTCTGACAAGCCATAGGCGAGCAACAATCCAAGCCCTGCACCCCAATAAGAGGAGAGTAATCCGCTGAGACGCTCCATGTCATCAATTGGTGGAGTTGATGCAATACCTATATACCCAACAATGATGCCTGTTATGATGAGGCCTGAGATTATTAGTCTGACAATGCTGCGAGAAGGCGCTTGCTCAGGCATGTCCATCACGGCCTCTACCGGCTCTACCTTTTTCAGCTGTCGTGTTCCCAAAATCAATGCTAAAAACAACACAACAAAAGCTATCCCCGGCCCAAAAGTCCAAGCCCACACAGTCAAAGGCTCTGATAGTGCAGGCAGTACCAGGAACCCTGTGTGGTCAATAATGCGCCCGAGAGCTGGCCACGATAAGAATGCTAGAACACTTCCCATCAGAGATCCTGCTAAGGAACTAATAGTAGCTATTCCTATGTATCTCAACCTCGCTTTGTGAGGAGAGGCACCGATGACCTGCCAAAGTGCTATGCGCCGAGAATCTCGCCGAATAGCTACTTTGACAACAGACGGAAGGCACATCAGCACCGCCAAACATGTTAGGGCTATTTGAAGACCTCCCATAGCCGCGAACTGTTCACCCGATTCCGCTTCAGAAGCCTGAGCGCCAACGACTATAACGCCAAGGGAAAGAGAAAGCATCCACGAAGATACTAGAGTTAACAGTAGAACCGCCATGGAAACCGGTTTAAGATCTCGAATTTCTTTATACATACATTTCTCTCACTCATAGAATTTTATTATCGCATATAATGTATTTATGATATAAGTCAGGATAATTAGGACGCTAACCAGGCGTACGCCTTTTAATGTTCCACTCATTCCTTCGGCTTTTTCTTTTATTCCTAACATGCACAGTAACGTTTTGTAACCGTCTGAATTCTAAAACGGAAAAAAATTAACACAGATTCCGAATGTATATAAGATAAACGCAACGCTACTCAGCTATAAGAATTCCAGTACGTTGAATAATGACGCCAAAAACGTAGGCAATAGTCTTAACTGTGGTAATCACCAGAACCAAGGATGACTCCACAAGTAACAAAATGCCAGTGGTCATCTTGGTCTGCCGGCTGCACTGTTTCAACCTCCAGATTAAGTTCCTGAATCATTTTCTCCACCTCCTTCCTGAATTCGCCATTAACTTGTTCTTGTGGCCTAAATTATAGTCATGCTCAATAGTTATTCAGGTAATAGATACGATCATTATTGAGGTATATACCCCCCCCGGATAGGGCTGGGATTGCCCAGGTCCTGTTCCGCCTGAGTTGAAGTGTCCCAGGTTTTGTTCCGTTTGAGTGGATGGGAAAATCTGGAACATGCCTAAAAGAATTTGACCAGGATGCGAAGGACCGCGTGGTCCGTCTCGTGGAAGATCGCATCTTGGCGGAAAATATGTCGATGCACCCCGCGTTTCAGGCAGTAGCCCCGAAACCTTAGTTATGATTCGGTTCATCGATGAATACCGGAATCGTTTCTCAGTCGAGTTCATATGCACGACGTTGAAGAACAATCGCGAAGGTGGCTTCATTACCTCGCGTGGGTACCGCCAGTCCAAGGCCCGAGGACTTAAGTGCTCGTCGCCTTCGTGACGCGGTGCTGAATGAGCGCATTAGTGCTTTTCATCAAGCTAATTACGGTGTTTACGGTGTGCGGAAAATGTGGCATGCTCTACGCCGTGAAGGAATTAATATCGGTCGTGAGCACACCGCCAGATTGATGCGTTTGGCTGGTGTTTCTGGCAAAGGCAAAGGCCGGTCACCGGTGACGACTCGTAGGTCAAAGACGGTGGATACGTGCCCGGATTTAGTGCAACGCGAATTCAATGCCGAAGCACCGAATGAGCTGTGGGTCGCCGATATTACTTGCGTGCACACGAAGAAAGGCTTTGTCTACACTGCGTTTGCCACCGATGCGTTCTCCGGTGGATTGTCGGTTGGGTCCTGTCAGGTGCGATGCGACCTTCGACTGGGTGAATTGGTGGAACGACGCAAGGCTTCATCAGAGCCTTGGCTACCGCACACCAACGGAGATTGAATCAGAGTTTTGGAGCTATCAACCGGCCTGAGAAATAATAAAAAAATAAGGCAAATGCCTAGGAACAAAACCCGGAGCACTTCACAATCGTCGTATTAACAACACACAACAAATTAGAAGCTGAGAGCTGCGACGCTCTTATACGGTTAGGAGTGGAATAGACATGCTGAAACCCTTGGAAAGCATCACCATTTTTTCGGTTCTCGTGGCCGTCACACTCTATGTATTTATTAGCATCATTGCTGGCGCTAATGACGGTTTTCCGTTTCTTGTTGGCGCATTATTTCTTCTGGCCACCACTATCGCGGTTGTGCTTATCGGGACAAATATTTCGCTCTGGAGCCATAAGCGAGCGCGGAATTGTACATCCCGGATAGGAAAAATCGGCGCATGGATAATTACCACAGGAATTGTTATTGCAGTTGCTTCTGTTATTACCCAGCTGTTTCGTGCCGGTGGTTTTTGGGAACCGCTGTTTAGTGAGCTTTTATGGGTAATAACGGCAGCCACCGGATTACTGTGGCTGGGGTTTATTCTACTTATGGTTTCCGGGAGAACTCGCTAAGCCAGAACGGTGACCCACGAGATAAAAACTGCCACTAAAAAACGCCATGAAAAAACGCCGCCCCCAGCACGTAACGTGCGCGGGCACGGCGATCATGCAAGCCGCAGTGATGATGCGGCGGCGGCAGGTTTACTTCTTCGCTGCTGCGAAACGTTCTGCAACGTCGTCCCAGTTGAAGACGTTCCAGACAGCCTTGACGTAATCAGGCTTAACGTTCTTGTACTGCAGGTAGAAAGCGTGCTCCCACATATCCAGCATCAGCAGTGGGGTGAAGTTCACGGAGGTGTTGCCCTGCTGGTCGGTCAGCTGCTCAACGAGCAGGCGGCCAGCAATGTGGTCGTAACCCAAAACGGCCCAGCCGGAGCCCTGCAGGCCGAGGGCTGCTGCGGAGAAGTGCGCCTTGAACTTCTCGAAGGAGCCAAAGTCGCGGTCAATAGCTTCTGCCAGCTCACCGGTTGGCTCGCCGCCACCGTTAGGGCTCAGGTTCTTCCAGAAGATGGAGTGGTTGGTGTGGCCACCCAGGTTGAAAGCCAAGTTCTTGGACAGTGCACGGATGCGGTCTGGGTTGGCTTCGCCGTTGCGCTCTTCTTCCAGGGCATCCAAAGCTGCGTTAGCACCCTGAACGTAAGTGTTGTGGTGCTTGGAGTGGTGCAGCTCCATGATCTCGCCGGAGATGTGTGGTTCCAGAGCGTTGTAGTCGTAATCGAGTTCTGGGAGTTCGTAAACAGCCATTATCGCTAAATCCTTTCGTTGGGTACATCGCCCATAATAGGCACGTATAAGAATATTGCAACATTTTTATGACATAAATCCCTGACCAATCCCTGACCGCTCGTGCACATCTACTTCCGTGCGTCGGCTGACATGAAATCCGGGCGCCAGCTGACATGCGCTCGGTATTATTTCCACAGCTTTCCGCGAGCTTGGCCCGCGTAGAATGTCGGCATGTGGATGTTTGGAAATAACCCAGAACTCGTCGCTGAAGAAGACGCCCTGCATGGCGGAAAGCACCCGGTCCTAGAAAACCCACGCCCGCACGCCGTGTTGGGTACGCCCATTACCGGCATTTGGGAAGAAGGCCAGGCCAGCTTGATCGTGGGCTTGGGCTGTTTCTGGGGCGTCGAAAAGCTCTACTGGAACCTGGATGGCGTGCTTTCTACCTCGGTTGGTTATGCCGGTGGCGTGACGCCGAACCCGACGTACCGCGAAGTCTGCACAGGGCGCACCAACCACGTGGAGGTTGTGCGCGTGGTTTATGACCCGTCGCGGGTGTCCTTGGAGGATCTGGTACGTGTCGGCCTCGAAGCGCACGATCCAACTCAGGGTTATCGCCAGGGCAACGACGTGGGCACGCAATACCGCTCGGCGTTTTATACCGAAGGCCCGAACGCGGCGGAAGAAAAACAGACCGTCGACAAGCTTGTCGACGCCTACGGTAAGAAATTGAAGGCCAACGGCTACGGTGAAGTCACCACGGAGATCGCCACGCTGGCCGAGACCCCGGCGGGCGAATACTACTTGGCTGAGGACGAGCACCAGCAGTACCTGGAGAAAAACCCACAGGGCTATTGCCCGCACCACGGCACGGGTATTGCCTGCAGTATTTAGGCTTGGTCGCTGTATCTTCGTTATCCCGAGGAGTTCACGCACACCATGTTGACTGGCTGTCATATCGTCGCCCACCGTGGCTATTCCGGGAAGTATCCGGAAAATTCGCCCGAGGCGTTTCAGCAAGCCTTGCAACTGCCCATTCATGGCCTGGAATGCGATATTCGCGCCAGCCGCGATGGACAGGCGGTGGTGATCCACGATCCCAGCGTGGACCGCACCAGCACTGGCACGGGGATGGTCGCGCGCATGACCTGGCCCGAGCTGCAGCGGCTGAATATCGGTTCCGAGGATGCGCCACAACAACTCATGCTTGTCGACGATTTGCTGCGCATGCTCGGGAATAACCCGCACCACCTTTATATTGAGACCAAACCGCTGGTGCGCCAGGGCGCGGCGCTGGAAAAAGCTCTGGCGCGGGCGTTGCACCGTACCGGGATGGTTGCGGACCCTCGCGTGCACATCATTTCTTTTTCGCATGCCTCGCTGCGCAGGCTCGCGAGTCTCGTGCCGCAAGTGGACCGGATTTATTTGCGCCGCGGTTGGGAACGCCGGTGGAACAGCCGCGATTTGATGCTGTCACGCCCGCATGCGCTGGGGCTTTCTCTGGAGCACGGCAAAGCCAACCCGGCTGCGATTGGTGTGGGAGGCCGTCGGACGTACATGTGGACCGTCGATAAACCGGAAGATATGCGCTGGGCGCGCGATCACGGGGTGAACCTCTTGGCGACGAATTGGCCGGATATTGCGCTTAAAGCGCTGCGGGAATGAGAAGTGGCTGTATACATTCTTACGGAGACTCCGCCTGCCGAATGAATAATTGTAAAGTAACGGGTAGCCCAACAAGCGATTGAACGTAACTGGGGGATGAGTTGATGAGTGATCAGCCAAGGAACGTAGGAATTTCATCAGTAGGGCCACTGCTTACGTTTACTGCCGCGGATCTCGAACGCGATCTGTTGGTGCGATATGAGCAAGGAACAATTTGGCTAACGCAGGCGCTGATGGGGGAGCTGTTCGGTGTAGATAAGCGTACTGTTTCTGAGCATCTTCGGAATATTTTCTCATCAAGAGAACTAGAAGAGGATTCAGTTGTCCGGAAATTCCGGACAACTGCCGATGATGGTAAGAATTATCAGGTCAAACATTATAATCTCGATGCGATAATTTCGGTTGGGTATCGGGTGAACTCCAAACGGGCGACTCAGTTCCGGATCTGGGCTACTAAAGTGCTTCGAGATTTCACGTTGCGTGGATTCGTCGTCGACAAACAACGCATGGAACACGGCGAGATTTTTGGGGATGACTATTTTGAGCAGCTACTCCAAGAAATCCGAGAAATTCGATTATCGGAGCGTCGCTTCTATCAAAAGGTGACAGACATATATATAACGGCGACAGACTATGACAAGGACGCACCGGTTACAAAAACTTTCTTTGCTACGGTGCAGAACAAACTGCATTACGCGGTACATGGCCACACCGCTGCAGAGTTGATTCATGAACGTGCTTCGGCAGACAAAATGCATATGGGCCTGACCACCTGGAGCAAAGCTCCAGATGGCAAGGTGCTGGCCGGGGATGTGACCGTCGGCAAGAACTATCTATCTAAAACAGAGATCAAAGATTTAGGGCGGCTAGTTGAAACGTTCTTGAACTTGGCTGAAAGTCGAGCTGAACGTCAGATACCAACCACTATGGAACAGTGGGCGGCACTACTCGATCAAGTATTATCGATCGATGGTCGTGAATTACTTAAAAACGCAGGTAAGATTTCTAAAAAGCTTGCTGATGAATTTGCGCTCGGAGAATTTTCCAAATTTCGGGTTGAGCAGGATAAGAGATTTAAGTCTGACTTCGATGCTTTCATGAAAGCAGGTGAAAATGCGGTTGAGTCCATCAAGAACGAAGACGATTAATAAGTTCACTTTGGATGCCGTCGGTATACGCTGCAGCGCTTTGGAAAATGAGAAGGCAGCTATGTCGTAAACTTGCGTGCATGGCGAAGAAGAAAAAGAACAAAGAAGATCTCCCAGAGGGAATGTCGCGTCGGCAAGCAAAACTTGCAGCTCGCGCCGCAGAACGTGCCAAGCTGGAAAAAGACCCACGCCCGTTCGCTGGGTTTGCGTGCGAGGCCGACCTGATCGCATTGCAGGAGTTCGTGCCGTCTGGCTACGCGAAAGTCGATATCGCTGGCATTGACCGTACCGTGTGGTTGTGCAGCGTTTTGCCAGGAGCATCTGCGGCGATGATTCGTGATGAGCAATACGGCGGCGATGCCTTCGTCGCCCTGCAGGTGCAAGCTCACGGCACGAACCCACACCATGACCTTGCTTACGCCCTGAACTGGGTGAAAGAGCACTCGGCTGGCGAATCGCTGGTGTCCACGGCCGCCGACGGCAACCAGCCAGAGCTTACGGATTTGCTGCCTCAAGACACCACGCTGGATATCCAGTTAGAACAGGACTTTTCCTGGTGGATGCCAGAAGGTGCGCCCATGCCAGAGCAGGTTGCGCAGTCGATGCAAATGGCCAATGATTCCGTCATCGAAACTCACGCGATTGACGCCGACGCGCCCGGCACCTTGTGGTGGTCCGATACCGGCGGTGGGAAGGCACACATCCGCTGGGTACGCCCAGTGGACAACGAAAATGATTTCCTCAACGCCCTGGCCCGCGTGGCCGCCCGCGGTGACCTGCACGTTGGGGAAGACACCAAGTTTGCCGGTGTGTTCCGTACTCACGGCGTGATCGCTCCAGTTTTCGATGTCACCCCAGAGCCAGCTGCGGACACCTACCGTGAGCAGCTGGAACGCGTGAACCAGGCTTTGGAAGAAGAAATCTCCAACGACGCGCAGCTGTCGGCCGACGAGCGCAAGCAGCTGCAAAACATTAAATCGCGCCAGGTCACCATCCGTTAACAGACGGCGCCGGTAGGAAGCTGCCGACGGGGAACCGTCGGCAAGCACGAATACCTGCTAGCGCAGCGAATTCCAGAGGTTTTCGGCCTCCACCTCATCCCACAACACCACGTTTCCTACGTCGGTATCGGCAAAACCACCGATCGGTACCGTCTTGGTTTCCACCCCGGTACCCATTGACAATGCCAGGCGGGCCAGGTGCCACACGTGATCGCTCTCGCCGACGGTAAATGACTTCGAAACCGAGCTGATCATGGGGAACACATCGAATGGGTTCAGCAACGTCGATGGACTGGTGGCTTCGTGCATAAGGGAGGAGAAGAACTCGCGCTGCCGTTCCACGCGGTCAAGATCGCCCATGGCGGTCGCGCGGGTACGCACATAACCCAACGCATTAGCGCCATCCATTTCTTGGCATCCTGCGCCAACATTGAGATTCGCCAATGGATCATCAATCGGCTCCGAAGGGCACAATTCCACCCCGCCGATGGCGTCGACGATATTGGCCAGGCCTCCCATGCCCACCTCTGCATAGTGGTCGATGCTGACGCCGGTGTTTTCTTCCACGGTCTGCGTCAACAACTGCGGGCCACCGTAGGTAAACGCGGCGTTGATTTTGTCTTGCCCAAAACCGGGCACGTTGACGTAACTATCGCGAGGGATGGAAATCAGCTGTGCGCTGGTGCCTTCCAGATGCAACAGCATGATGGCGTCGGTGCGGCCTGTGCCAATATCGCCGCCGGTGCCCAGGCGGGCAATGTCTTCTTCACTCAAACCCACGCGTGAGTCGGAGCCGACCAGCAACCAGTTCGTGCCCTTGGTTGATGCCACCTGGGTATCCGGCTGGGACGCCACGCGTGTCAGCTGCGCGTCTGCCCAAAATGCAACGACGGCAAGCAGCACCAGAATGACGGCTAATGGCCAGCCCAGACACCCAACGCAACCGAATTTTGGTCGACGAAGTTTTGCGCGCAACCCGGCCGCGTTGAACTTTCCGAAACCACGGCCGCCGTGAGCGCCGGGGTGCGGATTGCGTACATCGGGGTGGGCTTGCTGGTACTGCTGGCCCGGTTGCCCATACCCGCCACCGGGGTGTGGATAGTACTGCCCAGCGGGCTGTTGGGCATAAGGTTGCCCCACATAATTTTGTGGCGGCCGTTGTTGCGGAGGTCGTTGCAGTTGTCCTGGCTGCTGTGGAAATTGCTGTGCGGAACGATGCGGCACTTCGCCGTGACGGTCCTGCCCTGCAGCGCGGCCCTGCGCGTATCCTGCCGTGGCACCAGTAACACCGCCCGCTGCTGGTCCGCCCAAGTCCATGCGGGTCGGTTCCGCAGGGATCCGCTGTTGGTTGCGTGACTGGTGCAGTTGCTCACGGTTGACCGGGCGAGCACCCGGGTGGTTGTGCCCGGAGGCCGAACGTGCACCATGCCCAGCATCGTGATTTGTGCTCTGCCGAGCAGAATTAGCCCGTTGCGCATCATAAATAGCGCGTTCACGGCGCAGCTTTTCCCTGTCAATCGGCGGGCGGTTCGCCCGCGAATCTTGCCGGTTGGTGCGCAGCGGGCGTGCAGGGTGTTCAGAGCGCGCAGAGTGTGCAGGACGCTCGGAACGCTCGGAGCGTTCAGGACGTTCCGGCCGCTCAGAGCGCAACGGACGTGCAGCACGAGGGGCACGCGAAGCTTCCTGCGGAGGTTCCGGCTTGGCATGCCGCCCGCCACCAGCAGCATGACGGCCACTACCTTCCCGCGTTCCACCTTGCGCCGTGCGCGGGCGCCGTCGCACTGGCCGACCGTAGCGATCCAGTAGCGGTTTACCGTCGCGCCCCAGGACGACGTCACCTTCTGCAGGCCCGTGGGATGCCCCGTGCCGTCCAGTTGGCCGTTCTCCGCGATCATTCATGGCAGATACTTTACCTACCCTTGCTTGCAGGCTGCCCGTTAGCCAAAAATTCAGGCATGCACGTCAAGTGCGAGCCCCAATAGCTCGTCGTCGGCAAGCGTGATTGACCCCAAATGAATCCCAACTGGTGGACGCCCAGGCAAAGCCACCGGAATCGAAATAGCGGGCTGTCCCGTCATATTAAATACCGAACACCATGGCGACCAGCGGGTTTGCTCGGAAAAACAGCGGGCGTGCTTCATCGCGGCAAAATGGCCCATCGGCGGCGGATCATGGGCCAGCGTTGGCGATAACACCACGTCAACGTTCCAAAAAGAATGCAATAGACCGTTTAGTGCCGCGGCATGGTTTTTCGCTGCCTGCACATCCGTTGGCGCTTGCCGACGCCCGCGCTGCACCACCCAGTGTGGGTAGCCGGCGATGCCTGAGCCCGGTCCTAGTGTGTCGTCGGCAAGCGCTGTGGCGAGCGCGGAGCTAAAAATTGTGCGAAAGGCGTCCAGGGTGCGCTCGCCGGGAAACGCAGTGATCGGGATGATCTGGTGGCCCGCGGAATTAAGCGCTTCGGCCGTTAGCTCTGTGGCCTGCAACATGGGCTCGGCAACCTCGGTGTCCGCCAAAATCGGGTTCGTCAACAGGCCGACGCGGAAACGAGAAACGTTGGGGTTGCGCGCGTGCAAGAAAGCGGAATCGGCCACCATGGTCGTGATAAACCCCTGCACCGCCAACGTCCCGTTCGGCATCCCTGGTGGCCGCGGAGTGGTTGGTTTGAAACCGACGAGCCCACAGGCCGCAGCCGGAACGCGGATCGAACCACCGCCGTCCGAGGCGTGCGCGGCGCGCACAGTACCGAGCGCGACCTGTTCCGCGGCACCACCAGAAGAGCCACCCGGGGTAGCTCCCGGCCATAAGGGATTCGTCGGTGCGGGCAGGCCCACCGGCTCGCAATCAATGCGTAAACCCAGCTCAGAGGATGCGGTTTTTGAATCGATGCGTGCGCCCTGGGCTTGCAGATGCGCTAGAAAAGGCTCGGTGCGTTGTGCTACATAGCTTCGCGCGGAATTGCCCAAGGTGGTGGGAAGCCCGGCGACGTCGTAAAGATCCTTTGCCGGAATCGACCAACCCGCCAGCCGCTCGGGGTGGGGGAGGTGGTGAGGCAATTTTTGCAATTAAAGCCCCTTCAGGTCCAGGAGCTGGGCATATTTCGGTCGTGCCTTCATGGCATGAATAAGGAGTTCATCGCTTGAATTCCATCTTCAATGCTGATGCCATGTTTAGAAGCTGATTTTGTAACCTTCATGCAGCCGTCATTGAAGTAATCGCTTGTCGCATGAGTTCTGAGCGTGATAAGTGCTTTTCCGCAGCGAGTTGGTCTAACATTTTTAGTTCTTCGGCGGTTAATCGAACGGCGATTACTTGGGAGGGTTGAGCACCTCGACCTGGTCGGCCGCGACCACGTTTTTTTAGTGCTTCCACGTCATAACCGGCCTCGGCTTCGGAAACCCAGGCATCAATTTGATGTTCTGTTGCTTTAACAGGCATGCCTATATCGTATAACGAAAATATCCTCAAAGGCACTATTTTCTTCCGTGCTTTTCAATCGCACAATAATGTGAATTCTCAGAATGATCCGAAATAGCAGGGTAACCTAGCGAGCATGAGCACCGTGGCATACCTGGGACCCGCCGGAACTTTCACCGAGGCTGCACTGCACAAGCTACAGCGCGCCGGGACGTTTGCTGGGGTGGAACACGATGGAGAGGCTGGTGTTACTGCTGTTCCGGTGGCTTCGCCGGGTGAGGCTTTACGACGCGTCAGCACAGGCGAGGCCGACTATGCCGTCGTAGCCGCAGAAAGCTCCGTCGAAGGCGCAGTGACTTCCACCCACGACGCGTTGATGGAAAATCCCGGATTGCAGATTTTCGCTGAGGCCACACTGGATATTAAATTCAGCATCCTGACTGCTACCGAGGAAATTGCAGCAAAGCCGCAAGCGATTACCAGCATTGCGACGCACCCGGTGGCGTACCAGCAGATCCGCACCTGGGTAGAAAACCACCTGCCGAATGCCGAGTTCATCCCGGCCTCATCCAACGGGGAGGCCGCACGTATGATCGCGCAAGGCCGTGTTGATGCCGCTGCCGCCCCGGATAATGCCGCTGATTTGCATAAGCTGGCGCGCATGGCACAAGGGGTGGCTGATGTTTCCGGCGCCCAGACTCGTTTTATTGCACTTACTGCGGCGCAGCGAAGCACTGCACCCCGCACCGGCAACGATCGCACCGGAATCATTTTTCACGTGCACAACGAACCCGGCGCACTGGCCGGCGTACTGCAGGAAATCGCTGGCCACGGGGTGGACCTATCGCGCATTGAATCCCGGCCGACGCGTACCGGACTAGGCACCTACCGCTTTCACGTCGACATGCATGGGCACATCGACGACGCACCGGTGGCCGCGGCAGTCGCTGCTCTGGAGCAACGGTGTGAGAAAGTGCAATTCCTCGGCTCCTGGCCCAAAGCAGGGGTTTAAGCATGGGAAAAATCATTTTGCTGCGGCACGGACAAACATATTCCAATATTCATGGCTATCTGGATACGCGCCCGCCGGGTGCAGAACTGAGTGAGTTGGGGCGTACACAAGCCCACGCAGTCGGCGAGGAGCTTTCTCGGGAACTTGCGGATCTACCGAACTGGTGGTCATCCATGGCGATTCGTACCCAGCAGACCTCCGAGATCGCTGCCCGAGCGTTGGAACAGCACCGCGGCCTCGAGCCGTATACCATTCCGGTGCAGGTCACCCCAGGGTTATACGAAGTTTTTGCCGGCGATTACGAGATGAGTCAAGACATGGGAAAGATTGCGGAATATCACCGCTGCATGTTGGCGTGGCTCGAAGGCGATGAGAAGGCAGCAACCCCGGGTGGTGAGACCTACCCAGAAATTTTGGCGCGTTACCTGCCAGCCATGGAGCAAGCTGCCGCCAGCGAGAACACCACGGTTATCTCCAGTCACGGCACCGTGATCCGCGTGATTGCGCGCTACCTGACTGGCTTGGACCCGCGGCAAGCATTCGAATGGTACCTACCGAACTGCCGCTATATCGTGCTGGATCCGGCAGGCAAAGAATTTGGGCAGTGGACGCTCGAGCGCTGGGGCGATTATGACCTCGGTGATTTTGGCTCGGGCGATCATGGCTCAGGTCGGGTGAATTAGTCGCTGGCAGCGCTGAAACAACTGCTTTTAACCAAAACCAGCAGCGTGCAGTTGTTCTTCGTCCATGCCGAAATAATGCCCGACCTCATGGAAAACCGTGACCTCAACTTCGTCGGCAAGCTGGCTGCGGTCGGTGCAGTATTGTTTGAGTGCTTCGCGGTAGACAAAAATCGCATCCGGCAAAAACCCGGTGTGGTGGTGGGTGCGTTCGATCAACGAAACACCTTCGTATAAGCCCAGGATATGTGGGTTTTCGGGATTGTAATCTTCGATCAGGATGGCAACATTGCGCAGGCGATACGCAAAATCATCGGGGATTTTATCCAGTGCATCCAGCACTAGTTCCTCGAATTCTTCATCACTGATTTCAACCATGGCGAACCACTAACTATCAACACCACTAACTATTAGCATCACTAAGTATTAACGACGAGTCACAATCTGCGAATGCCCAGTTACCGTCGCGGGTTGCGCTCTGGACGTTCTTCCGGCGGAGCACCATCGATGGTCAACGCTCCGCGACCTTCCCGCGCGGTGCCTTCGATCGTCGAAAAGCCGCCGCCATCGCGGGCGTGCACCAGAGTGCAATTCACAGAATAAGAACCGTTGCGCCAGGAATCTTCGCTGATGGCACCCCAATAAGGCTGCAACGTCGATTGGTACAAGTTTTCTTCGCCGCCCAAATAGTCCTCCGCAGCGCGGGTGCAGACATCGGCGAGAAACTCATCCTGCGCATTTTCTGCTGGGTAGCCATCTGGGAAATTTTCCCGCAAGTTCACCGTGGAGGTGACTTCCATCTGGTGCGGCTCGGCGCACGCTACCTCAGTCAGCGTTTGGGAATCCTCGATGCGCAGGCAGGATTGCGCACTGTACACACGAGCTTGATCGCGCTCCGAGACCTTGCCTTGGGTCAGCTGTGGGGCGCCGCGGGAGTCGGTGGATTGTAGGCCACACAACATGGTGCGATCGCCATTCTCCCAGGCTGGAGCTGGTGGGAGGATGGGCGCAATGGAGTATTTCCCGTTGGGATCAAAGCGCCCGTCCAGGTAGCGCACCGTCGGCGTGCGGCAGAGTTCTTCCCGTAATTGCGCCTGGCGTGCGGTTCCGGGAATTTCGGCGTCGGGGCCGAATTCCGCGGTGGGGTAGGCGGAAAGATCTTCGCGCGCAGAGACTTCAAAGCGGTGTTCCTGGGCGCAATCGGCCTGTTCAAAATTGCTGATGGCACCGTCTCCATCAACGTCCCAGGTCAAACAGGAACCAACATCGGCAGTGGTAAAAGAAGCCACTTGTGGACGCGGCTTCGGTGCGGACTCGGTCGCCGGGTTAGCGTTCACGTTGGTATCCGTGGCCTCGTCGGTGGCTGCGGTGCTATCCGCGAACAGGCCGTAACCCGTTAGCGCCGTTGCGCTGGCAAGCGCAGTAACCAGTGCGGTGCGCACTGCTGCTGCTGATCGCCAAGATGCTTGAGTACTCATCGGCAGCTAGTTTACCTTGTCGTTTCACGCTAAACTCTGGAGGCGTGATTGATCTGAAGTTTTTGCGCGAAAACCCTGACCTTGTTCGCCAGTCGCAGCGCACCCGCGGCGAGGATCCGCAGCTTGTCGACGAGCTGCTGGCCGCCGACGAAAAACGCCGCCGTGCAATCGCCGCGGCCGACGAACTGCGTGCGGAACAAAAATCCTTCGGCAAGAAGATTGGGCAGGCTTCTGCAGAAGAACGCCCAGCATTGCTGGAAGGTTCTTCCGAGCTGAAACTTAAGGTCAAGAAGGCCGAAGAAGAGCAGAAAGCGGCCGAGGCCGAAGTCACGTCCATCCAATATCGTCTGCCGAATATCGTTGAAGGTGCGCCTGCCGGCGGCGAGGAAAATTTCATTGAAATCGAGCGCGTCGGTAAGATCCCAAGCTTTGATTTCGAACCGAAAGATCACCTGGAACTCGGCGAAAAGCTGGGGTTGATTGATATGGCGCGTGGCTCCAAGGTCGGCGGTGCACGTTTTTACTATCTCACCGGCGACGGCGCATTCCTGCAGCTTGGCATGATGATGCTCGCTGCGCAGAAAGCCCGCGAGGCCGGCTTCCAGCTGATGGTGCCACCAGTTCTGGTGCGCCCGGAGATCATGTCGGGCACGGGCTTTTTGGGCGAGCATGCCGATGAGATCTACTACCTCGAGCGTGACGACATGTATTTGGTTGGTACTTCGGAAGTCGCGCTGGCGGGCTACCACAAAGACGAGATCATCGATCTTGCCGACGGCCCCGTGCGCTATGCCGGTTGGTCGTCGTGCTTCCGTCGTGAAGCTGGTTCGCACGGCAAAGATACCCGCGGAATTTTGCGCGTGCACCAGTTCGACAAGGTGGAGATGTTCAGTTACTGCAAGCCGGAAGATGCCGCCGCCGAACACCAAGCGCTGCTGAATCTGGAAAAGGACATGCTGGCAGCCATCGAGGTGCCATACCGCACCATCGACGTTGCGGGCGGCGATCTAGGCACCTCCGCAGCACGAAAATTCGACAACGAAGCGTGGGTGCCATCCCAGCAAACCTTCCGTGAATTGACCTCCACGTCGAACTGCACTACCTTCCAGGCTCGACGCTTGGCGACGCGCTACCGCGATGAGCAGGGCAAAACTCAGATTGCTGCGACCTTGAACGGCACGCTCGCAACCACCCGCTGGCTGGTCGCGATCTTGGAAAACCACCAGCAGGCCGACGGCAGCGTGGTTGTGCCCGAGGCACTGCGCCCATTCGTCGGCAAGGAGATTTTGGCGTGACCGAATATCGCAGCCGCGCCCGGCTCCGTGTGCCGGAAAACCTGCCGAAGCTGAAAAAGCACCCGAAAGAAGCTCGGGAATTTCCGTACGGCACCCCGGTGGTGCCGCTGGCGCGGTGGCTGGTGTTTGCACAAGGCATCGAGGTCACCGTCGATGGTGCCGAAAACATTCCTGCCGACGGCGGCGCGATGTTGGCGATCAACCATACGGGTTATTACGACTTCATTTTGGGCGGTTACCCGGCGTACCTGCGGGGTCGTCGCACCGTGCGCATGATGGCGAAAAAGGCGATTTTCGATACTCCGGTGGTTGGCGCTGCGCTGCGGATAATGGGCCACATCAGCGTGGACCGTTCTGCAGGAAAAGGTGCTGCATCCAAGGATGCAGCGGTGCAGAAATTACGTGAGGGAAAACTGGTGGGGATTTTCCCAGAGGCTACGATCTCACGCGCATTTGAAATCAAAAATTTGAAAACCGGCGCTGTGCGCATCGCAGATGAAGCAGATGCGCCGTTGCTGCCAGTGATTATTTGGGGTTCGCAACGCGTCTGGACCAAAGGCTTGCCGAAAAATTTACTGCGCCCCAATGTGCCGATTCGGGTTGCCGTCGGCACGCCCATTGAGCTGAGCGGTTCTGCAGAAAAAGATACCGCAGTACTCAAAGAAGCGATGGAAAAGCTGCTGGAAACCACCCGCGAGAAATACGCTGAGCGCCACGGGCCTTTTGCGCCTGGGTTGCCGTGGATGCCCGCGTCGCTGGGCGGGGCCGCACCAACCCTGGAACAAGCCGCCGAGATTGATGCCGCTGCACGGGCCGAGCGTGACCGGAAGAAAGCTGCGAAAGCAGCGAAAGCGGGAAAGAAAGACCGCAAGTGAGCCAGCCTTGCGGAACCGACGCCGTCGGCCCGGCCCCGCGGCTGATCGTGAGTGACATAGACGGTACGTTTCTGAACTCGGCAGACCGCGTGCCACCGCGCGTGCGTGAGGCGGTAATGCAAGCTACCGCCCAGGGAATTCATTTTGCCTTGGCCACCGGACGGCCATTTCGCTGGCTACAGCCGGTACTCGAGCAAATCGCGGTGCGTCCGGTGTGCGTGACCTCGAATGGCGCGGTGATTTATGACTGTGCGAACGACGAGGTACTGCACGCGGAAGAAATCGCCCCTGAACTAATGGAAGCCGTCTATCACACCGCGCAAGAAGTCTTCGCGCCCTACGGTGGGATCAGCGTCGCTGCCGAATATGCGGGGCATTCGGTCCGGCAAAATCCTGCGGAATTGTTTATTGCCGCCGATAATTACGCACACACCTGGGCAGATTCTGAGTTTATTACTACCTCCACCGAGCAGGTTTGGTGCAAACCAGCCGTGAAATTTCTGCTGCGCAATCCGACGATGTATGCCAGCGAGATGTACGAGCTGCTGGTAGAATACATCGATAGCTCCCGGGCGCACCTGACCTACTCCATCGACGCTGGTTTGCTAGAAGTTGCCGCGCCGGGGGTGAATAAGGCCACTGGTCTGCAATTTCTCGCGGATCGATTAGGCGTCGCCGCGCACGAGGTGGTGGCGTTTGGCGATATGCCGAATGACATCGAGATGCTGCGATGGGCAGGGCACGGGGTAGCAGTAGCAAACGCGCATCCCGCGGTCCATGCAGCGGCTGATATGGTGACTGGGTCACATGACGATGCTGGGATTGCCGAAATCATAGAACGGTGGCTGTAGGAAACCATGTTTATCGCTGCACTTGACCAGGGCACGACTTCCACGAGGTGCCTAATTTTCGACCGGTCCGGAAACGTGGTCTCACAGTCGCAGCTAGAACACCGCCAGATTATGCCGCGCAAAGGTTGGGTGGAGCACGACCCCAACGAGATTTGGACCAACGCGCGCCGGGTTATTTCTGCCGCGATGGTGGAATTGGATATTACTGCACGTGATGTACAAGCCCTGGGGGTTACCAACCAGCGCGAAACCGCCGTCGTCTGGGAGAAAAAGACCGGCACACCGATTTATAACGCGATCGTGTGGCAAGATACCCGCACCGGCGGAGAGTTTGCTGATGCGACCGTGTGGCAGGCAAAGACTGGACTGCTTGCCAATTCCTATCCTGCAGGCCCGAAAATTGCTTGGATTCTGGATCATGTCGACGGCGCCCGCGAGCGTGCCGAGCGCGGTGAGCTTCTGGCCGGCACCATCGATTCTTGGTTGCTGTGGAACTTTACTGGCGGCGCGGAGGAAAACCAGGGTGATGGGCACACCCTGCATATCACGGATGTCACGAATGCTTCGCGGACGTTGCTGCTGGACGTGCACACTTTGGAGTGGGATGAGGAATTGTGCGCGGCCTTGCGGGTCCCGAAACAGATCTTGCCGACGATCGTGCCCTCGATTGGTGAGCTTGGCACGGTGCGCCACCGCGGCCCACTCACAGGGGTGAAAATCACCGGTGTGCTGGGCGATCAACAAGCCGCATTGTTTGGACAGCGCTGCTTTCACCCGGGCGATGCGAAAAATACCTACGGCACCGGACTGTTTTTATTGCTGAATACGGGCACCGAACCGAAGTTTTCCGAGCACGGTTTGTTGACGACGGTGGCCTACCAGCAGCAAGGCGAAAAACCGGTCTATGCGTTGGAAGGCTCGGTGGCCGTGGGCGGCTCGCTGATCCAGTGGTTGCGCGACCAGCTGGGCATTATCCCGGATGCTGCCTCGAGCGAATCAATCGCTGCCGAGGATAACGGTGGGGTGTATATCGTGCCCGCGTTTTCGGGTCTTTTCGCACCGCGCTGGCGCCCGGATGCTGCCGGGGTGATTGTGGGGCTCACTCGTTATGCCGATCGCAGTCATATTACGCGTGCGGCGCTGGAAGCGACGTGTTTCCAAACCCGCGAAGTCGTAGAAGCGATGCAAAAAGACGCTGGGCAAGAGCTAGCACGTTTGCGCGTAGATGGCGGCATGGTGGCCAATGATCTGCTGATGCAGATGCAAGCCGATATCTTGGGTTCGTCGGTCGCGCGGCCAACGATGATCGAAACCACCGTCTGGGGGGCAGCGCTGGCCGCCGGAATTGGTATCGGATGGTGGGATTTTTCCGATGATGACGACGATGTTGATTGCGTGTGGGAACCAGAAATGCCGCAAGCCCAGCGAGAGCAGCTCTACCGCAAATGGAATGATGCAGTAGAACGCACGCTGGGCTGGGATGACTCTGGCGAGGACAATTCCGCCGAGGATTAGTCGGCGTAAACTTCAACCGTCCCGGTAGATGGGTCGAAGGTGATGTTGCCGCCTTGGAAGTTCACGCGAATCTTCTGGCCGTGTTGGTACTGCTCGCTGGTTGGTAGTCCCAGCTGCTCGTATCCGCCATCAGCCCAGGCTTTGGCGATCTCTCCCCACAGAGCCTGCACACCGGTAGCCTCCGAATCCACGATCACGCCGTTGTCGAACAACGCGAATTTCACATCATCCGAGGCCTGCACAATCCCGGTGGCCGGCGAGCCGAGGACCGGGCCGATGAGCTTGTTGATTCGGGCCCAGTTTTGCTCGATTTCGCTGTTGCCGGTCAGCTTCACCACCTGAGTGATCATCGCTGGGACGTCGCCAAGCTCGATGCCAGACGAGGTGCCCAGGCGCTTAATGGTTTGCTCTGTAGACTCGTTTGGTGCTTTTTCTGCGGCACTGTTGCCTTGCTGCAGAATCGCCATCACCAATGGGGCGATGATTCCAATGGCTTTGACGGCAGTCTGCAATGGGCCCGGAGCATTGGAGTTGGCCTGTGAGTTCTGCGTGTTGCCTTGGGAATTGTTGGCGTTGTTGTTGCCCTGCGTGGAATTCTGGTTGTTCGTGCCCGGGTTGGTGCCCTGGGTGTTTGTGCCAGAGTTGGTATTCGATTGCGTTTGTTGCGATTGCTGTGACTGCCCGGTCGAGTTCCCGGCGATCATGCCTGCGACTTGCTGATATTTCTTGTTCGTCGCATTGCGGATATCAGACCAACGCGCCACAGCGTGCTTGCCTGGGCAGGTGGTTGCTCCGACGTCACGGTGTCCGTGGAAGCGTTGGAAGGTACGGGTATCACCAGCAGGGTATTTCGCATAGCTGCTGCCACCGGAAGTCATCTGGATCGTGCCCGATGGATCGAAACCGGATTGTGCAGCACGCCAACCGGCGACCTGACCGACAGACTGAATGATGGCCTCATTGATCGGAGCAATCTCGTAGTTACCGACCATGGAAATGCCGAAAGTTCCCTGGTTATAGCCGCCAGCGTGTGCACCCATCACGCCATCGTTCAAGCCGCCGCGACGGCCTTCGTAGATGGTGCCGAACTTGTCGACGAGTGCGTGATAGCCAATATCGCACCAGCCCAGAGTCTGGGTGTGGTACTGATAAGCGCCGCGCACCTGCGCCGCAGCACTTGCGGCATCGTAGTTGTTCGATCCGGCGGTGTGGTGCAGGGTTAACGCGTTGTAGTCCATGCCTGTCGAACCGCAGTTGCCGCGGTAAGACTCGTTCGCGCCCCAGCCTTGGCGGGTGACGATGCTCGGCATGCCGACGGATAGGTTTGCGGTTTGCTCGATGGAGTTTTCTGCTTGCGCAGCACCTGCCGACGCGTTGCCGTTGACGAAAACCGCATTGAGGTCATCCGTGCTGGTTGCAGCGGCGGCACCCTGCTCGTTGGCGCCGGTGCCGGCGGCCTCGCCAGTGGCCTCGCCGGTGCTGTCCGTCAGATCGATGTCATCGGCTACCGGTTGGATAAAGCCTTCGGAGGTCTCCAGCCCAGTTTTTGGCAGGCTAGCTGGGGAATCTGGCGAGGTCTGCGCTCCGGTATACAAATCGAGCCCAGCGACCGAAACCTGCACCGTGTGGGTGGGTTCGACGTAGATCAACTCGGTTCCCTGCTGGGTAGCTTCTGCAGGGTTGGGCAGAGCATCGGCTTCAAACCATTCGGTCCAGCTGCCGTCGGCGCGCTTGGAGCGGAAGTGGGCATTGATATCACGCTCACCACTCCAGGTCAGAGCGAAGGAATCGAATTCGTTGTCCTGGGTGAATTCCTGCACCGCGCGTTCCGGGGAATCCTCATCGCCCTGGGTGGCAATGGCGGGATCATCCACGACGGTGGCGGTACCGCTGCTGAAGCTGGCGGTGTTGATGCTGGCTTCAGCGGGGTTGGAACCGGCGTTCTGGGTTTGCAACACCTGGTGGCCCCCGAAAGCTGCGGTGACCACGAGGGCCGCCGTCGCAGTGACAGCGACGACCGGGCTGGCGTTGGCCCAGCTCCGCAGCGACCCGGAGGTGCTAATACGGCGACGTAAGTGCATGAATACTCCTGTTTCTTTGCATGACTCTGCGCGCCGACAACGACGGCTGCGCGAATCAATCAGCAACACACCTGTCATGCACACGATTCCCGCGAGCTGTGCGATTGTGCACGCGTGTGAATCGTGTGTTGGAGGTGAAGATACGTTCTTAAAGTTACATATGCGAACAGTGTGATAAATGTTGCGACACGCGCTGTGTGGGAATAATTGGCAGCGCAAAGAATCTTTCGTAGCGCCCCGTGGCACATCTGTTGCTCCCACTAGTAAGGGTGGGCCTCCACTAGTCTGTAATGCATGACTGCATATGACCTCATCGTTGTCGGATCCGGATTTTTCGGCCTCACCATCGCCGAACGCGCAGCCAATGAGCTGGGCAAAAAAGTGCTCATCGTCGAAAAGCGCCCACACCTTGGCGGAAACTGCTACACCGAAACTGACGAAGAAACCGGCATTGAGGTGCATAAATATGGCGCCCACCTGTTCCATACCTCGAATAAGCGTGTGTGGGACTACGTCAATAAGTTCACCGACTTCACCGATTACCAGCACCGCGTCTTCGCCATGCACGACGGCACCGCTTACCAGTTCCCGATGGGGCTG
Source organism: Corynebacterium drakensteinense (assembly GCF_041224285.1). Lineage (NCBI taxonomy): Bacteria > Bacillati > Actinomycetota > Actinomycetes > Mycobacteriales > Corynebacteriaceae > Corynebacterium > Corynebacterium drakensteinense. The sequence continues at coordinate 35,869 of NZ_JAXOFP010000013.1, forward strand.
GGGTTGATCAACCAGTTCTTCGGCCGCTATTACAGCCCGGAAGAAGCCAAAAAGCTCATCGCCGAGCAAGCTGCAGAATTCGAATCGGACCAGGCAGCCAACCTGGAAGAGAAGGCGATTTCACTGATCGGTCGTCCGCTGTACGAAGCCTTCGTGAAAGGCTATACCGCCAAGCAATGGCAAACGGACCCGAAGAACCTGCCAGCTGGCAATATCACGCGTCTTCCGGTGCGTTATACCTTTAACAACCGTTATTTCAACGACACCTATGAGGGACTTCCCGTCAACGGTTACACCGCATGGCTGGAAAACATGGCGGCCTCGGACAATATCGACGTGCAACTGGAAACCGACTGGTTCGCTGTCCGCGACGAGATCCGTGGGCAATCCCCAGATGCTCCCGTGGTCTACACCGGCCCGCTCGATCGCTACTTTGATTATTGTGAAGGCCGTTTGGGGTGGCGCACCGTCGATTTCGAAAAAGAAGTCCACGATGTCGAAGACTTCCAAGGCACCGCGGTGATGAACTACAACGACGAAGACGTCGATTACACTCGCATCTTGGAATTCCGTCACTTCCACCCAGAACGCAATTACCAACGCGACAAGACCGTCATCTTTAAGGAATATTCCCGTTTTGCCGGTGACGATGATGAGCCGTATTACCCCATCAACACCCCAGAAGACCGCGATAAGCTGACTGCTTACCGCAAGCGCGCCGCCCAGGAAGTCGCCGAAAACAATGTGCTGTTCGGTGGCCGGTTGGGCACCTACCAGTACCTAGACATGCACATGGCTATCGGCGCTGCACTGTCAATGTTCGATAATAAGCTGGTGCCATTCTTCCGCGACGGCAAAGCGCTGGAACAAGAACGCGGCCACTAAGCGGCGAGGGAGAAGCCGCAAGTAAGTAGTGCTGGCGCAGCTGCCAGCGCGACAGTAAACAACTACAACTAATCCGTAACGACGTAACAACCCGTGTGAACTGGAGAACCGTGAACCATCGCGAAGCCCTGCAACGCATCCTTTTGCCGAAACGCGGCGAACCCTTCGATGTGTGCATGCTCTACCTCATCGAATCGAAGCAGAATAAACAGCGCCTGAACTGGGATACCCGCACGGATGTCACCGTGCCCGCTGGTGCAGAAGCCAGCTTCGAAACTTATTTCAATGCTTTCCCGGCATCGTACTGGCGTCGCTGGTCGCAGCTGGATTCCGTGGTGCTCACCATGAAAGTCGAAGGCACAGCCAATATTGCGCTGTATCGTTCCAAGGTCGATGGCACCCGCGTCGGCGTTGGCAACCACCTGGTTTCCAACGACACGCTGGATATCGAATTGCCATTGAAGAACTTTGAGGACGGCGGCTGGTACTGGTTCGATGTCACCGCGGAAACCGACACTGTGATAAGTGAAGCCGCGTGGTGCGCCCCGCACGCGCCGAAGCCGCAGACACTTCCCGACGGCAGCACCATCGAGCCGTCGGAGAAGAAGGTTGCTGTCGGTATCCCCACCTTCAACCGCCCAGCTGATGCCGTCGCCGCGTTGCAAGCTTTGGGGGAAGATCCCGTCGTTGAGCAGGTAATTTCGCACGTGCTCATGCCGGACCAAGGCAACCAGCATCCAGCCGATGAGCCTGGCTATGACGAGGCTGTTGCCGTATTCGGCGAGCGCTTCCGGGAATTCCGGCAGGGCAACCTGGGTGGTTCTGGTGGCTATTCGCGCATCATGTACGAATTCGTGGAAAACACCGATGCACCCTTCGTGCTGTTCATGGACGACGACATCGCCATCGAACCTGATTCCATTGTGCGCGCGGTGCAAGCGGCTCGTTTCGCCGCCAGCCCGATCGTGGTCGGTGGTCAGATGCTGAACTTGCAGCAGCGCGCGCAATTGCGCACCACCGGTGAGACCATCCAGGGCCACGATTTCATGTGGGGTCCGGCGCAATACGGCGTCTACGACCACGACTTTTCCGAGTACCCGCTAAGCTACACTCTCACCGAAGAGCAAAAGCGCAACCCGCACGCGAAAAGCAGCGCAGACCTGCACCGTCGTGTCGATGTGAACTACAACGGCTGGTGGATGTGCCTGTTCCCGCGCGTGGTTGCCGAAACCGTCGGCCAGCCGCTGCCGCTGTTTATCAAATGGGACGATACGGAGTACTCGCTGCGTGCTGCGGAATTCGGCTTCCCAACGGTCACCTGGCCGGGCGCGGCGATCTGGCACATGGCATGGGCCGATAAGGACGACGCGATTGACTGGCAGGCGTATTTTCACCTGCGCAACCGTTTGATCACCGCAGCGATGTACCACCGTGGCAACTTCAAAGGTGTGGCGCGCTCGATCTTGAAATCCAGCTACAAGCACGCGATGTGCATGGAATATTCCACCATGGCCATCCAGATCGAGGCCATGCGCGACTTCTTGGCCGGCCCAGACCAGCTTTTCGACGTGCTCGAATCTTCCCTCCCGCGCATCCAGTCGATCCGCAAAAACTACGACGATGCCGTCATCTACGAATCTGCGGCAGAGCTGCCAGCACCGACGGGGGCCGATGTTCCGCTGAACAACATCGGTGGCCGACTGGGCAAGATCAAAAAGATTCCGTGGCTACTGAAAACCCTGCGCCACATGTCGCAGGCAGCTGATCCGGCGCACTACGAGGCACCGCAAATCAACCTGAACCCGAATGAAGCACGCTGGTACAACCTTTCGCGCGTGGATTCAGCAACCGTGACCACCGCCGGTGGCACCGGGGTGGCGTTCCGTAAACGCGATAAGCAGCTGACCAGCGATCTGCTCTCGCAGACCCGCCAGCTGCTGAAAGACATTGACGCCCGTTTCGACGAGCTGCAGCAGACCTACCGCAGTGCACGCTCCGAACTCGCTGCACGCGATTCCTGGAAGAAGGTCTTCGATGCCCAATAAACGCAAGCAGGAGAAGCAGGATAAGCGGGAGAAACAGCCGAATAAGCTCAGCCGAGCGGAGTCCCGTGTGCTGGAGCGAATTCAATCCGTCGCTTTCGACGCGTCGGGCGTGTTGCCGGCAGCGCGGGGTTTGTCGCATTTCGGTGAACATGCTGCTGGCTGGATGGCGAGCGCTGGATTAGGAGCAGCCGTCGACAAGCAACGCCGCGGCCAATGGCTGCGCGTGGGCGCTTCAGCACTGACTGCGCATGCGGCCTCCGTGGTGCTCAAACGCATCGTTCGGCGTCGTCGCCCGGATTATCCATATGTGCGCGTTGGTGTGTCTACGCCGTCGAAATTGTCGTTTCCATCGTCACACTCGACCTCAACCGCAGCCTTTTGTACTGGGGTTTCGGAGATGACAGGTTCGCGCGCGCCGTTGGCGGGTATCCCGGTGATGATGGCATCGCGTATGGTGTTGGGGGTTCATTACCCCACCGATACGTTGCTGGGTTCAATGATTGGTTATGCGATTGCGAAACGAATGATGGGGCAAAGCTAGATGGAAAACGACGGTCACCAAAGCGTATTTCACTCGGAACCGCACACTTCCGGCGTTGATACTGGCCGGAAGCGGCAACCGCCGAAGAATCTGCTGGATGGCATGATCAAGGCACTGCGTCCGAAGCAGTGGGTGAAAAACAGTCTGGTTATCGCCGCGCCGGCTGCTGCCGGGGCCGGCGTGTTGCTGGACGGGCGCACGCTTGCCGACGTCGCTCTGGCATTCATCGTGTTTTGCCTGGGTGCGTCGTCGATCTATCTCGTCAACGACGCACGCGATGTGGCCTCGGATAGGGCGCACCCAACCAAGCGTTTCCGGCCGATCGCTGCTGGTGTGCTGCCGGTAGGGATGGCCTATGCGATGGCCGTCGGGCTGATTGTTGGCGCGATTGGTCTGTCGTTCTTGGCCTCCGACGGGCTTGGCCTGGCTGCGGTAATCGCCGTTTATATCGCCTTGCAGCTCGGCTACTGCTTCGGTTGGAAGCACATGCCGGTGATTGATATTGCGTTGGTTTCGTCCGGGTTCATGCTGCGCGCGATGGCCGGTGGTGTTGCCGCCGGCATTGAGCTTTCGCAATGGTTCTTGCTGGTAGCGGCGTTTGGTTCGCTGTTCATGGCTTCCGGTAAGCGCTACGCGGAGCTGCTGTTGTCGGAGCGCACTGGTGCGAAGATCCGCAAAGCACTAGAGGGTTATACGCCGACCTATCTGCGGTTTGTATGGACGCTAGCGGCTACCGCTGTCGTCATGTCTTATGCTCTGTGGGGCTTTGAGCTTTCGCAGCAGACTGAAGGCTTGGCCTCGATCATGTACCAGGTGTCGCTGGTGCCGTTTACTATCGCTATTTTGCGCTATGCCTCGAACGTTGACCGCGGTGAGGGCGGCGCGCCGGACGAGATCGCGCTGGAAGACCGTGCGTTGCAGGTACTGGCGCTGCTGTGGATCGCGTGCATCGTGGTCGCGGTTTATATCGTTCCAGCGGTCTAGCCTCCGCCAATCTAGGTTTTTCAGTTGGCAGTAATTTTCAAGTAGCGATTATTTTTTGCTGCCCCTAAACTGATTCGCAGCTGTGTAACGAACTTGTCTCGATTTTCGATACGATGAGCAGAATCCGTTGTCGCCTCTCATACGTTTGTCTGATCATTATTTTCGTCTGGTCAGTCGGACGATGTGGAGCACGAGAGGCGGCACATGAAATATTTCCATGAAGGGGAGCAATGACTTCGATCGTGAATATGCGTCGCGCGGTAGTTACCATGGTGACTACCGTCGCGGTTGCGCTGGGAATGATGGCCAGCCCATCTGTGGCGAGCGCACAGGATAACCGTGGCTGGCTGCGCCCAGATGCCACCGGTACTTGCGAGTGGGACCCGCACGTTGCTTACTGGATTCAGCGCTGTGATGTTTATTCGCCTGCGATGGGCCGCAATATTCCAGTGCAAATTCAACCTGCTTCTCGCGGCGGTAACGCTGGTTTGTACCTGCTGGATGGTTTGCGTGCGAACAACGTCCAGAACGGTTGGAATCGTGAAGGTATTGCGCACAAGCTTTTCGCCGAGGACAACATCACGCTGGTGATGCCAGTCGGCGGCGAGGCTTCTTTCTATGCGGACTGGCAGGGCACCCCGAAATTCTTCCCTGGCGAAGAAGACGGTAGCTACAAGTGGGAGACATTTCTGACTGCAGAGCTTCCCGGCTACTTGCAGCAGCACTTTGGCGTTGCGCCAAACAACAACTCGGTTGCGGGTCTGTCGATGGGCGCTACCGCCGCGATGAACCTGGCGGGTAAGCACCCTGACCAGTTCCGTCAGGCTCTGTCTTATTCTGGTTATTTGTTCACCACGGCTCCGGGCATGCAGACCATGATGCGCGTGGCCTTGTTGGATGCTGGTGGATACAACATCAACGCGATGTACGGCACCATCATTAATCCGCAGCGTTTCCAGAACGACCCGTTCTACCTGGTTGGTAACCTGCGTAACACCGATGTTTATGTATCGGCAGCTTCCGGCGTGCCTGGCCCACCGGATCGCAACTTAGCTCCGCAACACCAAGCCCCTGGCATCGCATTGGAAGTTATGTCACAGATTGGTACACGTTTGTTTGAGGGCAACGCGCGTCTACACGGGGTCCCGATCACCGTGGACTACCCAGGTCAAGGTCTGCACAACTGGTACCAGTTCAACTACCAGCTGGAGCGCACACGTGACCGCATCCTGGACGTGATGGGTGCACGCTAAATTCAATCGGTAGCCAGAAGGCTGGTTACCTACTGACCAGGCCGATTCCCGCGGTGAGTTAACCGCGAGGACCGGCCTGGTTTTTCTTATACCTTTTTCTGCCAATTTTCGGAGTGTCTGCACAAAAACCTTATCGTTAAACCTAAACTTTAGACTTGAAAACCATGGGAGTCGGCCAGTCACATCCCGGAAGCGGGGAACTTTCGGGGTGCAGGCAGGCCTGAATTCTGCCTACCCTGTACACACTCTCGAGGAATACTTATGCGCCTACACTCGTCTCTTTCCCCGTACACCCACGCTGCTGGTAACGCACGGGGTCGCACGCGTTCTTGGTTGAAAGCACTGGCAGTGCCAACTGCAGTTGCAACTGGCATCGCGATGGTTCCCATCACGGTTCACACCCCGCTAGCCAATGCCCAAAGCTCGTTGCCTGGAAGCTCGAACTTGCTGCCGCAAAACGATGGCATCACGGACTCGATTATTCCTGGTGAGGCGCCACAGCGCAGTACGGTCGAGACGGAATATCCAAGCTCAGATGGTTTGCCAGAGGGCGTGGAGATCGACCGCGTGGAGTATAAAACACCGCGGCACGCGTTCGTCTACGTAAAGTCCGCCGCCATGCCTGATCAGGAAATGAAGTTCCAGATCTTGCTGGCACGCGATTACTATGCGAAACCAGATCAAAAATTCCCAGAACTTTGGCTCATGGATGGCTTGCGCGCTCGTGAGACTGAGTCCGGTTGGACCATTGCTACCGACGCAGAGCGCTACTTTGCTGACAAGAACGTCAACGTCGTCCTACCGATCGGTGGCGAATCTTCGTTCTACTCTGACTGGGAGCAACCTGATAACGGCAAGCACTATAAGTGGGAAACCTTCCTGACCAAGGAAGTAATCCCAATCATGGACAACAAGTTTCGCTCGAACAAGCAACGTGCGGTAGCCGGGCTTTCCATGGGTGCTACCTCGGCCATCAACATGGCAGAACGCAACCCGCACCTGTTCAATTTCGCCGGCTCGTTCTCCGGATACCTCGATACCACTAGCCCCGGTATGCCAGAAGCCATTCAACTTGCGGTCTCTGATGGTGGTGGATACAACGCTGAAGCGATGTGGGGCCCGTTGTACAGCCAGGGCTGGGTTGACCACGATCCGAAGCTGGGTGTCGAAGCATTGCGCGATATGACGGTGTACGTCTCTGCGGGTAGCGGACAGCCAGACTTTGGGGCGCCAAACTCCGTCGCTAAGTACGATCCAAGTTTGCCAGGCGTTGGTCTCGAGGTAATTTCTCGCATGTCCACAGAAACTTTCGTGAATCGTGCGAAAGCTGCCAACGTTGATGTGGTCGCGAAATTCCGCCCAACCGGTATTCATACGTGGGAATACTGGGAATTTGAGTTGAAGCAAGCGTGGCCGTACATCGCGAATGCCCTGAAAATCCCAGAAGAAGGACGTGCAGCGCAATGTGACGTCAAGGGTGCAATCAAGGCCGAGGTTGCTGGTCAAGCGCACTTCGAAGAATGCCTGACGAACGAATATCAGGTCGGAGATACTGATGGTGTGGCGCAGGACTTCACCGGAGGTACTGCTTATTGGTCGCCAGCCAATGGCGCGCACGGTGTGTACGGTGCGATTAACGCACGCTACGCGCAGCTAGGCGGCGCAACTTCCTGGTTGGGATTCCCGAAGTCGGGCGAGCTGGGAACCCCAGATGGCAAGGGGCGTTTCGTGCAATTCGAACACGGCAACATCTACTGGCACCCAGACACTGGTGCGTGGGAAGTGCCTGGCGACCTGCTGGAAGGGTGGAAAGAATACGGTTACGAACAGGGCCGGAGCGGATACCCAACTGGTAAAGATGAACACGTAGGCGGCGGCAAGGTGCAGCCGATGCAGGACGGTTTCCTCACCCGTAACCGTGAGGGCAAGACTCACTTGGTCTTCGGCGCAATCGGCAAGAAGTACGCCACCGTCGACAAGGCTGATCTGGGCTTGCCAACCTCCAATGAAATCAAGATCAATGGCGGCTGGTTCCAGAAATTCGAAAACGGCAGCATCTACTTTTCACCTGAATCCGGCGGCCACGTCATCAAGTACGGCAAGATCTTTGATGAATGGGGTAAGCACGGCTACGAGCAGGGCAAATACGGTTGGCCAACCGAAGATTTCACGAGCAAACCTGGTGTGAACGAGCAGAAGTTCCAGAACGGTACTCTGCAAGAAATCAATGGTGGCGTACGGGAGAAGTAATGCGGATATATCGCAATGCGCAAGCAGCAACCACGCGCAAGCCTCGTCGTAAAGCAAAACTAGCAGCGGTTTTGGCGACTGGTTCGCTTACGCTTGCAGCGTGTGGTTCGGCAACGGTCGAAGATGAAGCTCCAGAAACGTTGAGCAACAGTTCGTCTGAAACCACGTCTAGTGCCTCCAGTAGCTCGTCGAAGTCGAAAGAAAAAGAAAGTAAGGACAAAGACGGCAAAGACGCTAAAGACACCAAAAGCAGCACGACTGCGCCGTCAGCTAGCAATGCTGAGCCAGCACCGCAAGGTTCGGGCTCTGCTGGTGGCACGGGATCCGCAGATCGCGGCGCGCAGGAAATTGCTGAAATCCCAGAAGCCGAGGGCTTTGAAGGCGAGAACGCAGCATTTTTGGATGAGGTGCGCGAGCTCGGCGTTGATGTTGCCGGCGTAGAAGGCCAGATCGTTTCTGCTGGGCATTTGGTGTGTAATGACCAGACTGCGATCTTGCATGCGGTGACAGGCCAACTGATCGGGCAGGACCGCACTGACAGAGAATTCGAAGAATTAGCTGATACTTTGACGGAGTCCGCACGTAAGTACTTTTGCTAATGCTTTTGTGCTCATGCTGGTGCATACGAGCTGTGCTCACGTGCACACGGACACAGACCGCTGTCCTGTTAGAGCAAGAAATGTGAAGCTATGAGAAAAGTGTTCACGGTTATCGCCGTGATCGTCCTGGTCCTGTTAATCGGTGCCGGGGTGATGCAATATTTAAGCGGTGAGTCTCCGATGGCTCCCGACGATCAAGCCGGCCCTGCCGAAGAAGCGGAAGAGCCTGTGCAACCGGAGTGGTGTCCTCGGGTGGAATTCATTTCTGCTCCGGGCACCTGGGAATCTGCAGCGGATGATGACCCGTTCAATCCGCAGGCTAATCCACATTCCTTTTTGCTCAATGTCACCCGGCCTGTGCAGGAGCGCTACGCTCCGGACGACGTGCGGGTGTGGACTCTGCCGTATTCTGCCCAGTTTGCCAATGTGCAAAACCAGGATCAGTTGAGCTACGACGAATCCCGTGAAGAAGGCACGCAGAAGGTTCGTGAGCGCTTGGTTGCCACGCATGAGGAATGCCCGCTGACGGATTTCGCGATGACGGGCTTTTCCCAGGGCGCTGTGATCCTGGGTGATATCGCTAATGAGATCGGCAACCACCGTGGCCCGATTCCGCCAGAGCGTGTACGTGGCATTGCCTTGCTTGCCGACGGCCGCCGTACTGCGGACCAGGGGATTAACCCGGGAGTCCCGGTTGGTGGGGTAGGCGCCGAGGTTGCTTTGAAGCCTCTCGAAGGTTTGGTGCAGAGCGTGACCCCGGGAGCGTCGATGCGTGGTGCGCGCGATGGTTTCGGTGCGTTGCAAGATCGCACTTTCCAGATTTGCGCCCCGAGTGATCCCATCTGTGCCGCGCCGGAAAGCGTGTTGGATGCGTTTGGCCGGGCTCTGGAGCTGGCGAATAATTCGCATGCCCAGTACGGCACCAATGAGGAAGTAATTCCGGGTACGACGGCGGATGAGTGGATAAAGAATTGGGCTATTGAGACCATCGAGCAGGGTTAGCCAGATAGGCTTGTTCGGAATATGAACCTCACCAGCGCCGCCACGTTGAAAGTCTTTCGGCGTGGCGGTTGTTCGGCGTGGCGATTCGTGATTGTGAATTAGAACTCATAAGATTTGGTGTTGACGTTAACGTTTCTTATTTTGTTTCCGATAGCACCTGGTAGTTGCATGACTTCTGCGCCAACGTAGGCTGGAATCTTAGACAAACAAACATTTCGTACTGGTACTAGAAGTACCGGTGTTAGCTCAGCAAAGGAATCACCATGGATCTTAAAGCAGCAATGAGTCAGTTTTACGACGGCCAGGGCAACCTGAAACTCGCCCCGCAACTGTCCTTGGTAGGGTTGGCTGAACTGCTGTACCAGGGTGATCTGCACACCGGCGGAGCCGACCGCCACTGCCTGCGATTCTGGGATTTTTCGCAGTCGCGTGAGGGCACCGCAGTCGATTTCACCCGCCAGCAAATCAATATCCGGATTAAGACCGTGGCTGCACGTTTGCAACAAGTTGCGAAAATGGGCGACCGGGTAGCGATCTTGATGGGCAACTCCCCGGAATACATCTTCGGCTTCGTGGGGGCAATGTATGCCGGTATGGTTCCGGTGCCACTCTATGACCCGAACGAGCCCGGCCACGAAGGCCACCTGACCGCGGTGTTTGCCGATTGCGGCCCGAAATTGGTGTTGACGAACCGTCCGTCGGCAGCTGCCGTGCGTGACCACTTCAAAAAGCTTCCAGCTCGCGAACGTCCACGCATTTTGGCGGTGGATTCGCTGCCGGATTCTCTGGCAGATTCCTATGTGAACCCGCAGCAAACCATCGAGGGGCAACAGCGCATGGCTTCCTCGACCGTGATGCCGATCGATGAGCCTGCGTTCCTGCAGTACACCTCCGGTTCGACGCGCACCCCAGCCGGTGTGGAGCTGACCAACCGCTCGATTCTGACGAATGTGCTGCAGATTTTCGAAGCCGCACGCCTGCGCTTGCCGCTGCGTTTGGTTTCCTGGCTGCCGCTGCACCATGACATGGGCATCATCCTGAACCTTTTTGCCACCATCATGGGGCTGCGTACCGAATTGATGTCGCCGAAAGACTTTATCCAGCAACCATCGCGCTGGACCCGGATGATGTCGGCCCGCGAAGGCGACGACCACAATGGCGTGTATTCCGTCATCCCAAACTTTGCCTTGGATCTTGCAGTCCGTTACGGCAATAACGATGATTTGGATTTCTCCAATATCAACGGCATCATCATCGGTTCCGAACCGGTGACCGTGAAAGCCTTGAACTCCTTCCTGGAAGCATTCGAACCGAAGGGGCTGACCCGACGTATGTTGCGTCCGTCGTATGGTCTGGCAGAGGCTTCGCTGATGGTGACCACGCCACAGACGGAAGATCGCCCGAAGGTGAAGTACTTTGATCGGGACCAGATCTCTGCTGGCAAAGCCGTGGAGACCGGGAGCGAAGATGGCGTCGCGTTCATCTCTAACGGCGAGGTCGTACGCCCGCAATTTCTCACCATCGTCGATCCAGAAACTAAGGCAGAATTGCCGGATTCGACCGTCGGTGAGGTCTGGTGCCACGGTGACAACATGGCTGCGGGCTACCTCAACCGACCTGAAGAGACCACTGCAACCTTCCACAACACCATCGGCGAGCGCCTGGACGATTCCCGTGCCGCGGATGCTCCCGCCGATAACTGGATGGCCACTGGCGATTTGGGCGTGATTATCGACGGTGAGCTTTACATCACCGGCCGTCTGAAGGACATGATCATCATCGCTGGCCGCAACCACTATCCGCAGGATATTGAGCACACCGTGATGCTGGCGAGCGAGCACGTGCGCAGTGATTCCGTCGCCGCCTTCGCGATCACTGCAGAGAACACCGAAGAATTGGTGCTGTTGGTCGAGCGCGCAGATAACGCCGAAGAATCCGGTGATCAACAAGCAATCCAGGACATCCGCGCTGAGGTTACCGCCCGCCATGGTGTGCGTCCGTATGATATTCAGTTCCTGGCTCCTGGCGAGCTCTCCCGCTCGTCGGCAGGCAAGATCGCGCGGCAGGTAGCAAAGAAGAAGTATGAGGGATCTGAGGGAGAAGCCTAAATGACAGTTGAGCAGCTGAAGAGCTGGCTGACCGAGTGGGTAGTGAAGGTGACTGACCTTCCAGTCGAAGAGGTATCGGAAAACAAGCCGCTGGAAGCGTTGGGGCTTTCTTCACGCGATGCGGTGATCCTGTCGGGTGAATTGGAAACCTTGCTGGACACTCGGCTGGATCCGACTATCGCCTACGAATACCCCACCATCGCCTCGCTGGCTCAACGGCTGGTCGACGGTCCGGCGGAAGGTAGTGCGCGGGCCGGGGTTGCGCAGCAGTCTTCTGAGCGTGCCGACGTCGCTGGTGCCGGAAACGGTGCGCATGGTGGGGTTGGCGCTTATGGCGGTGATATCGCGATCGTCGGCATGTCTGCCCGCTTCCCGCAGGCTGATGGCCTGGAGGAATACTGGAATCTGCTCGCAGAAGGCCGTACCGCCACCGGTGAGCTGCCGCTGGGGCGCTGGAGTGAGTACCAGTCTGACCCGGTGATGTCGGAGAAGATGGGCAAGATCAATCTTTCCGGTGGCTACCTGGACGATATCGCCAGTTTTGACCCGGAATTTTTTGGCCTTTCTCCCATTGAGGCCACCAATATGGACCCACAGCAGCGCATCATGCTGGAGTTGACCTGGCACGCGCTGGAAAATGCACACCTGCCGGCCAATGAGCTCAAGGGCAAGCCGGTTGGTGTGTTCATGGGTAGTTCGAATAATGACTACGGCATGTTGATCACTGCTGATCCAGCCGAAGCCCACCCGTATGCGCTGACGGGTACTTCTTCGGCTGTGATCCCGAACCGCATTAGCTATGCCTTTGATTTCCGCGGTCCGTCGTTGAACGTGGATACTGCGTGTTCTTCGTCGTTAGTTTCTGTGCACCAGGCGGTGCGTGAGCTGCGCTATGGCTCGTGCGATGTAGCTATCGCCGGTGGCGTGAACATCCTGGCTTCGCCGTTTGTTTCCACTGCCTTTGGCGAGCTCGGCGTGATTTCCCCGTCGGGCGCCATTCACGCGTTTTCCGATGATGCCGACGGCTTCGTGCGTGCCGATGGCGCCGGTGTGGTGGTGCTGAAGCGGCTTGCCGACGCCGAATCCGCTGGTGATGAGATCTTGGCGGTGATTAAGGGCAGTGCGACGAACTCCGACGGACACTCAAATGGTTTGACCGCGCCGAACCCAGAGGCACAGATCGACGTGTTGCGCCGTGCATATGCTGATGCCGGGATTGATCCCGCGACCGTCGATTACGTGGAAACACATGGCACCGGCACGATCCTCGGGGATCCGATTGAAGCTAGCGCATTGGGCGCGGTGCTCGGCCCGCGCCGAGACACAGACACCTTGATTGGCTCGGTGAAGTCGAATATCGGCCACTCGGAATCTGCTGCCGGTATTGCCAGCCTGATCAAGGTAGTGCTGGCGATCCAGAACGACACGCTACCGCCGTCGGTGAACTTCTCGGAGCCGAACCGCTATATCGACTTTGAGAAAGAACGCCTGGAGGTTGTCGAAGACCCACGAGAATGGCCTTCGGACAACAAGATCGCCGGCATTTCTGGCTTTGGTTTTGGCGGTACAAACGCTCACGTCGTGGTGCAGAAATACGACGCGGGGTCGAAAGCGCAGAAGGCCGTGGTGGAGAAGGCGGCGTTGCAGAACGTTACAGCGCAGGACGCATTGGCGCACGATGGCTCTGCGGGCGTGGCTACAGAAACCCAGGCGCGCCTGAATAGCGACAACGTGGTGCTGCCGATTTCCGGCATGGTGCCATCGCGGCGTCGGCAAGCAGCTGCTGATTTAGCCGATTACCTGGAACAAGCCCAGGGAAACAAGGATTTTGATCTCACCGCGGTTGCACGCACCTTGGCAAAGCGTAATCATGGTCGTTCGCGTGCAGCTGTCGTCGCTGCCGATGCCGCTGAGGCCATTAAGCGCCTGCGCAAACTCGCCGAAGGGAAGGTGGCAACCGCTGCAGTCAGTGGGGATGCGCCAGAAAGCCCCGGCCCGGTTTTTGTCTACTCGGGGTTTGGTTCCCAGCACCGGAAAATGGTGAAGGACCTGCTGGAACAGTCACCGCAATTTGCGGCACGGATGGCGGAGCTCGACGAGATCGTCGATTTTGAGGGCGGCTGGTCCGTGCTGGAATTGGTGCGTGACGACGAGCAAACCTACAACACGGAAACCGCGCAGGTAGCGATTACCGCCATTCAGATTGCGCTGACAGATCTGCTGGCGGAATGCGGCGCGCGCCCGGCTGCTGTAATCGGCATGTCTATGGGGGAGATCGCCGCAGCCTATGCTGCCGGTGGTTTGCGGGCCGAGGACGCCATGCTGATCGCCTGCCACCGTGCCCGGCTGATGGGTGAAGGCGAAAACGCACTGTCCGGTGATGCCCAAGGTGCCATGGCTGTTGTTGAACTGTCCGCGCAGCAGATCGCAGAGTACGCCGAGCAAGAAGAATTTGCTGGTGTGGAACCCGCCGTGTACGCAGGGCCGGGAATGACGACGGTTGGTGGCCCACGGGCTGCGATTTTGCGCCTGGTGGAAAAGCTCGAAGACGAAGGTAAATTTGCCCGCGCGCTGGACGTGAAAGGTGCCGGCCACACCTCCATGGTGGAGCCGCTGCTCGGTGAGCTGGAAGGCGCCATCGCAGGCATCGAACCTGCCCCGTTACACACCCCGCTGTTCTCTTCGGTGGATCAGATCCACCACCAACGCGGTGCGGTGGTGCATAACGAGGATTATTGGTTGCACATGACGCGCCAGCCAGTGTATTTCCAGGATGCGGTCGCGAGCGCGTTTGCCCACGGCCACAACACGATGGTGGAAATCAGCCCGAACCCGGTTGCGCTGATGGGCATGATGAACACGGCCTTTAGCGTCGACAAGGCTAATGCGAAGCTGCTGAAGACGCTGAAGCGCAAGGAAGATTCCGCAAACAACCTGGTGGATCTGCTGGCGCAGCTTTATGTTTTGGGTCAACCGATTGATTTCTCGCAGCTGTATGGCAGCGGTGAGTATGCTGCGGTGCCAAACACCCGATTTAAGAAGCAACGATATTGGACGAATGCCCGCCCGAGTGCCGGTGCTGCCGGGCTGCCGGGCACGCGAGTGAATTTACCGGATGGGCGCACCGCGTTTTCTGTGGATGCTGATCAGGTGCCTTCAGCGCTGGCGTTGCTGGAAGCAGCTGCCGAGGAGATGCAGCCGGGCGCGCAGCTGGTAGCAGCGGAAGAACCGCGCACGTTGCCGACCCAGGGCGAGTTGACGACGATTGCCCAGCGCAATGTCGGTGGCGTGGCTTTGACTGTGCACGATATGACAGCGGGCGTTGTGGTTGCGGAAGGTTTTGCTACCACATTGGCGCTTGCCGACGGTGGTGTTGGTGCACACGCGCAATCGCAGAATTTGGGTGTGGCGCCGATCCCAGAATCACCGCTGGCTGCTGGTGCGGCTGCTGAAACTAACGATACGGCGGCCGGAAATAACCTGGGCATGCCTGGTGCGGATTCGGCGGTGCGTTGGGATCCGGAGACCGAAACCGTCGAGGAGCGCCTGCGCGCTATCGTTTCTGAGTCCATGGGCTACGATGCGGAAGATTTGCCTGGCGAGTTGCCGTTGATTGATCTGGGGCTGGATTCGCTGATGGGTATGCGGATTAAAAACCGCGTGGAAAATGATTTCCAGATCCCACCGCTGCAGGTGCAGGCTTTGCGTGATGCGTCGGTGGCGGATGTTGTGGCGATGGTCAACCAGGCCGTTGCGGAGAAGCATGGTTCGGCCGGTCACACTTCCGCTGAGCAAAGCTCTACCGAGCAGTCCGAGCAGCCTGGCCAGCCCGATCAATCAGAGCAACCAGAGCAGTCCGATCAGCGTGAACAGTCCTATGCCACGCAGGCAGAAGGCGTCGGTGTGGCCCCGCGCGATGCTGCTGAGCGCCTGGTGTTTGCCACCTGGGCTAGCTTGACCGGGCGCGCGGCCGCAGGTGTCACGAGCACGTTGCCGGAAATTAGCGGCGAGGTCGCTGGTAAGATCGCCGAGCGTCTGAGTGAGCGCAGTGGCATGAACATCGGGGCCGAGCTCGTCGGCAAGGCAGAAAACCTGGAAGAAATTGCCAACGTGGTGCGCGAGGGCCTGGAAACCGACGTCGAAGGCAATATTCGCGTGCTGCGTGAGGGTGGTGCCGAAGCGCCGGTGGTCTTCATGTTCCACCCGGCGGGCGGTAGCTCGGTGGTATACCAGCCGCTGGCGCGTCGTCTGCCCGCCGATGTTTCCGTGTATGGTGTGGAGCGTCGCGAAGGCAGCTTGGAAGAGCGCGTGGCGGACTACCTGGGCGATATCCGGAACTATGCGAAGGGACGCCCGGTCATCTTGGGCGGTTGGTCCTTTGGTGGTGCGTTGGCTTATGAGGCAGCGTCGCAGTTGCTTGCCGACAACAACAGTGCTGCTCAGAGCACGGCCGATGACGGAGATTCGCAGGCGGTCAACCTCGCCTATATTGCGTTGCTGGATACCACCCAGCCCTCTGAGCCGATTCCGGACACTTTGGAAGAAACTAAGGCCCGCTGGGAGCGCTACGCCGCATTCGCGGAACGCACCTACGGCCTGGATTTCCCGGTACCGTACGAGTTGCTCGAAACCGCAGGCGAGGAAGCCTTGATGCAGATGCTGGAGCAGTTCCTGGCTAGCTCCGATGCTTCTGAGCATGGGCTATCCGCGGGGGTTTTGGAACACCAGCGCGCCAGCTTCGTGGACAATATGATCCTGGGCAAGCTCGATTTTGCGCGCTGGGCGGATGTGGACCTGCCGGTGCTGTTGTTCCGCGCGGAACGTATGCATGATGGTGCAATTGAATTGGAGCCACGCTACGCCGATATTGATCCGGATGGCGGCTGGGGTGCTATCGTCGATGAGTTAGAGATCATTCAGCTGCCGGGTGATCACCTGGCGGTGCCGGATGAGCCAGCGATTGGCATCGTCGCAGAGCACATGGACCGTTGGATGAAGAGCAAGATCCCCGCTGCACGGGAGGAGCACTAGGTGACTAATACCGCCGAGAAACTCGCTGACCTGCGTCGTCGTTTAGAAAAGGCGCAGGATCCTGGTTCGGAGCGGGCGCGAGCGAAGCGCGATGAGGCTGGGCGGACCACTCCCCGGCAACGCATCAATGCTTTGCTTGACGACGGCTCCTTCATGGAAATCGGCGCGTTGGGCAAGACCCCGGGCGATGATGATGCGATCTACTCGGATGGAGTTGTCACTGGTTACGGCCGTATCGGTGGGCGTCCAGTCTGCATTTACGCCCACGATAAAACGGTCTACGGCGGTTCTGTCGGGGTGACGTTTGGCCAAAAAGTCACGCAGGTGATGGATATGGCCGCGCGCATCGGTTGTCCGGTGATTGGTATTCAGGATTCTGGCGGAGCGCGCATTCAAGATGCGGTGACGTCGCTGGCGATGTATTCGGAGATTGCGCGTCGGCAGATGCCATTGTCTGGGTACGCGCCGCAAATTTCCATCATGATGGGGAAATCTGCTGGTGGTGCCGTGTATGCCCCGGTGACGACGGATTTCGTGATCGCTGTGGATGGCGAAGCCGAAATGTATGTCACCGGCCCAGCTGTGATCAAAGAGGTCACCGGCGAGGAGGTCAGCTCTGCAGAACTCGGTGGTGCTCGCCAGCAGGAACGCAACGGCAACGTGCAGGCCGTCGTCGATAGTGAAGAAGATGCCTTTGAGCTGGTGCGAGATCTTTTGGATCACCTGCCGTTGACCTGCCATGATCCCGCGCCGTCGTTTTTGGCTCCCACTGACGAGGAAGTCGCTAACACCCCCGAACTCGACGAGTTCATGCCGGACGATACTAACGCCGGATATGACATCATCGAGGTGCTGAAGTTGCTGGGCGACGACGATCAGCTGATTGAATTGCAGGCGAATTTTGCGCCGAATATGGTCACCGCCTTTGGCCGTATTGATGGTCAGGCGGTGGGATTTGTGGCGAATAACCCGATGCATTTTGCCGGTTGTATCGATGCTGATGCCGCGGACAAAGGCGCGCGGTTTATCCGCATTTGCGATGCTTACAATATTCCGCTGATTTTTGTTGCCGATACGCCGGGCTATTTGCCAGGTGTGGAGCAAGAAAAAGCCGGCTTGATTCACCGCGGCGCTGGTTTCGCCTTTGCCTTGGTGGAGGCCACGGTGCCGAAGATTTCGCTGGTGGTGCGCAAAGCCTACGGTGGCGCGTATGCAGTGATGGGGTCGAAGAACCTCACGGGCGACATCAACTTTGCGTGGCCGACTGCACAGATCGCGGTGATGGGTGCAGCAGCAGCCGTCGTCATGATCCAGGGCAAGCAATTGGAGCAAACCCCGCCAGAGCAGCGTGGATATATGAAGAAGCTCTTCATGGACTTTTACGATGAGAACATGACCTCGCCGTATGTGGCTGCTGAGCGCGGCTATATTGATGCGATGATCCAGCCTTCGGAGACCCGGTTGAAACTGCGGCAAGCGCTACGCCAGTTGGCGACTAAGCAAGTGGAAGACTTGCCGAAAAAGCACCCGATCGCGCCTATGTAGGTGGGCCGGAGAAAAAGAAGCCGAATGCGATAGTAATGATAAGAACTGGTGATAGTGCTGATAGCAATGCAGCGATATACAAGTCATATTTCTTCGTTTTATGTGCCAGATAGCAGTTAAGCGCGCAAATTGTGGCAATCGCTATACCGGTGATAGCCACTGAGGGCCACCACCAGCTTTGACCTATGGTCCATAGCAAATAGCTACCGGCAAAGGCAGCAAATGTTGCACTCCAGCCTAGTAAACGCGCAGATTTCACTTGTGACACATCCCGGTGATTGACTTAGTAAAACTTTTCCTAATTTTGCTGCCCTCAGGCACCGACGTCAAGCTTTAATCACGCGAACATGGAGATTAAAAAATATACTAACGCGAATGTTAGTGCAGAACTGATAGCTAAGAAGGGTAGGGGTAGTGGGTGTCCATTCCTTTTTTCCGCAACTTTGCTCATCAATCGAGATAATAATATTCCTACAGAACCTGCCAGCATAATTAGTGCGCTGGTGAATCCTTTGGTGTGTCCGGTTGCTATAGAAACTACGACAATCAAAAAGGATACGCAGCATAGGCCTAGCATTGCCCATGTTGCACCATGAACTTTGTTCTGCTTATCCACATCAGTACTCATGGTCGTCACCTAAGTCTAATCTAGCAGCCCTGTGCATTTGGTACCTTAGGTACCAGTCAAGATTAAATCAATTTGTTGTGGCAGTCTTCGTTCAGCTAGTCGTCGGCCAGATTGATTCCCGGCTACGGTAGTGGAATGCAATATATCGTCGCCGCTTATGTGCTGTGGGGCGTGTTTCCCGCATTCTTCCCACTGTTGGATCCTGCCAGCCCGCTCGAGATTCTGGCGCACCGCATTATCTGGACTGCGGTGTTGATGGTGGGAATTTTGCTGCTAACCGGCCGGTGGCGCGAGATCTATGAGGTACGCGCGGCTACCTGGTGGCGATTGGCTGCTGCTGGTGTGGTGATCACCGTGAATTGGGGTACCTACGTTGTGGCGGTGATGAGTGATCACGTCGCTGATGCCTCACTGGGCTATTACATGAACCCGTTGGTTTCGGTGGCGCTCGGCGTATTGATTTTACGCGAGCACCTACGCCGCTGGCAGATGGTGGCCGTGGCTATCGCGGCCGTAGCCGTGGTGTATCTGACGTTCCTGAGCGGCCAGCCACCAGTGATCGCGCTGGCGTTGGCATTCAGCTTTGGTACCTACGGCTTGCTGAAAAAGAAAGTCGCCGTGTCCGCGTTTTTCTCCGTCGGGGCAGAAACGATGTTCATGCTGCCATTCGCGCTGGGCTATGTGGCATATATCAGCGTGAACCCAGAGCAACAATCCACCTTCGCCAGTGAAGGCTGGGGGCACACCTTGCTGATGATGTCGTGTGGTCTGGTCACCGCCACCCCGCTGCTGTTTTATGCCCGCGGTGCACACATGCTGCCGCTGTCGACGATCGGCATGTTGCAGTACCTCACCCCGACGATTCTGATGTTGTGGGCACTGTTTATTACACAAGAACCGATGTCGCAGCAGCGCTGGATCGGCTTCATCATCATTTGGGTGGCGGTGGCGGTGTATGTCGCTGACTTGGTGCGGATGCGTCGGCACAGCAGGCGGGAGCAGCGCCGGCAAACGGTATCATTTGCGGGAACCGGCCAGCGCGATGGCAGCGCGCCAACCGAACATGAACAGTGCGGACGTCGCACTGGCGACCAACACGAATGACCAGTGCGGCACCGCCCCATTACGTAACGCCCAGATGACCAGCCCGACGATGACGGTGCACAACCACACGATGGCCGCCCCGCGGCCGTTGCGCGCACCGCTAACCATCGTCGGCGCCGTCGCGAGGGAAAGCAATAACCAGCCGAGGCCCATCCCAATAAGGAATGGCCACAGTGTGGACAACCAGCCGACGAAAGACAGTGGCATGTCTGCAGACTGGTGGGCAATACGTGCAAGTAAGGCAAAAACTGCCAGCGCGATGGCATCGAAGATGATCGGACGGGCAGGTGCGTGGCGGGTAGACGTCGGCATACCAGTTATTTTACGTCGCTGGTTTCTTCCGAATCAGTCTGGCGCAGCGCGGCGTAGGACATGCCCTTGCGTGCGTAGTAGGCGAAGTAGATGACCCAGCCGATTGCGCTGTAGAAAACGAAGGTGATCAGCCGGTAGACCAGCACGGTGCCAGTGGCATCAACGGCCGTCATGCCGGTGGCCACTAGCGCAGTGATAATCGCAATCTCCACGGTGCCGACGCCCGCCGGGGTGATCTGCGCGGAACCCGCCAGCTTGGCGGTAATGAACGCGACGCTAATGCCCATGATGGTGGTGTGGTCGTCGGCAGGCCAGAACGACGGCATATTACCGGTCACGGCCCAGGCACAGGCCCACAGAGCAACGGCATCGAAGGCTCGGTTGAAGAACGCCATCAACGTCACCCAGGAAAATTGCCCCAAGTTCAACGACACTTGGTCGAGCTTGTTGACGTGTTTGACGAGCTTGTCGGTCTTTTTCCATGGCAGGTTTTTAATCCAGCGCTCCACGGTCCGGGTATTGCAGGAAGCCCAGTACAGGCCGCCGCACAGACCCAACATCAACGCCAGGGATACTACTAATGACCACAACGCCACATCCGCGCCCCAGAAAAAGACCCCGGTAAAACCGATCAACACGACCCACAGCGTGGAAATCGCAGAAGAAAGCACAAAAAACCAGCCGCACAGTACCACGGACGCGCCCCAAGCGCGCTGCACTTTATACGTCAAGATCGCGGCAAACGCAGGACCGCCGGGAAGTGTCGTCGACCAGGCATTCGAGGCGAAGACAATGTTGTTGCACTCTTTAAACGAGACGGGCACACCACCGGCGACAAACAATTTGCGCATCACTTCGGCCATCGCCAATAGGGAAAGCGCAAAGGTGATAAACACGACGACAATGGGCCAAGGTTGCGCGTGACCAAGGGTGCGGAAACCATCGCTCAAGAAATCTAGCTCGTCACGGAAGAAAATACCCATGACGACGAGTACTGCTAGAGGCAGTATCCACCGCAGCCATTTGCCTACTGTGCTCTTCATCGCGGCAACTACCTACTTGTCATTTTCTAGGCGCTTCATGAGCTCCGAGAACGGAATCAGGTCGCTGTCTTGGTCGGTGGTGCGTCCGCTGCGAATGGCTTTGTTGTCGGCGACGACTTCGGATTCATGCAGCTCGTGCGGTTCGTCTAGGTCGTACTGTTCCTCGTATTGCTCATGGTCATCGTTCGGGGCAAAGTTGTTTTCCGAGGTAAGGTCGTTTTCTGAGGCAAGATCATCGTCCGGGCTGGAAGCATCCGCCATCCGCCCAGCCGGGACCACGGTTTCTTCGTATGCGCCGTGCCCCATGCGCTCATAAATTCGGTGCACGAAGGCTGGTGCCCACCAGTTGTCTTCGCGCAGCAGGTGCATCACGGCTGGTACGAGGAACATACGCACGATAGTGGCATCGAGGAAGAGCGCGAAGATCATGCCGAAGGCGATGTATTTCATCATCACGATATCGGAGAAGCCGAAGGCACCAGCCACCACAATCATGATCAGCGCGGCGGCCGTAATGATGTGGCCGGTGTGCGCGGTGCCGTAGTTGATGGCGTCGTCGGTTGACGCTCCACGCTTGCGGGCTTCCACCATGCGCGAGACCAAAAAGACCTCGTAGTCCGTCGACAAGCCATAAATGATGGCGATGATCAGCACCAGGATCGGACTCATCAGTGGGCCAGGCGAGAAATCCAGCAGACCGGAGCCCGCGCCGAGCACGAACATGCCGGTCAAGATACCCAGGGTGGCGCCTAAGGTCAGCACCGTCATGATGATCGCCTTGGCCGGGATGACCAAGGAACCAAAGACGGCGGCCATCAGCAAGAACGTCGCGATGATGACGTACAGCGCCATCCACGGCAGTTTTTCAAACAGTGCTTCCAGCGATTCGACTTCCATCGCCGGCGTGCCGCCGACGTAGAGCTCGACACCGTCCGGTGCTTCAATCGCGCGCAGTTGCTCGATCACATCAGCATTATCGTCGCGGTCGGCAATTCCCGCGCTCAACACAGTGGTTCCGTCGACCGTTTGGCTCGATGGCGCCATCGGGGAGGTCAATCCTTGTACCTCACGGGCTTGCAGCACGACGTCGATGAGTTGCTGGTTGTCCGCGCCGGTGACCACCAACTTGATGGGTTCGGTGCGGTGTTCCGGGAATTCTTCATTGAAACGGTCTTGTGCTTGACGCGTTTCGTGGCTTGGTGGCAGATAAGTCTCGTTAATGCCGCCGAAGTTGACCCCCAACAGTGGGATAGTTAGCGCTAGCAGCAGGGCGGTGATACCGACGGTGAACCAGCGGGCTTTGCTCATCGCCCAGCGGGGCACGCGGTACCAGAAGGTCTCTTCGATCGGGCGTGAGCGTTTGGTTTTGCGTACCGTCCATTTGTCGATGTTGTGGCCGAGCATGCCGAAAATCGCTGGCAACACGGTCACCGAAAGCAGCGCCGCTAGGCCGACGGCGGAAATTGCGCCATAGGCCACGGACTTCAAAAAGGCCTGCGGGAAAATCAGCAGGCTAGAAATTGCCACGGCCACCATGAGCGCGGAAAAAACCACCGTTTGCCCGGCAGTGGCAGTGGTGATCGCGACGGCGGTGCGAGTGTCGCGGCCTTTATCGAGCTCTTCACGGAAACGCGAGACCATAAACAGCCCGTAGTCGATGGCTAACCCCAGGCCGAGCAGCGTGACGACGGCCTGCGAAAACACGTTGACCTGGATGAACCCGGCCAATACCGACAAGATGCCGATGGAGCCCATAATGGAGAGCGCACCGACGATCAGCGGCATGAAAGCCGCGACGACGGAACCGAAGACGAACAACAGCAGCAGGCCAACCAGCGGTAGTGCTGCGCGCTCGGCGACCGCGATATCGTGCGCCATGCCCTCATCCAGTGCATCGGCGACGGCCGTGGCACCGGCGACTTCAATATTCAGACCCTGGGCGGTTTCAGCCCCGGTGAGATCGTCTTCGATGGTGCGGAAATCGCGCAGAGTTTGCTCGTCGTCACCGGCTAATCCGATGGCAGCGAACGCGACAGAGCCGTCGTCGGACAGCAGGTTCGGATTGCGCGTATCGAAATAGCTGGTGACCTGCGCGATCTGGTCGGGGTAGTGTTCCTGCAGGTAATCCAGGTGGGCGCGGGCTTTATCTAGGTTTTCTTGCGGGTTGTCGAACAACAAGATGACATCGCCGTTGCGGTCTCGGCCGAAGGTGTCGGCCTCGATCTCCGCTGCGGTGGTGGACGCCGCGCGCGGGTCTTCCCAGCCTTCCTGGCTGAGGCGATCGTCGAGCTTGGTGCCAAAAACCGCGAAGACCACGGCGATAGCCGCGATGATCAGCAGCGGGATGATTCTGCGATGGGCATAGGAAAACTGCCCCCACCTGAAAAACATGCCGGTTCCTAACGGTTAGACAACAGTGACGACAGCGGGCGGAAGGGTGCGAGCCAAGCGCCTTCTTCCGGTAGCGAATCCAGACTAACCCGTGGCAGTGGTTCGAGGAAGACCCCTTCAATATCTTCCAGGTCCACAAAACCGATGTCTTCGTGGCTCACAGCCCACGAACAGTGCTCCTGGAAGCCGAGCACGGTGGCAGGAATTCCGGCGTCGATGAGTTCTTCGAGCAATTCTTGGAAATTCTGGCCGTCGGCAGACGCGACGATGACTTCGCTCAAGCTGCCTTCTTCGAAGCGCTGCCGGATGTGGGCGACCATATCCGGGTCTACGTCGGATTCTTCAGTGATTTTCGGTTTCGCGAACACCGCATAGCCGACGTTGCGCAGTGCTTCGACCCAGGGGCGGATGACTTCCGCACCGCCTGGAGAGACGTTGGTGAACACGCAGGCTTCTGGGGTGAGGTTGTCTTCGTCGGCGATTTCGAGGATCCACCGGCCGACGGCGTCGAAACGCGGGCGAGAATTAGCGGTGGGGCGGCCACCCAGGATGGAGCCCAGCCCCATGTCCAGGTTTGGTGCGTCCCAGATCATCAGCAGGGTGTTGTTGTGCGTTGAACTAGTGTGCGCAGAGTGATTCTGCGTGGTGTGCGCGGTATGTGCGTCCATATTTTCGGTATATCCCGTATTTCTCGTATTTTTATTTTTAAAGGCTTGCGGTTTTAGCGCTTTGCCCACAAGTATTCAGTAATATTGTGGTCTTTTTCTAGGCCTTTGCCTTCGAATTTGGTGATCAGCTGGCGGTCGGTCAACTGTGGGCATTCTGGCCACGGCCAACCTTTGTATTCTAGCTGCGGTTCGACGTCGACAAGCTCGTTGATCCACTCGGCATAGTCCGCATGGTCGGTCGCCACGTGCAGCACCCCGCCGGGCTTCAGGCGGGAGGCGAACAGGTTCAGCGGGCCGGATTGGATGATGCGGCGCTTGTGGTGCTTGGCTTTCGGCCACGGGTCGGGGAAGAACACGCGTATGCCGTCGAGTGATTCTGGGGCGAACATGCGCATCAGCACTTCCATGCCATCGCCGCGGATCATGCGGATATTCGGGATCTCTTCGCGCACCACCTGGCCCAGCAGCTTCGCCAGACCAGGCTTATATAATTCGACGGCAATAATATTGGTATCGGCTTCTTGTGGTGCCATCGCCGCGGTGGAGGTGCCGGTGCCGGAGCCGATTTCCACGATCGTCGGTGCCCCGCTGCGGCCGAACCAGGCGTCGATGTCGATGTGTTCGTCGGAAAGCATCGCACCAAGCTCGCCCCAGTGCTTTTCAAACGTGGCCAGCTGGTTGTCGCTGAGCGAGCCGCGGCGGAAGGTCACGGTACCTAGGCGCGGGTAGTCGAGGTCGTTGTTGAAGACTTCGTTGAAATTGGTTTGCGGTGGGCGCCCAGGGGGGAATTCGCCGATGCCGCGTGATTCTGCAGTATTTTCTGTATTCATCTCGTTATTCGGTGTATTCATGTCATTATTCATTGCACTCTATTGTTCACCGTCAAAACTGACAGAACAATTCGGGGTAATTTTGTGGAGACGGATTTGTGCTGCAGTATCGACGGCAGCTGCGATCCAGGCTCAGTCACCCCCAGAATAGGGTGGCAAATACACATTACAAAAGACTAAAATGTGGATAAGCAGGGGTAGTGGCAGTGCGTGCATACACGCTTATACGTGGTTATTACCTTTCACCCCTGGTAGTCGCTACCCTGGGGCATGTCCAACCTGCTGTAGTGACCGATCAGGAGTCTAAATGAGCGCCCCAATCACGGGACTTGTTGGTGAAGCGCCAACGCAGAACAAAGAATTGATCAACTGGATCAACGACGCCGTTGCAATGTTCCAGCCAGACGACGTCGTATTCGTCGATGGTTCGCAACAAGAATGGGATCGGCTTGCAGAAGAACTCGTCGACGCAGGCACCCTCATCAAGCTCAATGAGGAAAAGCGTCCGAACAGCTACCTCGCACGCTCGAACCCATCGGACGTTGCTCGCGTGGAATCGCGCACTTTCATCTGCACGGAAGACCAGGAAGGTGCCGGCCCAACCAATAACTGGGCTCCGCCGCACGCCATGAAAGAAGAAATGGTCGACGTCTACACCGGTTCTATGAAGGGGCGCCGCATGTACGTCGTTCCTTTTTGCATGGGCCCGATCAATGATCCAGATCCAAAACTGGGCATCCAGCTGACGGACTCGGCGTACGTCGTCATGTCCATGCGCATCATGACCCGCATGGGCACGGAAGTCCTGGATAAGCTTGGCGACGAAGGCTCCTTCGTGCGCTGCTTGCACTCCGTGGGCGCCCCGCTGGAACCAGGCGAGGAAGATGTTGCCTGGCCATGCAATGAAACCAAGTACATCACCCAGTTCCCGGAGAGCAAAGAGATCTGGTCCTACGGCTCCGGCTATGGTGGCAACGCCATTTTGGCGAAGAAGTGCTACGCGCTGCGCATCGCCTCGGTTATGGCGAAAGAAGAAGGCTGGATGGCTGAGCACATGCTCATCCTGAAGCTGACCAGCCCAGAAGGTAAAAACTACAACGTTGCCGCCGCCTTCCCATCCGCTTGCGGCAAGACCAACCTGGCCATGATCACCCCAACTCTGGATGGCTGGTCCGCAGAGGTAGTCGGTGACGATATCGCGTGGATGCACCTGCGCGAAGACGGTCTGTATGCCGTGAACCCAGAAAACGGCTTCTTCGGCGTCGCGCCGGGCACCAACTATGCGTCCAACCCTATTGCGATGCGCACTATTGAACCAGGCAATACCTTGTTCACTAACGTTGCGCTGACCGACGACGGCGACGTCTGGTGGGAAGGCATGGATGGGGACGCTCCAGAGCACCTGATTGACTGGAAGGGTAATGACTGGACCCCGGATTCTGCGGAGAAGGCTGCGCACCCGAACTCCCGCTACTGCGTGCCAATTTCCCAGTGTCCTGTCGCTGCCCCGGAATACGACGACTGGCGTGGCGTGAAGATCGACGCCATTCTGTTCGGTGGGCGTCGTGCCGACACCATCCCGCTGGTGACCGAAGCTTTCGATTGGGAGCACGGCACCATGATCGGTTCGCTGCTGGCTTCCGGCCAGACTGCCGCTGCCGAGGGAACCGTCGGTGCGCTGCGCCACGACCCAATGGCGATGCTGCCGTTCATGGGCTACAACGCTGGTGAATACCTGCAGCACTGGATTGACATGGGCAAGAAGGGCGGCGACCTGATGCCGTCGATCTTCCTGGTTAACTGGTTCCGCAAGAACGACGAAGGCAAGATCATCTGGCCTGGTTTCGGCGAAAATTCCCGTGTGCTGAAGTGGATCACCGAGCGTGTCGACGGCAAGGTCGGCGCAGAAAAGACCATCGTGGGTAACACCGCGCGTGCCGAGGACTTGGACCTGACCGGTTTGGAAACCAGCTTGGATGAGGTCAAAGAAGTCCTGGCTGTGGATCCGGCAGAGTGGGCTAGCGATGTCGACGACAATGCTGAGTACCTTAACTTCTTGGGCTCACGGGTCCCGGATGAGGTTCTGGAGCAGTTCGAGGCTTTGAAGTCCCGCATCGAGGAAGCTTCTGCAACGAAGTAAATCTGGCATTCTGCTCTGTTGCCGGTCTAGGTCTAGGGCAGGAAAGCGCTGAGATAAGACTTCCTGCCTGGGGCCTGGTGTTTGAGCGCAAACGGAAAGATCATTCCGTTTGCGCTTTTTGCATGCAAAAACGGCGTGACGAAGAACATTATCGGAAGGATCTTTCCGATTTCGGTTTTCTGGACTAGGATTTAACTTAAAAATACACCTAATCGGAAGGATTTTTCCGTCCTGATGTCTGGCTCACATGTTGGAGCTGGTTGTTTGCAACCTGCTGATAGTACGACGCAAGCGCGGAAGCTGGGTAGCGTAATCCGGCGTACTCGTAAGGAATACATGCTCACCCAACCGCAACTTGCCTTGATGATTGGGATCTCTGATCGCACGTTGCGTGAAATTGAGAAGGGTACTGGTAGCCCCAGTGTGAAAGCTGTGCTGGCAACCTTGGAGACCCTCGGCTTGGAGCTGGACATTCGGTAATGGAAAGTCTGAAACGAATCACGCACGCTGATGTATATAAAAATGGTGTCTTAGCCGGGAAAATAGTTAAAGACCAAGTAGGGGTTCTCTCGTTTACTTATGTCGGAGAGTATTCCGGGGCGCCTGTAGCGACTACCTTGCCGGTTAATTCTGCAGCAGTGACGATGCCGGGTGGAGGATTGCCGAGCTTTTTTGCAGGGCTGTTGCCTGAAGGGCACCGTCTCACCGTGCTGCGGAAAGCTGTGAAAACTTCTTCTGATGATGAGTTAAGCTTGATATTGGCAATAGGCAATGATTTACCTGGCGATGTTCAAGTAGTTCCTGAAGGCACGAAACCTCAAGAGCAAAAGTCACTGGTCATGGGAGATGTGAGACTGCAAGATTTTGCAGCTCTCACCTCGTCAGTGGACGGTGTGGGCATCGCGGGCGTACAAGCTAAAGCGTCTTCATCGATGGTTAATGCTCCTGTGCGCATTGGTGGCAGGCATGGAATCCTAAAGATTGACCCACCGGAGCACCCACATTTAGTCGCTAATGAGGCTTTTCACTTACGCCATGCACGGGAGCTGGGTATACCCGTTGCCAAGCATGAGGTAGTGCATGACCAGGTAGGGCGTCCGGGATTGTTGGTGCAGAGGTTTGACCGTAGTGATGCCGGGCAACGATGGGCGATGGAGGACGCAGCCCAGTTATTGAATATTTTGCCGGCAAAGAAATATGATGTTTCGGCTGAAGACGTCGTGCGTGCCGTGCAACAAACGGTGAATGCACCGCCGGTTGCCACGAGAAATCTTTTCATGCAATTTTTTTATGCCTGGTTGACTGGCAACGGTGATGTGCATGCCAAGAATATCTCTGTGCTGCAATCGAGTTCCGGGAAGTGGAAGGTATCGCCAGTCTATGACGTGCCATCGACCGTGTTCTATAGGGACATGACGATGGCGCTTCCGATTGCGGGAAAAACCAAGGATATTCGGGCGCGACACTGGGAAGATTTTTGCGCGAGTATTGGATTACAGCGTCCGGTGATGCAGGCTGCTGTAAAAATAGTTTTCGACGTGGTGAAGCAGATGGATTTATCCGAGCTGCCTTTCGAAGGCTCGGCGCGGTACGGAGCAGAAAGAGAATTACGATTCCGTAGATTGGAGACCGAAAAACTATTGAGTAGTTAAAACTCCATTTTCGGTACAGCGAGGGTGTCAGGTGTCTGAAGTGTCCCAGGTTTTGTTCCGGTTTCGTAGATGGGAAAATCTGGAATATGCCGAGAAAATTTGACCAGGATGCAAAGGACCGTGTGGTCCGTCTCGTGGAAGATCGCATCGTGGCGGAAAATATGTCGATGCAGGCCGCGTGCCAGGCAGTAGCCCCAAAGCTAGGGGTTTCATGGCACACGGCAAGACGATGGACTTAAGCCTGCTCGCCGTTCGGGAACCATCCCAGAACCTGTGCCTGAAGATTTGGCTGCCGAAAACGCGAGGCTACGCCGTGAAAATCAAGAGCTGCGGGATACCAATGAGTTGTTGAAAGCTGCCTCGGCTTTTTTCGCGTCGGAACTCGACCCGAAACGTCGGAAATGATCCGGTTCATCGATGAATACCGGGATCGTTTCTCAGTCGAGTTTATTTGTACGACGTTGAAGAACAATCGCGAAGGTGGCTTCATTACCTCGCGTGGTTATCGCCAGTCCAAGGCCCGTGGATTAAGTGCTCGTCGCCTTCGTGACGGCGTGCTGGTTGAACGTATTAGTGCTGTTCATCAAGCTAATTACGGTGTTTACGGTGTGCGGAAAATGTGGCATGCTCTACGCCGTGAAGGAATTGATATCGGTCGTGAGCACACTGCCCGGCTGATGCGCCTGGCTGGTGTTTCAGGCAAAGGCAAAGGCCGATCACCTATTACAACCCGAAAAGCTAGCGTGCCTGATCTGCGCCCGGATTTAGTGCAACGCGAATTCAGTGCCGAAGCACCGAATAAGTTGTGGGTGGCTGACATTACCTATGTGCGCACGAAGAAAGGCTTTGTGTATGCCGCGTTTGTCACCGACGTGTACTCCCGACGGATCGTTGGGTGGGCGCTATCAGATTCCATGCGCACTTCAGGCTTTGCCGCTGCAAGCTCTCAACCAGGTAATTGTGTGTGCGGAGGAAACAACAGGTCTCATTCACCATTCGGATCACGGGTCGCAGTATGTCAGCGTGGTCTACAACGAGCGACTTGCCCAGCATGGCATTATCGCTTCCACCGGGACTGTTGGTGATTCCTATGACAATGCTTTGGCGGAAAACGTTAATGGTTCCTACAAGAACGAGCTGATTCATATCCGCAGGTGGGATGATGTTGTCGAGGTAGAAATCGCGACGTTCGAGTAGGTGTCATGGTGGAACGAGACAAGGCTGCATCAAAGTTTGGGATACCGAACCCCGGTCGAAGTCGAAACTGAATTTTGGAAGCAGAACCCGCCACAGGCAATAATAGAAATAAAAGCAAATGCCTAGGAACAAAACTCGGGGCACTTCATATCACGCACAGTTATTCGAACACGATCCTGGAGTTCTCCACGGTTGACGAAGCAACTCGAAGTGATTCACTTCGGTTCCGGGGTGGGTGGGATACGCTCACAGATGTCCGTATCCCACCCACCGCAACAGCACTCGAGAAAGGTCACACGTGACTGACTATGCAGTTGACGTACGCGACGTAAGCGTCGTCATTAAGGGGAAGACGATTCTTTCCCACCTCGACCTCCAGGTGGAAGAAGGTTCGTTCCACGGGATCATCGGTCCAAACGGGGCGGGCAAGACGACGCTCTTTAACGCGATCCAAGGGTTTCGAAAGCCGACGGAAGGAACGATCCGAGTCCTCGGCCAGTCGCCCTATCCGCGCAATCTAGCCCTGCTGTCCCAGATCGGGATCCAGCCCCAGCAGTCGGCGTTCTTCCCGAAGACGACACTCCGCGAGCACCTTCGCGCGGTCTGTGCGATCCAGGGCGCAGAGCACTCCACGATCGACACGCTCATCGAGGCCCTCAACCTCGCGAAGGCGGCTGACACCAAAGTGGAGAATCTCTCCGGGGGCGAGCGCCAGCGACTCGCCGTCGCCACCGCGATTGTGCACCGGCCGAAAGTCCTCTTCCTCGACGAGCCGACGGCAGGCCTCGATCCCGAAGCCAGGTACTCGTTGGTCTCCCTGCTCCAGTCGACCAATCTTCTGGAGATGACCACCCTTTATACGACGCACTACCTCGACGAAGCTGAGCGGCTATGTGACACGGTGTCGATCGTCGAACAGGGCAAGATTCTCACGACGTCGAGCCCGAGCCGCCTCGTCGCCGAGGCCGATCTCGGCTCGACGGTCATTCTCCCCAATGCTCTCCACCAGGCGGATGCGGTGGCGACGCTTCTTGGCCCGGACGCGGTGCGGGTCACCAAAGACGGGCTCGAGGTTCGGTCTCACGACACGGCCGCTCTGTTCGCGCGCCTCGCTGAAGGCGGGATCGATACACGGCACGCCCAAGTCCGCGATGGGCGCCTCGAGGACGTCTATCTCCAGCTCACCGGAAGGGATTGCGTAGCATGACCAGATACCGCGCATTAACCAATGTCCTTCTTCGCTACGACCTACGCGACTGGGCGACCCTTATCTTTACGTTCCTCTTCCCGGCGGGCCTACTCGTTGCGCTCGTGTTGACGATGGGTGACAGTATCGAAGGAATGGACCTCACCGGGCCGATCAGCGCGAACGTCATGGCCTTCGGCGCGGCCTTCGTGGGAATCTTCGCGGGCGCCACCCACCTTGCGCTGTGGCGCGAAAACGGAATGTTCGTCGTCCTACGGAGCTTCCCCATCTCCTCAAACACGGTCATTGCCGCACAGGCGACGGCGGGCATGATCTTCCTGATAACGCAGGCCCTTGCCCTCTTCGGCATCGCAATGGCACTCGGCATGACTCCGGAGGCGACCGCGCCGATTGCACTCCTGCCCTTGATCCTGGGCTTCCTGCTTTTCTTCATGCTTGGGGTACTCGTCGGAATCATTCTGCCGTCGATGGCCGGCGTCTCCATGGCAGCGGTCGCCATCATCATCCCCTTGGGAATGATCGGTGGAGCCATGATGCCGATTGAGACGCTTCCGAGCTGGGCGCAGACGGCTGCACCGTACACTCCGATCTACCACATGCGCGAGGCCGTGACGATGCCGCTCAATGGCGAGGGGACGTGGGGTGACGTTGGAATTGGGCTCGGCTATCTGGTCGCTGTGACCGCGATACTCACGTTGATGGCGCAGCGAGCGATGAAGTGGAAGTAGAGCTGTGCCTTCTTTGCTCAACACCTGTACGCAGGAAGCCTGTGTGATCGCAGATGGCTTTCTCGCGGCAGGCCCGCACAGTCTCACAGCGGAGGAGCTGCGTGAACGTTGGTTGCGGACGCGGTCTACGGCGCTGAATCGGGTGCTAGGCTCCCCGAACTCCACCGCTGTCGGGACTTTCGGGGAGTTCTTTTCAGGGATTCGGCGAGCCATGACGCGATTTGCTGGTCAGTCCCGTATTCTCCCCGCGCTTTGAGCTCTCCAACGCAAGATCGGATAGCCGTCTCTTCCCTACTTGATATTGCAGAGGAAACCTCAAGGATTACTGAGTCCATAGCCACTTCTCTTCACTCACTTACAGTTGGTAAGGTGAGATAATGGCCGATCTGCATGACTACTCAATGTCCCTTTTGAGAGGTGACGTGGTTCGTCTCCGTTCGCTTAGCGAAAAAGACTTGCCGAAGTTGGTTTCATGGTGGAACGATCCGGCTTGGAAACCGTATCAGAGCGGTGTGGTCGCACCTTCTTCAGACATGTCCGTTGCAGAGCAGTTTCGCTCTTGGAGCAAGAATAATAATTCGGGCGACTTCGGCTTTTCCATAGAGGAAATTAAAACTGGACAACTTCTTGGACATGTTACTCTTTGGGGGATAGACCCTGTTGTACGGATCGGAAATATTGGAATCATCATCGGCGGCGAGCATGTTGATCAGGGGTTTGGAACGGATGCCATTCGAGTGCTTCTTCGATTTGCCTTCGAAGAGCTTCGCGCCAACAAAGTAGAACTGTGCGTTTGGGAATTCAACTTGCGGGCAATCCATGTATATAAACGCCTTGGTTTCAAAACGGAGGGGGTTCGTAGAGAGGCGACATTCCATAATGGTAGGTATTGGTCTCAAATTCAGATGGGTATGCTTAATAGCGAGTATCTCATGACCCGTTGAAGAACTGCTTTTTGCTCAGGGGCTTCTCACTTTTAGCTAGTCTGGAGAATTGCGCTTGAGCTATCTAATGGTTTGTGTGTAGGTCCCCAACCTGGATATTTAAGGTGTCCACCAAACAGGGGTCAGGCCCGTACCACCAACAGAAGCCCATGCAGCTGCAGATTGGATTGTGATTTTTTGGATAGCTTGAAAAGCTCCGCCAGTTTCATTGCCGGGTAGCTCTGATTATCTTGATAGCAGCTGCTCCGTTTGCAGCGGCATTAGGGGTGACGCATGCCTTAGGCGGACTGGTAACAATCAGCTTTGCTTCTGCACTGCAGTGGGGGTTATTGCTCTGCTACTTGGATTATCACTTGATAGATTCGCGGGTATGGTCGCGCGTGGGGTTTATTTTCTCTCTGGTCTATCGGTATTTCATACGCAGGCTTTAGGAAATGTAATTGGGCTGGTTTTGTTAACGGTGTTGTATTTCTTCGTTACGGAAAATATCTGGTTTGCACTGCTTGCTAGCCTGATCCATATAGCCGTAGCGGCAATGATAGACAAGATCATCCCGGATTGAGACGCGCCGCCGTAGTGCGGCGCTTAGATTTGCCTTGTTAAACAAATTCATCGCCAATTAATTGTTTGATGAAAAGTTTAAAAAACCGTGTAGTCAAAATCGATAATAATATAATGATTAGAATGTCAACCCCCCAATCCCATAGCGATTCGTTGTGCATGATTGAAGAAGGGGCTATGAATGCTGTGAATAGCATTGCAGAAAATACAAACATTCGAACATCATTGCCAGCGATAATCCCGAGGTTTATTTCCTGGCCCAGAGCTTTCCCTCCAAAATAAATAAATGTTGTAATTGGTGCTGCAATAATGAAAAGTATCAACGGGATGGATGCTTGCGAGTCGGCAGCGATCATCATATCGACGGCTGTATGAAGTAAGCATAGCGAAAGTAAAGATAACGAAACTATAACAAAAGTAAAACGCTCATGCATCGGTCGTTCCTTTTCTGGCCTCTGAATATTAGTTTGGTTATACATACCAACTGTAGCTAAGAGAAGGGAAGCTCGGGTATGTATGTTCAAAAACTTGAGTAAAGCGTAAGGCTTTGGCAGTACCAATCGTTTTTACTCTTGCTGTTTCTGGTATCTCTGATGGGCACGCGAACGCAACAGTTGATCATGAACAAGCATATGTGCTAGAAAATGAATTTCCAAGAAATCCAACTGAGACGGACCTATCAAATATTGGGGTTGCCCGTCAGGACGCTGAACATGCTTCAGAAGAGTTTGTTCGTATTATTCGAGAAGCGCAGAATTCTGGGAAACTCACTGATGCTCAAAGTGATTATTTTCTAGAGCTTGCTGAATCTCCGCGTTCTGATGTTGATGGTGCAGTGAGTACTCGAGCATTGCCTTTATGGGCTGCCGGTGCAATTGTTGGATGCGCGGGAAGCGCGGTGGCTGGCTCAGGAAAAACTCAAATTCAGAATGCTCTCAAGCGGGGAGCTTCCGTCGATGAAGCAGCAGATATTGCTGTAGACGTAGCGGTTGATTGTGTTTTTGGTGCTATACCTGGTGGGGCAATTGCTGCGGCTGCGAAGAAAATGCTTACACAACCTATTAAGAATGCGCTTAGGTCAATTGTGAAAAAAGCTGTGAAAAAAATTGATGATGACTAAAACGATGTTCGAAGTGTTTGGTTGTCAAATTATTTAAGCCTTAACTTGTTTCGCGTTTTATCCACTACGATCACCAGATTTGAGGTGCCGAGCTCACGCAGGCCCGGTACAGAGTTAATCCACCAGGCCCAGCTGGGGTGGTAACGCGGAAAACAGTAGGTACGGTAGCCGCATTCGGCTGCCCAGTGAAGTCCTTCGCGGGCGGAGACGTCGAAAAGCGAATGCCCCCAGATATTTTTTGGTGGATGCCCGTGCTTGCGTTCATAGCGACGCTGGGCGAAATCGCCGCCAATATAATGCGGCCACAACCCTGTTTCGTGCCCGCCGAAAGGACCGAGCCACACCGTGTAACTGATGACCGCCAAGTTGCGTGCAACCCGCACCATTTCCTCGGCCATTTCCCAGGGGCGCGCGATGTGCTCGGCCACGTTGGAGGAATAGACGATGTCGACGCTGTTATCTCGAAAAGGCAGCGCTGTGCCGGAAGCACGAACCGCGGTATCCAGCGTGATTCCGGCCGCAGTCATTTCTGAAACGTCTGGTTCCAAGCCAATATAGTGCGCGCCGTGTTCGGCGAAAGCCGCCGAAAAATACCCGGGGCCGCCGCCCACATCCAGCACCGATAACTTGTCCAGCCCCGTGCCGTGCAGATCATGGTGGATTGCTGTCAGTTGTTGCGCGGTATCACGGGCCAGTGGCTCATAAAACTTGCGTGGCTGGGTTTGCTCGTAACCGAAAGACCGCAGCAGACGGATCGACCGGGCTAAGCTGGCATGGCGGCGCGTGTGGTGCAGGGGATGGCGCAGTTCGGGACGCATAGGCTTCCAGGATATAGCGTGTTGGAGGTTGTAGTTGGGGGGTCCAGTTTTTATTGGCCGATCTTCGCTGAAAGTCTTGCCTTTTGGGTAGGAAATTATATTATGAGTGTAATCATTGTAACTAGAGAAAGTGACTTAGAACATGTTGAGCGTTTTTCGGCGAAGAACCGTTCCGAGTGTGTGGTGCGATCTGTGCCCAGTATGAGCGGATGGGTGGTCCGCGACGTTTTGATGTGGCTGCGGGCAGGTCCTTGTGGTCGAGTCCGGGATAGTTACACCATCGGAGTTAAAGGGTTTGATTGGGCAACTAGTTAAATCAATATGAGACAAGGATGGAAGCAGAGAGAATTGCAATTTTTCAAAGAATAGGGCACTGTGGATAATTTTGATTTTCCGAGTTTTCTATACTTGGTGTTATTGTTCAGCGTTGTTCCTTCGATGATAATCGGAGGAGTCATTTGGCTCAGCTATCTGATTTCTCGGAGGAAAGCTCTGCGTGACGAGCACTCGGCGTCGAACCCTAAGGTGCAGCGGAGGATAGACCAGCCACAGCGTTCTTATCCGGTTTGGTTATTGCTGATGTGTGGTGTGGCAGCCGGTGTGTTAGCCCCGATTGTTTGGTTGACATGGTCGCCTAGTGATGGGGCGCAGCATGTACCTGAACCAGCTGGTGATTACCCTCTATGGCAAATATTAGGTTGTGTAGTAACTGTTGCTGCCTGCTCTATTTTTGTCAGTATGAAGTTGCGCAGTACTTTTCGGGGTTGTGTACTCGCGTCGATTGGCGTCGCCTCAGGCCTTGCAGTGCCTATGGCCGCTGTTGAGGCTAGTGAATATCCTGAACCGTACACCGGACTTGGAACAATGATCACCTATATTTGCTCTGCGTTTGCTCTCTTTTTTCTCAATCTTTTGGTCGCATTTGTCATGGAACTAAAGCAGGTCCGTTCACACGGTAAAGATATGCTCTGATGAATAAAAAATTTATAATATTTGGTGGCGTAGTCTCGCTGTTGATCGTGCTGGCTTTGGTCGGCGCGTTGATGCTTCGGAATTCAGTTGGAGAAAGAAAAACAGCCACCGAAAGCACTAGTCACCCTGTGTATGTTGGGATCTCGTCTGAAGTCGGTGGACCATTGCAGCCGTATGACAATAATTTGTTGTTCTGGTCGGAAACTGATGGTTCAGGTGCTGTTGCTCATCTTCTTGCGCGTACTTATTTTCCTTCTATTCATAGGTTCCAAGGTGGGTTTATAGCCCCAGATCGCGATTCATTAGTTGCCTTGAATTCAGATCTGCAGATTCGCCAACGCTATGTGTTGTCGGGGCTCGGTGCAGGAACACAATCGATGGCGACTACTTCACCCGACGCATCAGTAGCAGTCTATGAATTTAATGAAACCGGTCGGGGAGAAGGAAATGCTGCACGATTAGCGGTTGTCGATGGTCACGGTCTGCGGGAAACAATGACGACGGTTAGACCAGACGCAGTAGCCGCATGTGATGACGGGACTGTGAAATGGATTGAGCATCACCCTGACGGCGGAGAGCTTGGAAAGCCAGGGACAGCTGATCTTGCAGTTTGGTCCGTGGGCGAAGAAATTGTGCGTAAACCTATCGATTGGAGGTTTCAGCTGATCGGGGACGGAAATCAGCTGGAATGTAGTGGGCAGTATCCTGTAGTTGCTACCGATGAATCTGATACGAGAGTTTCGGCTGTTTTTCATGAAAATACTGATTCTGTTGCTGTATCTGGTATACGAAAATTCCCTGATATTGAATTTGCGAAAATGGGCAGATTTCATACGGTGCACAACCGGACTTTTTATAGCCTGAGTGAAAGCGGGAGATTATTTGCGGTTAATTTGGACCGGAATGAGTTATTGTACGAGCATGAGTTGAATCTGCCGGGGTCTGGAGAGATTTCGGTAACTTATGACGGTGATTTCGCGCATATTGTTACGCGTCCACCTGAGTTTGATTATCGGCAGTCAGTGGTCAGTGTTGAATTATCTAATCCTACCTGCCAATCAGATGCGGTTTCTTTGGCTGCGTATGATGATATCTCTGCAGAAGCGAAGCTTAAAAGGCTGGGAGCCTCATATATGGGAGTGTTATCGGTTTACCCGAGGCAGCCTCTCGACTCACTAGGATGCAGCTAGGCCTTCGCCCCTCTTGCCCCCTCTCACCCAGCTAAGGTGGTAGGGAGTATGAAGATCTTATTGCTGTGTTGGCGCGATTCCACCCACCCGCAAGGCGGCGGCTCCGAACTGTATTTGGAGCGGGTTGGGGAATATCTCGCGCGAGCAGGGCATGAGGTGATCTACCGATCCGCCGCACATACTGATATGCCGCGGCGTTCGGTGCGCGATGGCGTGCGTTATTCACGTAGCGGCGGGAAGTTCACGGTGTATCCGAAAGCACTGTTGGGCATGCTCGTCGGCAAGCTGGGGCTGGGCACGCTGTCGAACCTTGATGTAGTCGTCGATACGCAAAACGGGATTCCATTTTTTGCGCGCTTGGTGTTTCGTCCAACGGTGCTGCTCACACACCACTGTCACCAGGAACAATGGCCGGTTGCTGGGCCGCTGTTGGCGCGGATAGGTTGGTTGTTGGAATCGAAAATCGCGCCGAAGGTGTACCGGGGCGCGCCCTATGTGACTGTTTCGCAGGCCTCCAAGGAGGATTTGCAGGAGCTCGGGATTCCGGATGCTGCGATCATTGAAAACGGTGTGGATGAGGTGCCTGCGCTGCTGCCGCGTCTGGAGCGTCGTGGGGTGCACATTGTCACGCTGTCGCGGCTGGTTCCGCATAAACAAATTGAGCACGCCATCGATGCTTTAGCTGGGTTGGACGGAGCGGCTGAGCTTGCCGACGACGTCGTGCTGGATGTCATCGGTTCGGGCTGGTGGGAAGACAAATTGCGGGCCTACGCGGCGGCGTCTGGGGTGGGCGAGCGCGTGTTCTTTCATGGGCAAGTCACCGACGACTACAAGCACGCGTTATTGGAGCGTGCCGAAGTGCACGTGATGCCGTCGCGGAAAGAAGGCTGGGGTTTAGCCGTCGTCGAAGCAGGTAAGCATGCCGTCCCGACGGTCGGTTATAGTTTTGGTCTGCGTGATTCCGTCGGGCATGGGGGCACTGGATTGCTCGCTGATACTCCAGAGGAACTGGCGGTACAGCTGCAAAAAATTCTTGCCGACGACTCCTTGCGTGCACAGCTCGGTGCGGGTGCAAAAAAGTTCGCGGAACAGTTTTCCTGGGAAAAGACTGGTCAGCGCTTTGCCGCTTTATTGGAAGATGTGGTTGCTAGAGATGCTGGGCGCGGCTGATGGGGTTTGTCGCTGATGGGGATTGTCTCTGATGGGGTTTGCCGAAGTGGCGTAGACGAGGTCGGCTGTGTTCTGGAAAGGTAGGCTATGCTTTATGAATTCCTCGGAGATGAACGCGACAGCTGAAGAGAAGCTAGTGAACAATACCGCGAAGCCAGAGAAGTCGGAAAAGCCAAAGAAAAAACGGCAAGTACGGGAAGCCACCGTCACGGGGCGTACTCAGTTATCCCGCACGATGGTGCGCCTCAGTTTTTCTTGCCCAAGCTTGGCCGGAGGCGAATTTCCGTTCACTGACCACTATGTCAAGCTGCTTTTTGCGCCAGCAGGGGCTGACTATAGCTGGCCATTTGACGTAGAAGAGATAAAGAAAACCCAGCCGAGGGAGCACCAGCCGGTGCGCCGGACCTACACTTTCCGCCGAATTGATCCGGCCACAGGAGATTTTGAGATCGATTTTGTGGTGCATGGCGAGCACGGTGTTGCCGGGGCGTGGGCGCAGAACGCGAAGATTGGTGAACGCATCGGTTTTCTGGGCCCTGGTGGAAAGTGGCACCCAAGCGACAGCTACGAACATTTTGTCTTGGCTGGTGACGAAGCCGCAGCACCTGCGATTGCCGCCGCGTTGGAAAACCTGCCGGAAAACACCACTGCCGATGTCTATCTGGAGATCGTCGATGCAGAGTGCACCGTGCCCATGCCGGAACCGGCTGGTGCCAACCTGCATTGGGTGCTGCGGGATGGGAGCATGCCGGGTACTGCTTTGGTTTCTGCTATCCGTGAGGCCGGTTACCCAGCGAAGCGAACCAGCTGGTTTATCCATGGCGTTGCCGAAATGATCAAAGACGTCCGAAAGTTTTTGTACGTGGACGGCAATATCGCGAAAGAGGACACTTCCATTTCTGGGTATTGGCGCTTGCGCATGACCGAAGATGAATGGCAGGCATCCAAGATGGAGTTCAATCAAAGCGTTGAAGACGAAGAACGCGCGCTACGCAGTCGACGTAGCGCGTAGTTTAGCTAGCTGAACGCCGACGCAGGTGTCTGTTGCGTCAACCGGTAACGCTGTTTTGGGCTCCGCTGCGGGGCTGTAGCGCGCACAAGATTTTCGGTTAATAACTGGCGGAGACTACGCCGGATGGTTTCTGCTGTCACGCCCGCAGCGTCGGCTAGTTCTTTGGTGCTGGCAGAATCATGCGCGCGCAAGTAATCCACAATCGCCTCGCGTGTGGAGCTATTTGCCGCGGGCTTAGAGTGCGCTATGGAATGCGCATGAGCTGAGGATTCCGCGTGTTTTGTGAGCGTTGTATGTTCTGTCTCGCCGCGCTTATAAAACAGCAAAGCGAAGCGTGTAAGACTGTTCCGAACTTCCGGTGGCGGCAGGAGGTCGCGGTGCAATTTATCTAAAATCTCTTGGTAGCCGGAGCCACGATTTTCGGCCACGAAGCCGTCGTCAAGATACGGAGTGGATTCTAAAATGCGTGATAGTGCAAGATTCCGTGAACTCGAAATGCCATCCGTTCCCAAAGTATCGACAGTGACAGCGCCGTACAGTCCACCTGGATTACGGACCTCCAAGCGGTCGGCGAACAAATCTACTTGGACCTGTGTGCCACGAGCTTCCGGTGAATAATCGCGGTGCATGACAGCATTGGTAATGGCTTCTCGTACCGCAACCGGAGGGAAATCAAAAAGATCGTACCGAAACGCCCCGCGCATGATAGCGCCCCGGGGTGAGGCTGCCTGCACCTTGCGAGTAGCCTCTTCGATCAACAGCGGTATCGGCCCTTCAACGGTTAACGTATCCGTGTAGCGGATTCCGGATGCGTCGCTGGCTTTAGTTGTGCCACGATAATGGGTGAAGGTAATCGATAACTGCGGGAAAAATTGCTGTGGGTAGGTTCCAAGAGCAAGCAAGCCAGCCAGGGTTGGGCGAACCGTGCCATCAGCATTGAAGTGTCCCAGGTTTTGTTCCGTTTGAGTAGATGGGAAAATCTGGAACATGCCCAAAAAATTTGACCAGGATGCAAAGGACCGCGTGGTCCGTCTCGTGGAAGACCGCATCT